>URCP01000085.1 GCA_900546315.1 uncultured Eubacteriales bacterium
AACAACGATGGCAAGATCGACCGTGACGACCGTCTCGGCACAGTCCTCTGCTGGAACGACGACATAATGAGCCTTCTCTTCTGTTCCGGCGCGCGTATCACCGAGCGCGACAAGGAAGGCATACCGTACATAGTGATGAACAGCGAGCGGACGATGAATGTCATCTCTGACCTCTTCACTCTCGCGAAAAAGTCGGACGGAATCTTCTACGGCGACAAGGAAGAGAGTATCGAGGCTGGACTCAACAGCGCGAAGTTCGTCAGCGGCACGAGTCTCTTCATGTTCGGTCAGTTCACGACGGCGGAGCTCCTGCGCGAGATGACCGACGACTACGGGATCGTTCCGATACCGAAATACAATAAAGATCAGGAGAACTATTTCTCGACCGTCTATGAGGTCATGCGCTTCATGGCGCTTCCGTACAACTGTCAGAAGACCGACGCGGTCTGCGCGGTGCTCGAGGAGATGGCGTTCCGCGGGTACAATGACGTTCTGCCGGTCTACTACGAGACGGTGCTGAAGAACAAGTACGCGCGCGACGATATATCGGTCAGGATGATCGACATGATCAGAAGCAACCTGACGGCAGACATCGCGGTCATCTACGGAAGCGGCTTCGGCGGTCTCTGCTACGCTCCGCGCGAGCAGATAAGGAACGGCTCCGGAGAGTTCGCGTCGAAATTCGCGTCGATGGAGAAAAAAGCGGCGGCTGAGAGCGAGAAGCTCATCGCAAGGTTCATGGACTTGGAGTGACCGGAAAAGACTTTATAACTGCCGGAGCAAAAAAATATCGGTAAAATAGAATTCAACGATAATAAATTTTATATGAACGTGATCTCGGCAAAATAATTTTTCTTGCCGAAAAATCATGATATAAGCTGCCTTTCTTCCGGAGGGGCAGCTTTTTCATTCAGATTGCGTGAAGCGTCGGCGTTTTTATTGTTGAATATTACACTTGAAATTTTCGGTGATCCATGATATAATATAAAGAATAAGGGGACGCGCGGCGCGATATTCTCAGTTTTACTGCCCGACCGGCGCAAATTTTACGGAAATCATGGCTATTACAAATTTTTCGCACCATCTTACAGTTTTGAGGCGGTTTTGAAAGACGGCTTGTCCGTCTTTCAAAATTCACGACCCCATGTCGTGAAAGCCTCAAAACTGTTTGGTCTGAAAATTTATTTTCAGACTTTCCCCTTTACGCAAATTTCAAGGAATTATGAAATGAAATTACGAAAGGAAAGAATTATGCTGCCACAGGTAGAACAGATTGCCGCGCGAGTGCGCGAGCTGCGCACGATACTTGAGATAGACCCGGACACGATCGCCGCGAATATCGGAGTCAGCCGCGAGGTTTACGACGACTACGAGAACGCCGTCACGGATATTCCGGTCGGCAAGTTGTATCTCATCGCGGGCGAGCTGAATGTCGACCCGACCGTGCTTCTCCTCGGGGATGAGCCCAGAATGGTCGACTACACGATAGTAAGGCAGGGCAACGGGCTCGCGGTCGACCGCTATAAGGGCTACCGCTTCACTTCGCTCGCGTACAACTATATCGACCGCGAGATGGAGCCGATGATTGTCACGCTCGATCCCACTGACACGATACCGGACCTTGTATGCCATGAGGGGCAGGAGTTCAACCTTGTCCTTGAGGGTACGGTCGCCGTGAACATAAACGGCAAGGAGTACGTCCTCAGAGCGGGCGACTCTATATACTTCAACCCGTCTTTCCCGCACGGTCAGCGCGCCATCGGGACAGTATCGAAGTTCCTGACGGTCATAAACGAGAATCAGAAGAACAGAAAATAACCGCGATCATTTCTGATCATGGTCTCCCCATAATGTAAGGAAAAATATAAAATGAACTTTTTATCAAAATACCTGCCCCGCACGGATTTTGACAGCTATGAGGATTTCAGGGAAAACTACAGAATAACCGCCCCGGAGAACTTCAACTTCGGATATGATATCGTCGACGAGTACGCGCGCCTCGAGCCGTCGAAGCCCGCGCTCATCTGGCTGAACGACGCCGGGGAAGAGAAGCATTTCACGTTCGGCGACGTGAAGGAGCAGTCGGACAGGATAGCGAACCTGCTCTGTTCGCTCGGGATAAGGAAGGGCGATCGCGTGCTGCTGATACTGAAGCAGCGCCCGGAGGTCTGGTTCACGCTGGTCGCGCTCTGCAAGCTCGGCGCCACCTCTATCCCGGCGTCTTTCCAGCTCACGGAGAAGGATATAATCTACCGCTGCGACGCCGCGGAGGTGAAGATGATAATCGCCGCCGAGGACGACAACATAATCGGTCATATCAAGAACTCGCGCCATAAGTGCAAGACTCTCGTTCACGTCGGACTTGTCGGCGACGATATCGCTGAGCGCTTCGGCGAGGAGTTCCTCGACATGAGAAAGCTGACCGCCGCCGCGTCCCCGGATTTCGTGAGACCGACCGGTGACGATGCGACGACCAATTTCGACACTATGCTGATGTACTTCACCTCCGGAACGACCGGAATGCCGAAGATGATCACGCATAATTTCCTTTACCCGCTCGGGCACATAACGACCGCGCATTTCTGGCAGAAGGTCGAGGACGAGGGGCGGCATCTGACTGTCTCCGACTCCGGCTGGGCGAAGTTCGCTTGGGGCAAGATATACGGTCAGTGGATCTGCGGCGCGGTCAATGTCGCGTATGACACTGACAAGTTCGTCCCGGCGCATCTGCTCGCGGCGATCGACCACCTGAAGCTGACGACGTTCTGCGCTCCGCCGACGATTTACAGGTTCCTCATCAAGGAGGATATGTCGGGGTGCGATTTCTCAACTATACATCACTGCGGCACGGCGGGAGAACCGCTCAATCCGGAGGTCGTCAAGCGTTTCCGCGAGGCGACCGGACATACTATCTACGAGGGCTTCGGACAGTCCGAGTCACCTGTCCTGCTCGCGAACTGGGGCTGGGACGAGATAAAGGTCGGCTCCACCGGCAAGCCGAATCCGCTCTTCGATATTGACATTGTCGATGAGAACGGAAACAGCTGTGAGGACGGTATCGTCGGCTCTATCGTGATAAAGAACGGCGGAAAGCATCCGCTCGGTCTCTTCATGGAGTACCTGCACGACGAAGAGGCGATGAAGCGCTCATGGAAGGACGGCGTCTATAACACCGGAGATATGGCATGGCGTGACTCCGACGGCTACTTCTGGTTCGAGGGACGCAATGACGATGTCATCAAGTGCTCCGGCTACCGCATCGGTCCGTTCGAGGTCGAGAGCGCGCTTCTGACACACCCGTCTGTGCTCGAGTGCGCGGTCACGGCTGTACCCGACCCGGTCCGCGGTCAGGTCGTCAAGGCTACCATCGTGCTCGTGAAGACATGGAAGGAGAAGGCAGGACCTGAACTCATAAAGGAGCTCCAGAACCACGTCAAGGTCACGACAGCGCCTTACAAGTACCCGCGCGTCATCGAGTTCGTCGATGAGCTCCCGAAGACCACGAGCGGAAAGATCCGCCGTGTCGAGATCAGAAAGAACGACGAAAAGAAACAGCAGGAAGGCTGAGGAATCATATCTGTGCCGCGGAGGGGGAACCGCGGAGAACATAAGGAAGCACTGATTCAAGGTTGTTTTCGCGGAAAAAAGCCCATAAATCCAGGGACTTTTTCCGCGAAAATCTGATTTATTCAGTGTATCCATAAAGGAAGGTACGACATGACTTTTTCAAAAAACGACGCTCCGCTCCTTATCGTGATGGGGCAGTCGAACGCTCACGCGCATGCCACGAGACTGCCGGAGGACGAGATTATCCGCACACCGCTGAAGAACGTTCACGGGTTGTCCCGCGAGTTTAATCAGTACTACGACCTGACCGACGTCACGTGGTCCGGCTTCACGACCGGCGGGATGAATCTCGGTGAGGATCAGGACGACACCTGCTGTCTCGCCAACGTCTTCGCCGCGAAGTGGCAGAAGGCGATAAATGAAGGCGCGGATCTTCCGGATCTGTACGTGGTACAGATATCGGTCGGCGGTCAGGGCATCGCTGAGTTCGAGGTGCACGGCTGGAATATGTGGTACTCCATGCGCGCGCCGAAGCTGAAGCCAGGTGTTTTCGGGGTGTGCGATATATCCCTCTATCCTCTGGCGACAGACATTTTGTCGCTCGCGGTGATGAATCTCATCGCGGCGGGGAAGAAGCCGCGGATCATCGGACTGCACTGGAACCAATGGGAAACAGAGGCGGACACCGGTTCGAAGGCTCTGAACGACGCCGAGGCGAACTACAAGAACCTTTTCTGGGGCTTCTTCACGGCGCTCGGCTCGGACGAGAACGGAACCGGAATAACGCTCTATCTGTACCGCCCGCTGTGCGAGACGCTGCCCGCAGACCGTACGAAGAAGCTCTCAGACCTGTTCGATACCTTCACGAAGAGTTACGCCGACTGCCGGATGATGGACGCACGGGAGAGCGGCTTCTACGACGGCACCCCGAAGACGCACGGTATCTTCCAGCCGGACGGGGGACATTACCTGCCGGAGGTGCACAGATATTTCGCAGAGCGTCAGTGGAAGGACATATTCGGAAACAACTGAATTTCAGGCAGGAATTACTCCGGGAAGATATTTCCGGAGCATATTCCATGCTGTGTCAAAAACGCATCATCCGGAATAAAATGAAGTTAATGAAAGGAAACGAAAATGGTCTTAGACGACATCGACTACAAAATAATGCGCTGCCTGAAGAGGAACGCCCGCGAGAAGGCGTCCGCAATAAGCGAGGAGATCTCGCTCTCTGTCTCCGCAGTCATCGAGCGCATACGCAAGCTCGAGGCTGCCGGGGTCATTACCGGCTACACGGCGATCTTTGATCAAAAGCAGCTCGGCAACGACATGACGGCGCTGATGGAGGTCAGTCTCGAGCACCCGCGCTTCTACGACTCGTTCTGTGAGCTCATCTCGAAGATCGACAGCATCGTCACCTGCTACTATATGACCGGCGATTACGATTTCATGCTGCGCATCGTCACCGATTCATCCGACAGTCTGGAGCTTATTCACCGCAGGATCAAAAGTATGGAGGGGGTCAGCGCGACCGAGACTCATTTCGTCCTGAAGGGCGTCAAGAATGAGTACTCGGTGATACCGGCAAATGACAAAGAATCAAAGTAACAACAATATAACAAGAGAAACGACAAGGGCGTGGGCGGAGATAGACCTTTCCGCGATACGCGATAATTTCGCCGCGGCGAGGGATCACGCGAAGAAGTACGGCGCGGAGACCTTCGCGATAATGAAGGCGAACGCCTACGGTCATGGCGCCGC
Source organism: uncultured Eubacteriales bacterium (assembly GCA_900546315.1). Classification (GTDB taxonomy): domain Bacteria; phylum Bacillota; class Clostridia; order Oscillospirales; family CAG-272; genus Flemingiibacterium. The sequence goes on from URCP01000085.1 coordinate 5,329, forward strand.
TGTCGTGGCAAAGGAACTCGAAACGGCGGGCGCGAAGCATTTCGCGGCGGCGACGCTCGACGAGGCGCTCGAGCTTATAAACGCGGGAGTCGGACTCTCCGGGGATTTCGAGTCGATACTCGTGCTGAGCGAGGTACACCCGTCGCTGTTCGGTGAGCTGTGCGCGCACAGGAGCGTTCTGACAAGCATATATCACAGGTCGAATGCGGAGCTCCTGTCCGACGCCGCCGGAAGAGCCGGTGTCTGCGTCGGGTATTTCATAGCGATAGACACGGGTATGTCGCGCATCGGCATCGAGTTCACGACGCCTGAAAAGAAGAAGGGAGCGCTTGAGGATATAGAGTATATCCTGTCGCTCCCGAACATCCGCTGCGAGGGGGTATTCAGCCACTTCGCCTGTGCCGACGAGACGGATAAGACCTCGGCGCTCACACAGAACGAGCGGTTCGACGAGCTGCGCGCGGCTCTTGAGTCACGCGGGATATCTCTCGCGTACAGTCTCTGCAACAGCGCCGCGCTGACCGAGAAGGAGTTCGTGAACAAGTACGATTATGTGCGTGAGGGCATCGGCATATACGGGCTCATGCCATCCGAGGAGGTCGGGAATCCTCTCGGCGTCAGACCGGCTATGAGCCTGAAGGCGCGCGTCACGGACGTAAAGACGCTCGACCCGGGCTTCGGAGTGAGCTACGGTCACAAATTCGTGACCGATAGACCGACGAGGGTCGCGACGATCCCGGTCGGCTACGCTGACGGATACCCGAGACTGCTGTCCGGGAAAGCGGGAGTCGTTATAAACGGGGAATACGCGCCTGTACTCGGACGGGTCTGCATGGATCAGATGATGGTCGACGTGACGGGGATACCCGATGTTGAAGTCGACACTGTCGCGACGATAATGGGCGACGACCCGAGGGTGAACGCGGATCATCTGGCGAAGATGATCGGGACTATCGGATACGAGCTTATATGTGCCGTGTCTCCGAGGATACCGCGGGTTTATATAAACGGAGCGAAAAAAAATGGGCAATCCTGAGCTTGAATCGCTGTCAAGGGAGCAGCTTATCGGGCTTATAGATATTTACTCCAAAAACTGGCTGGCTATGGATGGCGTGTGGTTTCAGGCGGTCGAGACGAGAAGCGGCATGGAAGAGGCCATGCGGTGCGACATCGACGCGTGGAAGAGATGGACCGTGATCGAGGCAAGGAGGCTCAAAGATTTCCTCGGACTTGACAATCATCCGGGTCTCGAGGGGTTAAGAAAAGCCCTCGGGCTCCGCTTTTACGGGAATCTCAACCGTCATGAGATAAAATATGAGGAAGACGGCGCGCTTATTCTCAGAAATTACGACTGCCGCGTTCAGACCGCGAGGCGGCGAGGGGGCATGGAGCTTCACCCGTGCAAGCGCGTTGCGGTCTATGAGTATTCTCTGTTCGCGAAGGAGATCGACGAGCGGATAGAGACGGAGTGCGTGAGCTGCTATCCGGACTGCACCGAGAGTGAGACCGGGTGCGCATGGCGGTTCAGATTGATGAAATAAAGTCTGTTCATAACTTTTTTTCAACTTTTTTTGCAAAACCCCTTGCAATTTTCCTTGAAATGTGATATACTAAATTGTATGAATCATTGCATATGGAAATTGCAATAGAATATGAGAGGTGTTCATAAAATGAAGGAAGGAATCCATCCCGAATACAAGGAAGTCACGATAAAGTGCGCTTGCGGCGAGTCTGTCGTTACCCGTTCCACGAAGCCCGGAGAGATCAGAGTTGAAATCTGCTCCAAGTGCCATCCGTTCTACACCGGTAAGCAGAAGCTCATCGATGCCGGCGGACGTGTGGACAAGTTCAAGCGTCGTCTCGAAAAGAGCAAGTAATAACCGTTTCGACCGGTCTCCGGTCGAATGGACTTCTTCTATATCGGAAGTGGGTCCGCGGGCGTATTTTATCACGCGTCCGCGGATCTTTTGTTTTGCCAGACACAGTTTCACCGATTACGGATACGCTTTTCGGTGGCCGACATGAAAGGAATGGTTTTTTAATGGATACCCAGAATACGAACGATTTTGAAAAAGCCGTGCTCGTCGCCGTCGACACGAGCGACATGAAGGACGGCGAGTGCGAGATATCCCTCGCGGAGCTTGAGAGACTGCTTGATACGGCGGGGGGAAGCGTCTTCGCGAAGGTCGTGCAGTCGCTCGATCATCCGAACTCCAAGACCTGCATCGGAAGCGGAAAGCTCATCGAGCTCGGCGAGCTCTGCCGCGCGAACGACATAAAGCTTGTGATATTCGACATGGAGCTGTCTCCCGCGCAAATAAAGAACATCGAGGACGTGCTCGACGGCGCGAGGGTGCTCGACCGTTCGATGCTGATACTCGATATATTCGCGCTTCACGCGTCGAGCGCGGAGGGCAAATTGCAGGTCGAACTGGCACAGCTCAAATATACCGCGCCGCGCCTTATCGGAAAGGGCATCGAGATGTCGCGTCTCGGCGGCAACACCGGCGGTCGTATCGGAACCCGCGGACCGGGCGAATCAAAGCTCGAGACAGACCGCCGCCACCTGAAACGCCGTATCGAACAGCTCGAGAGCGAGCTTGAGGATCTCGACCGCGGAAGACTGACGCAGAGAAAGGCGCGCGAGCGCTCCGGTATCGCCAAGGTCGCAATCGTCGGTTACACGAACGCGGGAAAATCGACCCTGCTGAACCGCCTGACAGACGCCGGGATTCTCGCAGAGGACAAGCTCTTCGCGACGCTTGACCCGACGACGCGGAAGTTCACTCTGCCGTGCGGCGTCGATATACTGCTGACCGACACGGTCGGCTTTATTCGCAATCTTCCGCATCACCTGATAAAGGCGTTCAAGTCGACGCTCGACGAGGCGGCTTACGCGGACATAATCCTTATCCTGATCGATTCGAGCGACCCGGAGGCGATGAGTCAGCTCGAGGTCACGGAGAATCTGCTGAAAGACCTCGGCGCGTCGGATAAGCCGACGATCTATGTCTATAATAAGTGTGATATCGCCGACATTGACCTCTGGCATATGCCGGAGGGGACGCTCTCACCGACGAAGAACGGCTCTGCCGTCGCTGTCTCCGCGAAAAACGGAGCCGGTATCGACGAGCTTGTAAGACGCCTTGAGAAGCTCGTGCTCGACGGCAAGACCGACGAGACGTTCATTATCCCGAACTCCGAGCAGGGCGTCGTCAGCCGTCTCTACGCCGCCGCTAAGGTCATCGACATTGATTACGGCGCTGAGAACGTGACAATAACCGCGACCGTCGACCACAAGACCCGCGGGCAGTTCGACAAATACCGCGTCAGGAAGGAAGGAGAGAGGGATGGCGAAGAAGAAGACGACGAGTGACATTCCCGCGCCGTCCGCGCCGAAGCTATACACTACTCTCGGAAAGTCCGCGAGCGCCGAGTATACCGAGAAAAAATCTGTCTTCATCGGTTACTCGTCACCGGTGAAGACAGAGCGGGAGGCGCTGGACTTCATTAACGCCGTGAGAAAGAAGCACTCGGACGCCAGACACAACGTCTTCGCTTATCAGCTGAACGGCGGCGGGATCGCGCGATACTCTGACGACGGCGAGCCGCAGGGAACGGCGGGCGTGCCGGTCCTCGAGGTTATAAAGAAGAGCGGCGCGGACGACTGCGTCATCGTCGTGACGAGGTATTTCGGAGGCATTCTCCTCGGAGCGAGCGGGCTTGTCAGGGCTTATTCCACTGCCGCGAAGAGCGCAGTTGACGCCGCCGGTGTCGTGACATATGAGAGCTACCGCGAATTCACGCTCGAGTGCGGTTACTCGGAATATCAGCGTGTTGAGGCGGAGCTGCCGAAGTACGGCGTCATCGTCGATTCCTCGGTTTTCGGCGGGAACGTCGCGATGCGGCTCGCGGTCAAGGCGGCGAGATACGACGAGTTCTCGGCAAGGCTCGCCGAGATGTTCGCGGGAAGGGTCGTGCCGGAGCCTGTCGGGGAGAGGTTTGATTTCAGGTGAGTTAATCCACAGGTGTGGATTAATCGCACAGTTAAGATAAGTGAAAAGGAGGACGTCATGTCGTCAAATCAGGACAAGATCATCGAGAAATACAAAAGTGGTTTCGAGGACAGGCGCGCGGAGCTTTCCCGCGCCGGGAAGATGGAGTTTCATTACACCGAAAAACTGCTTCGCCGGTACATGAAGGGTCTTCCGAGAACGATTGAGCTCGGGTGCGCGACCGGGTATTACGCTTACGCTCTCGCAGATATCTGCGGTTCGTACACCGGCGTTGACCTTTCGCCGGAAAATATCGCGATATTTGAAAAGAAGCTCTCCGAGAAGCCGCTCACGACCGCGCGCGGGGAACCCGTGAAGTGTCGTGTCGGCGACGCAACAGATCTGTCGGATATTCCGGATGGTTCGTATGACGCGGTGCTCTGTCTCGGACCGATGTACCATTTGCCGCCGGAGGAGCGTCGGAAGGTCTTTGCGGAGTGTTACCGCATAGCGTCGCCGGGAGCGCTGTTAGCGTTCGCTTATATTTGTACGACCGGGCTTGTCGCGGGTGCGTCCTGTTTTGACGGACTGCGTGAGGTGTACCCGAATGAGTGCGCTAACCACTGTGTGTTTGACCTCGGGACCGACGATATTGCGCCGGGGCTGTTCTACTACACTTCGCCGGACGATATCGAGAGGGCGGCCGAGGCGGCGGGACTTGAAGTGGTCGCGGATCACGGGCTGGATTTCTTCTTTATGGCGTCCGCGATAAACGCCGCCGGGGAGGAGCGGATGCCGAGCTTTTACGCGCTGCTCGACCGGATGGTGGACGAGCCGAGGTGCACGGGGGCGGCGAATCACGCGTTGGTGGTTGCGCGGAAGGGATAAAAGAACCAGCGTTCCGGGGGTGTTCCGGAACGCTGGATTTTATTTCAGGACGTTTTGTCCGTTGCGGTTATGTTATTTTGCCTGTCCATTGAGGATAACTGCACCAAGAGCCGCATCCTACCACATTTATTGCTTCGAAGTAGTAGACCCAACCGCACTTCGCGCAGGCTTTGACAAGCTGGGTTCTGTGATCGTCAGTACGATATGGATGGGGATCTTTTGCATAGTTGCGGTAGTCTGGTTTGGCACAACTGCAATCTGTGGATGCTCTTAGCATATCCACGATCATTCCCGAACGTGCATCAAATACGATGCACTCTTTCGCTTCGTGAGCGGAGGCGAAGGTTGCGAAAAGCGCTGTGGCTATGACAGCACCCGCCAGAACTCTGGCAACGGCTTTCATGGTCTTTTTCATTTGTTTGCTTCCTTATTATGTGATATGAGGGATTAAGTATCTGTCGGCTCTGCGCAGAGACTATCGAGGTGGCGCTTACATCTCTCATATCTCTCACCTCTTTTCATAGTGGATTTTTATTCAATGTTTTCTTATAGAAAACTCAGAATAAATTCGTGCTGATCATTTCTCAGATTCAGAATATGGGTCAATATATTCGACAGAGAAAAAACGGGAAATGTCATCTCCAAACGGATAATCATCATGGAGCTGAACAAACTTGAGTGTCGCGCTGCACACCGGATATTTGTCGGCATCGTCGTTGAACACGTTTACTGTTACAAATGATTCAAGTCCGGGATAACCATATTGATCTTCAAACGCCATTATTTTTATGTCATCAATATCAACGAACCCATAGCCTCCTATTGCCGGACAGAACGCGAGATACCCGCTGTCCCTGAGCTGCCATTTGTAGCAGTATATCCTGTCTGTCCCTTTCCCTTCAGTCGAGCTTTCATAGAATGGGATTGCTCTTTCACCGACTGAAATCTGACAGTCGTCAGACTCAACTCTTATTATCCCGCCGTCATATTCGAACCCAATGTTGAGGTTCCAGAGACCTTCACCGTATGTCGGCGCCATCAGGCGGGTCTCACCGGGCAGTAGTTCGGTGAACGCAAATTTCGACTTTTCGTCCCATTTGTTCGGGTCGGTCTCGTCACCGATGTATAGGTATGGTTTGATGATCAGCCGCTTTTCCGGAGCGTCGGTGACTTTGTTCTGTGCTATCGCGAGATATGCGACGCAGGCGGCTATTGCGAGGAAGAATGCGGTCAGAAGGAGTTTGGCTTTCATACGTGTTACCTCCAACGGTCATTTTGCTGCTTACGGTGTAAAAGTGAATTCATTCCTCAGATTCAGAATATGGGTCAATATATTCGATAGAGAAAAAACTTGAGACAGTATCTCCGCCCGATCCGTCCTGTTCGAGTTGAATTAATTTCAGTGTCGCGCTGCACACAGGGTATTTGTCGGCGTCGTCATTGAATACATTTACAGTTATGAAGGATTCTTTTCCCGGATAACCGTAGCGTTGTTCGAATGACATTATTTTTATATCGTCTATATCGTGCCAGCCGGAACCTCCATAAACAGGGAAGAACGCGAGATAGCCGCTGTCACGGAGCTGCCAGCTGTAGCAGTATATCCTGTCATTTCCGTTTCCTGACGAGGAGTTTTTGTAGAACGGCTGCGCTTTATCGCCTACGGATATCTGACAGTCCTCAGATTCCACTCTGATGATGCCGCCGTCATATTCAAATCCTATATTCAGATTCCACATGGTTGGAGTGCTGGTTGGCGCCATCAGACGTGTCTCGCCGGGTAAAAGTTCGGTGAAAGCGAACTTCGATTTTTCATCCCAGTTGTTCGGATCTGTCTCATCTCCGATGTAGAGATATGGCTTGATGATGAGCCGTTTTTCCGGAGCGTCGGCGACTTTGTTCTGCGTTATCGCGAGATATGCGACGCAGGCGGCAATGGCGAGGAAGAATGCGGTCAGAAGGAGTTTGCCTTTCATACGTGTTACCTCCAACGTTCATTTTGCTGCTTACGGTGTAAAAGTGAATTCATTCATCTGGTGCGGAATATGAATCAACATATTCAATTGAGAAAAAACGGGAAACTCTATCCTGAAACGGAGAATCTTCGTGGAGCTGAACAAACTTCAATGTCGCACTGTATACTGGATATTTATCGGCATCGTCGTTGGATCATGTAAAATATATTGTGTAAACTCCAAAAGTATGGTACAATAGATATAGGAGATGAAGCACATGAAAAAAGAG
>URCP01000086.1 GCA_900546315.1 uncultured Eubacteriales bacterium
ACTCGCTCTGCGGCAGCATCAACCTCTACCGCGTCCACTACGACGGCATTCACATCGTCGGCACCGCCGGGAGCATTCCGGAGGACACGGTCGACACGATAAAGCTCATCGAATCCGGCGCGATAGACCCGAGCATCATGGTCTCGCACATTCTCGGGCTGAACGATTACTGCGAAACAATCATGGAGATGGCGCACCCGAACGGCGCGAAAAAGGTATGCTACACCCACCTCGACATCCCGCTGACCGCCCTCGAGGACTTCGCGGAAAAAGGAAAGACCGACCCGATGTTCAAGGCACTCGCCGAGATAACCGAGGCGCACGGCGGTCTCTGGTGCGGGGAAGCCGAGAATTATCTGCTTGAACACGCAAGGAGACTTGATCAATGACAAAAAACATGAAGATTGTGACGCTGACACTGAACCCGGCGTATGACGTCCATGTGCAGATCGGTGAGTTCCGCGCCGGTCATGAGAACCTCGCCGACTCGGTCTCGCGCGATATCGGCGGAAAGGGAGTCAACATCTCCCGCGCGCTGAGACTGAACTCCGGCAGGCTCGGAGCAGGAACCGGTCACTCGGCGTTTGTTATTCTCGGCGAAGACAACGCCGCGGATTTCCGCGAGGGACTTGAAAACGAGGACATCGACACAATAACGCTGACCGTCCCCGGAAGGATACGCGAGAACATCACGATTCACCCGACGGAAGGCGACGAGACGAGACTTTCGTTCAAAGGCTTCACCTGCCCCACCGGCACGCTTGAGCGTGTAAAGGAGCTTATCCGCGTCGGGTCTGGCGATATACTGACCTTCACCGGCAGTCTGCCCGGCGGAATCGGGAAAGACGAAGCAATCGCGTTCCTGAAAGACCTCGTGAAACAGGGCGTCCGGGTCGTCATTGACTCAAAGTCGATCTCTCCGTCAGATCTCCGCGAGATAAAGCCGTGGCTCATCAAACCGAACGCCGAGGAAATATTCGATTTCTTCGGAAAAGACGCCGACCGGAACACCGCTCCGGATGAAAAGCTGCTGGAGAAAACCGCGCTCGACGTCGCGGCGTCCGGGATAGAGAACGTCATGATCTCGCTCGGCGGAGACGGCGCGATGCTCGCGTCGGACGGAAAGCTCTGGCGGGCGAAAAACCCGAAGATAGACGCGATATCCACGATAGGCGCGGGCGACAGCTCGATTGCCGGATTCATCACCGCTTTCAGCCGGAACGCGTCAAAGGCGGACTGTCTGAGAGAAGCCGTCACCTACGGCACCGCCGCCTGCCTGACCGAGGGCACGAATCCTCCGCGTCCAGACGATATAAAGGAAATTCACGAAAAAGTCACAGTTACCGTTCTTTGAACAAAATACGGCATTCTCCGGGATGTCGTACATGACAATATTCTATAATTGTAGTATAATATTTTGAAAGGATATGTATAAATGAAACGCACAATTTCCCTGATCATTCTATGTTCAATGCTCGCATCCCTCGCCGCCTGCGGGAGCACCTCTGACGGCAAAACTCCGGCTGACGGCACATCCGGCTCCGACAACACGACCACCTCCGCGACCGAAACCACCGACCCGACCCTCGTCCCACCGGAAGCGACCGACAAATATCAGGGCAAGACCTACCGCATATTCAACGGCTACTCCGACCAGACAAAGTACGTGACTAACGACATCTACCCAGAGGAAATGGACGGCGAAGTCCTGAACGACGCGCTCAACAAGCGCTGCGCCGACACCGAGGACAAGCTCGGAATCACAATCGAGGTGACCGACGGAACCCTGTCGAACATCAAGAACAGCATCGCCGCCGCCGATGATTTCGCGGACGTCACCTACGCGGATCTCTCGAGCATCATGGGGCTTGTCACCGAGGGCTACTGCCGCGATTTCTACGACATCCCGAACATCGACCTCTCAAAGGCTTGGTGGGATCACAACGCGGAGGAAAAGCTCTCCTTCGACGGTCAACTCTACTACACGTTCAACGACCATATCTTCACGCAGACCGAGAACTGCCGCGCCGTCTTCTTCAACAAGGCGATAGCCGAGGAGATCGGCGTCGACCCCGAAGGGCTTTATCAGACTGTGCGCGACGGGAAATGGACGATGGATCTCATGTTCAACTACGGCAAAATGGCGGTCAAGGATCTGAACGGCGACACGAAAATCAACAAGGAAGACCGCGTCGGCGTCCTTAACTGGGGCTTCGTCGGTCTCGGTGAGGCGCTTCTGACCGGATGCGACGCCGAAATAATCAAAAGGACGCGGGCGGCGAGCCTTACTTCTACTGCTTCACGGAGCAGTTCGCGACTATCTATTCAAAGGTGCTCGATTTCCTCATCAATGACAACGTGGTTTATCTCGGCGCGGGCGCGAACGAGTTCATGAGCGATCACGCGCTCTTCATGGTGAACAGCCTTGTCGACGCGTCGAATCTCCGCGAGATGAAGGGCGATTTCGGTATCATCCCGACGCCGAAGTACAACGAGGAACAGGAGAGCTACCAGAACGTCAGCCCGAACCCGCACGCGATGCTCGTCCCGACGACGGTTCAGGACATAGATTTCGCCGGAGCCGCAATGGAAGAGCTCGCTTACCAGTCGCACATCACTCTCCTTCCCGCTTATTACGAGAACGTCCTCAAGGGCAAGGCGACGCGCGACGATGAATCCATCGAGATGCTTGACCTCATCCACAACAGCGTCTCGTATGTCATCAAGATAATCGGCACGAAGTTCTCGGACGCGATCTACGCCGAGATGCAGAAGAAGAACTACAACCTCTCTTCAATGCTCGAAAAATGGCGCTCCCAGGTCGAGACGCAGCTCTCGGACGTTCTGACGCAGTTCGCCGATAAATGAACTGACCCCGCGCGGAGAGATCACAACGATTCCCCGCGCGCCGAAGAAAGGACTGATACACAAATGGCAGACAAAACCTACATCCTCGAGGCACACCGCGGAGTCGGCACAGACGCCCCGGAAAACACCCTCGCCGCGCTGAGGCTCGCGAAAGAACAGGGCTACGGCATGATCGAGGTCGACACGAAATTCACGTCGGACGGGCGCTGCGTCCTGCTCCACGACAACACCGTGAACCGCACCGGAAGAAACGCCGACGGCTCGGAAATCGCTCCGGACACGAAGATATCCTCGCTCACCTTTGATGAAGCGAGAGCGCTCGACTTCGGCGTCGCGAAGGACGCGAAGTACAAAGGCGAGAAGATACCGTCTCTCGAGGAAATCCTCGCCTTCGCCGTTGAGAAAAAAATACCCCTTAAGTTCGACAATGTCCTCGCCTCGGCTGATGACGCGCAGCTCGAGAGCTTCTTCTCGACGGTTGAGAACTGCATGGCAGTCGAATACATCGGCTTCACCGCCTTCGACACAGGATTCATAAAGAAGGTGCTCGCGCGCTTCCCGACCGTTCAGATTCACTACGACGGACCCGTGAATGACGAGACTCTCGCCGAGGTATCTGAGCTCGTCCCGAAATCCCAGCTCACGGTCTGGATGCGCTATGACAACGCCGCCACATCATGGAACACAACCCCGCCGGTGAACAAGGAATCCGCCGAAAAGATCCACAAAATCGGCAAACTCGGCGTATGGATAATCCGCGAGGAAAGCGAGCTTCGCGACGCCGTGAACCTCTACGGCGCGGACGTCATCGAGACAGACGGAACGCTGAAACCATGAATATTTCCCCCTTCCCGCGCGGAGGGGGATTTTTTCGTTCGCGCGGTGCTTGACAAAACCCGGTTTTTTTAGTATAATATATGCTGTAGGAAACCCATTCCGGCAGCCCTCGCGCGCCGTGTATATATAACATAGTGAAGAAAAACATCAGACTGACAGCGGCTCTTCTCGCCGTGCTCACGCTCTTCCCCGCCGCGCGGGTTTATGAGACGCCGGTTTATTCGGTCAGCGCGGCTCAGACAAATATCTCCGTCTCGAATGAGGCGTCAACACTCTTCTCCTCCCTCGCCAAAAAGCTCCTCGACGCCACACCCTCCCTCCAGCCCGGCTCTATCGGCGGGGACTGGTCGGTCATGATACTCGCGAAAGCCGGGCTTCTCACCGACGAGGCGAAAGACGCTTATTATTCGAATGTAATAGAATACGTAAAGGCTCAGAAGGGCATACTCAGCACAAGCCGGTCAACCGATTACAGCCGCGTTATTCTCGCGCTCTCGTCGATCGGGCGCGACCCTTCGGACGTCGGCGGGTATGACCTTCTCTCCGGGCTGTCCGATTTCGCGTTCGTGACAAAGCAGGGGATGAACGGCGCGGCGTGGGCGCTTATCGCTCTCGATTCCCGCGGATACGAGATTCCGTCGACATCGGCGAAGGACAGGACAACCCGCGACAAGCTGATCTCCCACATTCTCTCATTCCAGAAAAAAGATGGTAATTTCTCGGATCTTGAGGGCTGCGACCCCGAATACACCGCGATGGCTCTGCTCGCGCTCTCAAACTATCAGGATCGTAAGGATGTGAAAACAGCGACGGATAACGGCATAAAATATCTCGCATCGGCGCAGAACGAGCGCGGCGGTTACCCGTCAAAATGGGGTGAGAGCTCTGAGACGACGTCCCAGATCATAATGGCGCTCGCCTCGGTCGGGGTCTCGCCGGACGATACACGGTTCACAAAGAGCGGGAAGACACTCTGGGACAACCTCCTGTCCTACCGCGCCGGCGACGGCTTCGCGCACGCCAAGATAAAGGGAAATTACGAGTACAACCGCATGGGCACCGAACAGGCGCTTCTCGCGCTTTCGTCAGCGGCGAAGATATCATCCTTCCCGTTCGATTTCTCGTCGGTCAGGGAAAACAACCGCCCGGTCGGCGGCAAAAGCGGGCTTCCCGGAAAGAACAAGGACGTGAAAGTTCCCGGGATAAAAGGCGACGTGACCTTCCCCGATATCTGGGGTGAAAACGCTCAAACCTGCACGACCGCCGTCTGCTCACTCGCTTCACGCGGGATAATAAGCGGGTATGAGGACGGGAACTTCAAGCCGGAAAGAACGCTTACCCGCGCCGAATTCGCCGCCCTGATCGTCCGTGCCCTCGGACTTGAGGCAAAAAGCGACGCGAAATTCTCCGATGTTCCGAAGACAGCGTGGTACGCGAGGTCTGTCGCCGCCGCGAGCGAATACGGGCTGATCCTCGGAATCGGCGATAACCGCTTCCTCCCGGACGGAACGATAACCCGCGAAGAAGCCGCCGTCATCTGCGCCCGCGCCGCTGTGCTCTGCGGAGTCGACACAGAACGCACAGACGCACAGATACGCGATACTCTCTCGGTTTTCTCGGACTACACGACCTCGTCGAAATGGGCACGCGCCGGGCTGGCTTTCGCTATTGACAGCAATATGCTCGACGCCGAGGCAGTAAACCTCCGCCCGAAAGACAAAACCACCCGCGCCGAAGCCGCGATAATGCTCCACGCAATGCTCGGCGCCGCGAAACTCATATAAAAAGAAAGGACGCCGGAAATTCCGACGTAGAGATATGAAAAAACTCATCGCACTGATGACCGCCGCCATCATAGCCCTGTCGGCAGTCTCATGCAGCAAAACCGGACCTGGCTACACCACAGATACCACCAACACAACCGAAACAACCGAAACAGTCCCCGAAGGAATGCCCGCCCCGGTAGACCCGCAGGACGCCGTCATCGACGAGGACACCGAACACACCTGCAAAATCACGATAACCTGCGCCGCGCTTACAGACAACCCCGACCTCAACCCCGACAAGCGGGAACTCGTCCCCGAGGACGGAATCATCCTCCCCGAAACCGAAGTCACCTTCTTTGAGGGAGAAAGCGTCTTCAACCTCCTGCGCCGCGTCTGCCGGCAGAAATCCATCCACCTCGAGTTTGAGGACACCCCCATCTACAACTCCGCCTACATCGAGGGAATCGCGAACCTCTACGAGTTCGACGCCGGGAAGTTCTCCGGCTGGCTCTACAGCGTCAACGGCTGGTATCCGAACTACGGGTGCTCACGGTATCAGCTGAAAGAGGGAGATGTCATTGTGTGGGAATACACGACAGAAATCGGCGGCGGGCAGTTCGGGGTAAGCGAATAGAGAAAGAGGAGGGTTTTCGCCCTCCTCCGGTTTGTTATTCCTGCGTCCAGCCCTCAACGAATTTCTCGATTGCCTCGTCCGCCGCCGGCTGCTTCTTCGCCATGTTCGACGCGAGAGGCTTTCCCTTGTAGATCGAGTCCGCGATCACCGATATCGTGCCGCCGAAATCGCACAGAGCGTTGAAGTCTATCGTCAGACCGTCAAAGATAGTGTCGATCATGTTCGTCGAACGATCGTCACGTGCCAGCTTCAGCTTCAGGAGCTTCTCATAGACCTCGGGTCTGACGCTGTTATACGACTCATACGCGAGAGCCTCGGCGATAAAACCGATATCGTCGACATCTGTATTCGACATAATGCCCATGAAGCAGGTTCCCCACGCGTTCATCATGCTTCTGTAATGCTCCTGCTCCGCGTCATACTTCGGCATCGGGAGGATCAGATAATCGTCGTTCATATCACGCATATATGTCGCGATGTCGCCCATGTACGCCTGAATGAATATCGCGCGGCCATCCGTGAAGGTTGTCACATACTCCCTGCGGTCATCCATCTTCTCGCCGGGCATCAGCTTCGCGAGCTTCGACACGACGTCAATCGTCTTCTCGTTGTCAAGCGACACCGTCAGCGAATCACCTGTGTTCACGCAGAGATCAACGCCCGCCGACGTCACGAACGCTCCCGCCACAAGTCCGCCTCCGGTGCTGTCTCCGACATATCCGAAGAAATCATGCCCCGTATGGAGCTTGCCGTCTCCGTCAAGGTCGTCGTTGAACTTCGCGTATTCAACAAGCTTATCAACCGTCCAGTTTCCGCTTTCCACAAGCTCGTATATATCCTCGTCCGGAGTGTACTTCTCAAGCAGAGCGAGATTTCCGGTCATAACAATCGGAGCCGTATAAGCGTGCGGCATGATATCGCCGGTGGCAAGATACGCCTTCCCGCCGAGCGTCAGGTTTTCGTGCGCGAAATTGCTCCACCAAGGCTTATCAAACGACAGATACGATATATCATTCAGGTTCGCGAGCATACCCTGCACAGCCAGATTTCTCAGCGCGTCGTCAGACGCCGCGACGCCGTAAACGATATCGCACACCTTGTCCCCGGCGAGATAGCCGTTCGTGATCTGCTGTATTCCGTCCGGAGACGACGTCGAGACGATGTACTTTATGTTTGCCTTGTACATATCGCCGATCTTCGCGTCGCGCGTGTATATGGCGTCGTTTATTGTGTCTCCGTTCTTCTCGCTGTCATAGAAGTTCATGGTATCCGACGGATAGTCGGTCGCCTCCATGATCACGATATCGCGCCCGCCGAGATCCTTCGCGCCGAGCTCGTCAAAACGTGTCTTTTCGGTGCTCTCGGTGGAAGAAGTCGTCTCGTCTCCGGTGTTCCCGGCTGTAGTTTCCTTTCCGCTCTCGTCGCCGCTGCCGCAAGCCGCGAGAAGAAGCATCTGCGCCGCTATCAGAAAACAAATAATGCGTTTCATTTTACAAATTCCTTTCACGCTTTTTTCTCTATTATAGCACTGTTTCCGACGAATTCAACGGTCAATATTTCTTTTCAGAAGTACAATTTTACTTTGCCATTGACATATCCGCGAAAAAATGCTATACTGATTCTGATGAAACGCCGATAAAAGGAGGACATCATGAATTACAAAATCGAGCCCGATCTCCGTATATGCCTCGAAAGGCGCTACCTCTCGCTCCCGGTCAGCATCGAAACCTACCGCTTCGACTTTGGCTCCGGCAGCTACCCGGCATGGTTCAGCCCCGACGTCAAAGAAGGCAGCCAGATAAGCCCGATATACCCTCACAGCCACCCCGCGCCCGAATTCATAGAAATGACCGAAGGCAGACTCGAAGCGGCGCTCGACGGAGAAAAATTCACGCTGAACGCCGGCGACATCCTCCTCGTCAGCCCCTATGCCACTCACAGCGCGAAATTCGACACCGCGGGTTCTCACGGCGTCTTCGAATACCGATACATGATCTTCGAGCTATCAGTCTTCGCCGGCTGCGGCAAACGCGTCGCGGATATCATCGACGACCTCCGGCGCGGCAAGGCACGCTTCAGACCGGTAATCTCCGGCGACTCAGCCAAAGCCCTCAGCTCCCTCCTCGACGAAGCCACGCGACACATACGCCGACACAACGCGACAGTCTCAGACGACCTCGCCCTGACCTCGGTTCTCTGCGAAATTCTCTCAACCGCCCTTGACGCCGGTATCGAAAAGCCCGAAATGAAATCCCGCGACATATCCTTCATCCACAACGTCAGCTCCTACATCGAGCTCAACTACAAAAACCCCCTCTCCACCGCGAAAATCAGCTCCGACCTCGGCTACAGCGTCAGCTGGTTCTGCACCGCCTTCAAGCGCGCCTTCGGCAAAACCTTCATAGAATACCTCAACGAATTCCGCGTCAACTACGCCGCCAGCCGATACATAGATTCACTGCTCTCCCTGCCGGAAATAGCCAGCGCCGCGGGCTTCTCAGACTACAACTATTTCGCGAAACGCTTCAAAAAGCACATCGGGGTCACCCCGTCTGAATTCTTTCGGAAATAAGCAGGGGAAGACTTTTTTCGAGAAAAAAGTCTTCCCCTGCACCCCATCTAAAAAGCTTTATACAATTTTTATTCCTGCATCCAACCCGTTATGAACTTTGCTATCGCCTCGTCTGCCGCGGACTGCTTCTTCGCTATGTTCGACGCAAGGGGCTTGTCCTTGTAGACAGCGTTCGCCACTACCGTCAGAGTTCCGCCAAAATCGCACAGAGCGTTGAAGTCGATAGTCAGGTCACTGAAGATCAGGTCGATCATCGCGGTTGTCCGCTCGTCGCGCGCCAATTTCTGTTTGAGCAGTTTATCATATATCTCCGGTCTGACCGTGCCATAAGCCTCATACGCGAGCGCCTCCATGATAAATCCCGACTCGTCAATGTTCGCGTTATCCGGAATAGCAGTCGCGCACGCGCCCCAACCGTTGATCTGGCACTTATAATCCTCCTGCGCCTCGTCAAACTTCGGAAGCGGGATAATCGCGAAATCGTCCTCCATATCCCTCAGACTGCCGCCCATATAACTCTGGATGAAGATAGCCCTTCCGGTCTTAAAAGTGCCGTTGAGATACTCGCGGCGGTCGTCCATCCTCTCCTTCGGCATCAACTGGGCGAGCTTCTCCACAACCTTCACAGCTCTGTCGCTCACAAGATCAATCGTTATCTCATCACCGTTATTCGTGCAGAGATCGACACCGCCCGCCACGACGAACGCGCCCGCGGAAAGTCCGCTTCCCGTGCTGTCTCCGACATACCCGAAGAAATCATGCCCGGTATGAAGCTTCCCGTCCCCGTCGAGGTCGTCGTTGAATTTCGTGTACTCAAGAAGCCTGTCGATAGTCCATTTTCCGTCATTGACAAGCCCGAAAATATCCGTCTCCGGAGTGTACTTGTCGAGCAGATTCAGGTTTCCGTACATAATAACCGGCGCGTTATATGTTGTCGCCGTTATTTCGCCTATCGCCATAAACGTCTTACCACCGAACGTCAGGTTATCGTAAGCGAACCGGCTCCACCACGGCTTATCAAACGACAGATATGATATGCTGTTGAGGTCAGCGAGCATTCCCTGCGATATCAGATTCAGAAGCGTACCCGTGTCCGCCGATGTGGAGAACACCAGATCGCACACCTTGTCGCCCGCGAGATAACCCTGAGATATCTGCTTGCACCCGGCGCCCGCGCTGTCAGGTCGGAGATAGGTTATTTTTGTGTTGAACCTCTCGCCTATCTTCGTGTCGCGCATATGCACGGCGTCGTTGACCGCGTCTCCGATCCTTTCCTCGTCATACACATTTGAAGACGTTGTCGGATAATCATTCGCGTCCATAATCACAAACTCTCTGCCGCCGAGATCCTTTTCTCCGAGCGCGTCAAGTCTGTCAGTCTCCGCCGGTTGTGTGCTGTCCGACATCTCTCCGTCTGCCTTTGTCGTTTCCTGCGGCTCAACCGTGCTCCCGCAGGACGCCAAGAGAAGAGTACAAAACAGCAGTGTTGATATAATCCTTTTCATGCTTTATCCCCAGCCTTTCATATCGTTTTATTTTCTGTTAACCGATCAGCTATGTTTCTATTATAACATATTTTACACAAATTTCAAGTGCCGATATTCAGTTTTCGATGGTGAATACTCAGTTTTCTGTTGACATTTCCGAAATTATATGTTATAATTGACAAAAGGAGGCGCATGGCATGATAAACTCGCTTCACCGGGAAAGGTACGGCTCGCTCCCGGTCTGCACCGAAATCTACAGCTTCGACTTCGCGGGCAAAAGCTACCCGCCGTTCATCGAGTACTCCCTCGCCCACAATCAACACGTCTGCCCGATCTACGTCCACAGCCACGAGGAACCCGAACTCATCCACGTCCTGAACGGCGAGCTTGACATAACAACCGGTGGGCGACGCGCCAGACTCAGAAAGGGCGAAACCGCGCTCATCAGCCCCCACACCGCGCACGGAGCGGATTTTGTCCCCGGCTGTGACTTTCTCGAGTACTGCTATCTCATCTTCGACCTCGGAATCCTCTCCAGCTGCGGGAAGAAAACCGCGGACGAGATAACAGCCCTCAGGCAGGGCGCCGCGCTCTTCCCCGACAAGCTGATCGGCACTCTGTCCGAAAAGGTCGGAAGAAATATGCTCTCTATCGAACGTCTCCTTTTCCGGCAGTCCCCGACGGCGGCGGGTGAACTCGAAGCCTGCGCCTGTCTCTCGAACATCATGTCCGCAATCCTCACCGAAGGGCTCATCCATCGCGGCGCTCCCGAGTCGCGCGACAACAGCTTCATCGAGCTTGTCGGACGATACATAGATATCCATTTCAGGGAACGCCTCTCAACGTCGGACATAAGCGCCGCGCTCGGCTACAGCCGCAACTATTTCTGCGCGCTCTTCCGTGACAACTTCGGCACTACGTTTATAAAGTACCTGAGCGAATACCGCGTCCGCCGCGCCGCTGACGATTACCGCGGCTCCTCAATGTCCCTTCCGGACATCGCCGCGAATGTCGGGTTCGGGGACTATTCGTGCTTCTCAAAGTCGTTCACGAAATATATAGGCGTCACTCCAACCGCTTATTTCAAAAAATAGAAAAGACCGCCGCGAAAAACGGCAGTCTTTCTTTTTATTTATACAGTTCACTGAGTCCCTTATAAGCCTCGAGCACTTTCTCGAAATTAGCAACAGTCTTGTCGGTCATGGACTCGAGCGTCGACGCCAGCTTTCCGCCCGACTTCTTCAGGTCGGTCCTGAGCACCCACGTGTACGAGTTATCCTCGGACATCGTGTAGCCGATATCCCAGCGTCTTCCGGCGTTTATAATCTCAAGCATCTCGATGGAGTCCTCGTCGCGCGTCAGCTTGCTCGACGTCACAGACTCAAGATAAGCCGGAATCAGGTCACGATAGGACAGGTATGACATTGCCTCGATTATGAGCCCGTCGTCGTCGATCGTCTGCTCGTCGCAGTCAACCGGTATCGCGAGACCTCCCGCGCGCGCGTCAACGTATGTATAATACCCTTCCTGAGTCTCATCGTACTTCGCGTACGGAATCACGCCGAACTCGCTTCTGTACGAGCGGAACTTCTCGAGATCGTTCACCCATATTGCCTGCATGAACACCCTGTCTTCGTCCCACTTTATATCGCACTCCATGTCCCAGCCGATCTCGAACACACTGCCCGAATTGTAGAACAGGTCGTACATCCACTCCGCGAGATTGTAGAACCGCTCATCCTTAAGCCCGAGTTCAACTCCTTCCTTCGGGTCAAGCCTGACCGTTATCTCTCCTATCGCGTACTGCCAGGTTATCGCGTGATAGCCGAAGTTTGTCGCGAAGCCGAAGCGGTCCTCCTCGTCCGCCTTTCCGTTGGCGTTCAAGTCTGCCGAAGTCTTCTCGGCGTACTCTGCGAATTTGTCAAGCGTCCACTTCCCGCTCCTCACAACGTCATAGATATCGTTCAGCCCGTAGTCATCGGCGATCTTCTTGTTGAAGATCAGCGCGTTCGCGTACTGATACGAGCTGAGAAGCATATCGCTCGAGACGAACGGAAGATATCCGTCAAACGTGAACAGATCATTCACGTTTCTGTGCCACCACGCCTCATCAAAACG
>URCP01000087.1 GCA_900546315.1 uncultured Eubacteriales bacterium
GACATAGACCTTCGAGTCGCTCCCGAGCACGCGCATGAGCTCCGAGCATATCCCGGTGACGTTTCCGCCGCCGACTCCGCCGCTCATCACGACGAAGATTTTCTTGTTCTGGTCGAGCCCGAGTTTTTCCCGCGCTTCCGCCTTCGGGATGTGCCGCGAGAATTTCGGCGCGACGGGGATTCCGGTCGGTCTGACGGTTTCCTCGGGTATCCCGGCGGCGACGAGGTCTTTCGTCAGCGCCTCGTGGGGCGTGAAAAAGCAGTCGAGCCGGCAGTCGTCGAAGAACGGAACCATCGTGTAATCGGTAAGCACCCCGAAGGACGGAATCTCCCGTCCGAGCTCGTACCGTATAGCGGTGCAGGCTTCCATCCCGAAGAGATGCGTAGAGAGAATCGCGTCAAAGCCGTTCTTCCTGGCATAGTTATAAATCGGCTCCGCGAGGACGGCGTTGGTCTTGTAAATCGGGGATTTCAGTCTCGAGTTGTCGACGATCTCGCCCGCCTTGTATATGACGCCGAAGACGCCGGGCGCCTTTTTGATTATATTATTGTAGGTAGAGTTTACGAGCTCGGTCGCGCGGTCGGAGCGGAAGGAGACCGGGTCGCGCTGTTCGTACTCAATTCCGCGTGAATCAAACGCCGCGCGCACAGCCGCTGCCGCGCTGTTGTGCCCCTCGCCGGTGGAGCAGCTGAGAATCAGGACTTTCATGGTATACCATACCTTTCATTGTTTGTATTCTAATTATAGCACAAACCGTGACATAAAATCAATAGTCACAGAAATACAAATGTATTTTTTTCAGACAGTAATCGGCATATGCACAAAAAACATACATAGCTGCCGCATTGACTGTTTTATTACGGGCGAAAATAAGGTATAATATAAGCACGAAAGGAATTAGGATTGAAAGATAAATCTTTCAATCCAAGCATTTTGTGGCTTTCGTTGTCTTCCGACAACGATTTTGCTACGCAAAACCACCCCCAAAATGGGAGAAAGGAAGCTTTCGCTGCGGCGAAAGCTGAGGTAATAAAAAATGATAAATGACAACGATAGCTTTGTTCACACCGGCATGCAGCGGACCGCGAAATACGCGTACATCGGCGTCTCGATAGCGTCGATAGCGCTCGGGATTATTTTTCTCGTGTTTCCGAGATTCTCGCTCGACATGGTCACGGTCATCTGCGGCGCGCTGATAACCCTTTTCGGCGCGGTGAAGATCGTCGGTTACTTCTCGAAGGACCTCTACCGTCTGGCGTTCCAGCACGACCTCGTTTTCGGCATAATTCTCGCCGTGATCGGAATAATAACGATGATACGTCCGGGTCGCGCGACAGATTTCATCTGCGTGGTGATAGGCACGGCGGTTCTCGCCGACGGCGTCCTGAAGCTCCGCACCGCCATCTCCGCGAAGACCTTCGGAATCCGCTACTGGTGGCTCATCCTGATAAGCGCCGCCGCCGCGTCCATCCTCGGCGTCTTGCTGGTAATAAGACCCTCCGGCAGCGCCGAAGTCCTGACAATGCTCCTCGGCTGCTCCCTGATAGCCGAAGGAATCCTGAGCCTATGCACAGCGCTCGCCGCTGTCAGAATCATCAAGCATCAGAGACCGGATGTAATAGAGGGTCAGGGGAGACCCCTGGACTGACCAGGGGCCAGCCCCTGGACCCGATAGTCAATGTTCGCTCACGGGTCGGATGAAGTCTCTGCCACATCAAACATCCATCTTCGTGCTACATCACCCACAAAAAGCACCAGAAACCGTCCACCTGCGGTTCCCGGTGTTTTTTTACACGATCCACCATATTTTGTTCAATTTGATTATTTACAACTCCACCCGATTGTGATATAATATTCCTATATTCCACCGGAAAGGAAGATTCATATGATCTATACCGAGGATGAGATATATAGCTTCGTCGAACAGGAGTATGTTAAGTTCATCCGGCTCGCCTTTTGCGACCTTAAAGGGCATATCAAAAACGTATCGATAATGCCATCCGAGCTGCGCCGCGCGTTTGAGGACGGGATTTCCTTCGACGGCTCCGCGATCCGCGGGTTCGCGGGGGAGGAAAAGAGCGACCTTCTGCTCTTCCCTATCGCCTCGACGCTTAACGTCCTGTCGTGGCGGCCCTCTCACGGAAAGGTCGTCCGGATGTTCTGCGAGATCCGCCGCTCTGACGGCTCGCCGTTCCCTTACGACTCCCGCGCTATCCTCAAAAACATAGTGAAGGAAACCGAAAAGCGCGGCGTTCACGTCTTCTTCGGCTCCGAGTTCGAGTTTTACCTCTTCAAAACCGATGAGGACGGCTATCCGACTTCCGTCCCGTTCGACCGCGGCGGCTACATGGACGTCGCGCCCGAGGACAAAGGCGAGAACATCCGCCGCGAGATCTGCCTGACCCTTATCGACATGGGCATCCGCCCCGAATCCTCGCACCACGAGGAGGGACCGGGACAGAACGAGATAGATTTCCGCTACAGCGACCCGATAACGGCGGCGGACAACTCCCAGAATTTTGTCACGGTCGTGAAGGCGGCGGCAATG
The DNA here is from genome assembly GCA_900546315.1 of uncultured Eubacteriales bacterium. Lineage (GTDB taxonomy): Bacteria > Bacillota > Clostridia > Oscillospirales > CAG-272 > Flemingiibacterium. The sequence continues at coordinate 2,549 of URCP01000087.1, forward strand.
CACAACGGTCTCTTTGCCGACTTCTCCCCGAAGCCCCTCCCCGGCGAGGCTGGAAACGGAATGCACGTCAACATCTCGGTGAGATGCGACGACAACACCGACCGCACGCCGCAGTTCATGGCGGGCGTCATGGCGCACATCCGCGAGATAACGCTGTTCTTAAATAACACCACCGGCTCCTACCGCCGTCTCGGCGAGATGAAGGCGCCGAAATATGTCACGTGGTCGGTGGAGAACCGCTCACAGCTCATCCGCATACCGGCGGCGAGCGGGGATTTCAGGCGTTTTGAGCTGCGTTCGCCCGACCCGCTGGCGAACCCGTATCTCGCGTTCGCGATGATCATCGCGGCGGGCATGGACGGCATTGACAGGGACATGAAGTGTCCCGACCCGGTCGACATGAATCTTTTCACGGCGGACGAGTCGGTGACGAGCGGTCTTGCGCGGCTCCCGGAGACGCTTGAGGAAGCGTATGAGTGCGCGGCGGAGAGTGAGCTCGTGAAGCGCGTTCTGCCCGGAAAGCTTTCGAAAACGCTTGCCTGACAGGTGTCACATATGCTAAGCACTATGATGAACACGGGAATGTCCCGCACGGTGCCGAAGGCGAAGCGCCGTGTGATGATAGTTTCCGCGAGTGACAAGATATTCGATTTTGCCGCCGATCTTCTCCCGCCGGGAGAGTTCGTCTTCGAGGAACCGGCGAGGAGCGCGGGCGAGGCGAAGCGCACTCTCATACAGGCGAGAGTCGATATACTGATAATAAACACTCCCCTGCCGGATGATTTCGGCACAGAGCTCGCGACAGAGCTGTCGGACAGTACGATGGGGATATTGCTCCTCGTGAAGAACGATCTTGTCGACTCGACGGCGTACAAGGTCGAGGATTTCGGCGTCCTGACGCTCGCCAAGCCGTGCGGCAAGCAGAGCTTCTATCAGGCGGTGAAGCTGCTGTCGGCGACGAGCGCGAAGCTTGAGAGACTTGACGAGAAGAACCGCACGCTCGAGGAAAAGATGGCGGACATCCGCATGGTGAACCGCGCGAAGTGGCTGCTGATCGACAATCTCGGCATGAACGAGAAGGACGCGCACCACTACATAGAAAAGCGCGCGATGGACTCGCGCCAGACGCGGCGTGAGGTGGCGGAAGGCATAATCCGCACATACGATAAATAGCGGCGAGCCGCCGCGGGCATAGTCAATGTTTCGGCTACAGTCGCCGTCAGGCTCTGCCACATCAAACATACAGCGTCGAAAAATAACGGACAATGGCGTCCGGACGGGACAGAATCACTCTGCCCTTTGTCCGGGCGTCTTTATTAAATTAAGGAGAAGAAAATGTTCAACACAATCCACGAGGAATGCGGCGTATTCGGCATCTACGCCGGCAGAAACCAGAATGTAGCGGCGACCGTTTACTACGGTCTCTACGCGCTCCAGCACCGCGGGCAGGAGAGCTGCGGCATCGTTGTCGACAAGGACGGCGTGTTTACGTCGCATAAGGATATCGGGCTTGTCAACGAGGTGTTCGATCATGAGACACTGGCGTCGCTCGGCGAGGGCTCGATAGCTGTCGGGCATGTCAGGTACGGCACGACCGGCGGCGGTTCGAGGGCGAACTGTCAGCCGATAGAGGTCAGGCATATCAAGGGCACGATGGCGGTGGCGCACAACGGCAACCTGACGAACGCGGCGGAGCTGCGCCGGGAGCTTGAGTTGAAGGGCTCGATTTTCCATACGACGAGCGACACCGAGATAATCGCCTACGATGTGACGCGCGAGCGGCTGACTCATCCGTCGATAGAAGAAGCTGTGAGCGCGGCGATGGACAGGCTGGACGGTTCCTATTCGCTGATTATCATGTCGCCGATGAAGCTGATAGCGCTGCGTGACCCGCGCGGGATGAGACCTCTCTGCTACGGAATCCGCGCGGACGGGAGCTATATCGTGGCGTCCGAGAGCTGCGCGCTGGCGGCGGTCGGCGCGAAGTTTGTCCGCGATATCGAGCCGGGCGAGATTGTGGTGTTCGGCACCGAGGGGGTGCGCTCGATACGCACGCACTGCGGGAAGAAGCCGCACGCGCTGTGTCTGTTCGAGTATATCTATTTCGCGCGTTCGGATTCGGTGATAGACGGCGTGTCGGTGCAGGAGGCGCATTTCAGGGCGGGAGAGTTCCTCGCGAAGGAGCATCCGGTCGACGCGGATATCGTCATCGGCGTGCCGGATTCGGGTCTCGACGCGGCGCTCGGCTATTCGAGGGCGTCGGGGATCCCCTACGGCATCGGTTTCGTCAAGAACAAGTACATAGGCAGAACGTTCATCTCCCCCGGTCAGTCGGAGCGGGAGGACAAGGTGCGCATAAAGCTGAACCCGATCGAGGGCGCGATAAAGGGAAAGCGCGTGATTCTCGTCGACGACTCGATTGTCCGCGGCACGACCTGCGGTCATATCGTGAATCTCGTCCGCGAGGCGGGCGCGAAGGAGGTGCATATGCGTATCTCTTCCCCGCCCTTCGTCGACCCGTGCTATTACGGCACCGACATTGACTCGCGGGAGAACCTGATCGCCTGCCACCACACGGTCGATGAGATCGCGCGGATAATCGGCGCGGACACGCTCGGCTATCTCTCTCTCGAGCACGCGTATCAGCTCGCCGAGGGTGAGGGCTGTCTGCCGCATACCCACTGCGCGGCGTGCTTCGGCGGCGGCTACCCGACCGAGGTTCCGAAGGATATGGGCAAGGACAGGTTCGAGAATCCGATTTCTTTCAAATAACCGGGAACTTTTCCGTCCGCTTTCCGTCTAAGAGGTACAGAATAATTACGGAAGGCAGGTAATCACTATGAATATCCCGAAAACCATTATCACCGCGCTCCTGACATTGTCGCTGACATCATGCTCGTCTGTCCCGACGGCGCTTGTCTCGGTCGTTCCGCCGGAGAAGCTGGTCGACGAGAAGACGCTTGAGCTGTCCCGCGAGGAAGGATTCATATCCGACGCCTTCGACGAGGCGTACGACGACTTCACCGGGCGCACATCGGAGAAAGTGCTGATGAAGGACGGAAACGTCTGCTATTCGCCTCTGTCGCTCTGGTACGCGCTCGCTCTGGCGTCGGAGGGCGCGTCGGGTGATACGAAAACCGAGATCGACTCGCTCCTGACCGGCGGACGTGAGATCGCGGAGACCGACCCGGCGAACCTGAGGCTGCGTCTCGCGGCTCTGCTCGGAAACTACGACCAGACGACGCTCAGGATAGCGAACTCGGTCTGGTCCGCGTCCGGGCTGAAAGAGGGCTACGCGAAGAGCGCCGCGGAAAAGTACTTCTCCGAGTGCTACAAGGTCCCGTCATTTGATTCATCAACCGCGAAGAAGATGTCCGACTGGGTGTCCGACAAGACAAAGGGAACGCTGAAACCGGACTTCGACTTCGGAAAGGGAGACCTCCCGGAGATGATAGCGATACTGAACACAGTCTATTTTGGGGACGAGTGGACGGACAAGTTCGAGAAGTCGAACAACACCGACGACGTTTTCCATTCCCCGGACGGCGACATAACGGCGACATATATGCACCGCGGCAATCAGGGCGGCTGGACGACCGGCGACGGCTGGGTGAAGGCGTCTCTAGGTCTGAAGGGCAGCTCGATGTCCTTCGTCCTCCCGACCGGAGAGAAGACCATCCGCGAGCTGCTCGAGGAGAACGGGCTCGACACTCTGCTGAACGGCGGCGAGGGGCACAGCGGAGACATAACATGGAGCCTGCCGAAATTCAGCTATGACACCGACCTCGATTTCAACGATACCCTGAGATCGCTCGGCTGTGAGAAAATGTTTTCGAATGACGCGGAGTTTCAGGACATGATGGACATCGCCCCGCTCTATATCTCGTCGGTCAAGGGCGGAACGCATATCGCGGTCGACGAGAAGGGCGTGACCGCCTCCGCCTACACGGCGATACTGTACTGCGGAGCGATGGCGCCGTCCGAGAAGCTCGACATGAGGCTCGACCGCCCGTTCCTGTGGACAATAACAGTTGACGGCACGGTACTTTTCGTCGGTATCGTCAGCAATCCCGCCGCGTGAAACTTTTTTATGAATTCTTGACGTATCGTCTTGATTCGCCGCTTTTCGTGATGTATAATAGAGGTATCACGACACGATAATGAAAAGGGACTGCCGTGCGGCGGTCCTTTTTTGAGGAGATTTTTATGAAGACCCCGAAACAGATATTCATATGCTCGTCCTGCGGCTACAAAACCGTGAAATGGTACGGAAAATGCCCGTCCTGCGGCGCGTGGAACACGATGGAGGAGGGCGAGCCGGAGCAGGAATCCGAGGACACGAGAAAAATAAAGCGCTTCGCGCCGGAGACCGAGAGCGAGGTCGTCTCCTTCGAGGACATGGAGCTCCCGACCTACATAAGACAGGCGACCGGAATGGGAGAGCTTGACCGCGTGCTCGGCGGCGGTCTTGTCCAGGGTTCGGCGGTGCTCCTGGCGGGCGAGCCGGGAATCGGCAAATCGACCCTGCTTCTCCAGATTTCGGCGGCGCTGTCACAGGGCACCGCGGACATCTCGACCGGAGAGATTTTCGAGCGGAAGGTTCTCTATGTCTCCGGAGAGGAATCGCAGGGGCAGCTGAAGCTCCGCGCGAAGCGCCTCGGCATACACAGCAGGAATCTCTACGTCCTGACCGAGACGAACGTCGCCCGGATCCTCAGACAGACCGAGAAGCTGAAGCCGGACGTGATGATAATCGACTCGATCCAGACGATGTACGATGAGCACGTGGCGTCCGCGCCCGGAAGCGTGACGCAGGTGCGCGAGTCGGCTCTGGCGATAATCTCCGAGGCGAAGCTCTCCGGCTTCTCGGTCATAATGGTCGGGCACGTCAACAAGGAGGGCGGCATCGCCGGTCCGAAGATACTCGAGCACATGGTCGACGCCGTGCTGTCCTTCGAGGGCGAGAAGCTCCGCGCGTACAGGATAATCCGCGCGGTCAAGAACCGTTTCGGCTCGGTCAGCGAGATCGGAATGTTCGAAATGGGCGACGAGGGACTGATCGAAGTCGCGAACCCGTCGGAGGCGCTTCTCGAGGGCAGACCGCTCGGCGTCTCGGGCAGCTGCGCGATGTGCGTTATGGAGGGAACCCGCCCGATAATCGCGGAGGTGCAGGCGCTCGTCGCCTCGACGAACTACCCCGCCCCGCGCCGGACGTCAAACGGCGTCGATTACAACCGTATGTGCCTGATTTTAGCGGTGCTCGAGAAGCGCCTCGGCTACAGGTTCTCGGTCAACGACGTTTATCTTAACGTGATAGGCGGACTGAAGGCAGACGAGCCGGCGGCGGATCTCGCCGTCGCGACCGCGCTTATTTCCTCGATAAAGGACGAGCCGGTGGCGAGCGACCTCATCGCGATCGGCGAAATAGGTCTCGCGGGAGAGGTCAGAGCCGTCCAGCACTGCGCCCAGAGGGTGAAGGAGGCGATCCGTCTCGGCTTCCGCCGCGTGATAATCCCGCAGAAGAACTACGACGAGAAGATGAACGCTCCCGGGGTGACGATAATCCCGGTAAAGAGCATATTTGACCAGATCCAGGGGCCAGCCCCTGGACCCGAAAGTCAAGGATTCTGACATCGTCGGATGAAGCTCCTGCCACATCAAACATAGAGCGTCGCGGTACGGCGTCTGAGCGTTGTACCGCGATGATTTTTTTGTCACTGTTGCACAAATCAGTTTCGGCTGTATTGTCGGAAAGGCTGAATTTTATTTATTGTCTTGACTTGCGCGGTATAATGTGTTATACTTATACTGTTAATATTCATGGACTGTGCAACCACAGTTCGCAAAAAGGAGTTCATATTCACAATGGCAAGAACGAGACACATTTCAATGGCGCTTTCTCTCATCATTCTCTCGCAGCTGTTATTCTCCTGCGGGACATCTCCGGCCGGACCCGGCAATGATACCGAGACACAGAGCGGCGAAACTTCCACCGAAGAATCGACCACATCCGCCGAGATACCGGATGACCTTCCGGAAGCCGACTATGATGGAAAAACCTTCACGACGATCACATTCGACCAGTTACTCCCCGATTACGAGGCGGAAACCGAAAACGGCGACGTGATCAACGACGCGGTCTACGCGCGCAACCGCAACGTATCCGAGCGATTCAACGTGAAGATTGAGACGATGTCGAACGCCGCTTATGACGAGACGACACAGTTCATAAAGAAGACGACCCTGGCGGGAGAAGAGGCGTTCCAGCTGATCGCGCAACACGCGGTGTCGATGGGAACGCTGGCGATGGACGGTCTGTTAATGAACTGGTATGATATTCCCTATATTGACTTCTCGAAGCCTTGGTGGTCGAAGTCCACGACTGAGGATCTTACATATGGCGGGGATTACGCGCTTCTGGCGGTCGGCGACTACGCGCTGTCCGCTCTGGCGGGGGCTTACTGTTATTTCTATGACAAGCCCGGCGCGGAGAACTATCAGCTTGAGGATCTCTATAAGGTCGTCGGAGAGGGCAGATGGACGATAGACTATCTGATGAACACCATAAAGGACGTCTACAAGGATCTCGACGGAAACGGCGAGAGGGACGGGAACGACTATTACGGTCTCTCGCAGACGCTTCAGTCCGCGCTGAATACCTATCTCTGGTCGAGCGGCGGAAAGATATTCGAGCTTGATAAGAACGGTATTCCGACGCTCGTCTACAAGAACGAGAAGCTTAACACAATAATCGACAAGTTATACGCGCTCTGCTATGAGAACGAGGGAGTCTGCACGAAGCGTCCGCAGTATCCGGATAATATGAAGCATTTCGCGTCCGCGCTCGCGTTCAGGGACAATCTGTCGCTCTTCATTTCCGGAACGCTCGATATGACTGTCAACTATTTCCGTGAACGCTCGAGTGAGTACGGCATACTTCCGTATCCGAAGCTTGACGAGAAGCAGGCGGAATACAAGACGATGGTCGACGGCTATCACGCGATACTCGCGGTGCCGAAGACGGTGCAGGATCCGGAGTTCGTCGGAATTATAACCGAGGCGCTGAACGCGGAGAGCATGAGGGAGGTATACCCGGCATACTACGAGATCGCGCTGAAGAAGAAGTATTCGTATGACGACGAGTCGGTAAAGGTTCTCGACATGGTGGTCGATAACCGCGTGTTCGATTTCGGTTATGTGTATGACAGCTGGAAGGGCATGAGCTTCTATATCCAGCATCTCATAGGCGACCAGAAATCAAAGGATTTCGAGTCATACTACGCGAAGAAGGGCCCCGCGTCCGAGAAGTATTATGAGAAACTCGTGAACTATTTTGAGGAAGCGAGAAACGAAGGCTGACAATATCCGCCGGTTTTCCGTCAGACGGAAGACCGGCGGTTTTTCGGTTTTTTGCCGGAATTTCCGCGGAATCGCGTTTACCTCTTTACAAGGCGCAGAAAGTGTGATATAATATATGCAGGATGATACATCCGTAAAGGAGTTGAGCGAATGATCGAGTTCAAGGGTGAGGATTTCTTCGGCAGCGGCGTCGACCTGTTCGTGAACAAGCATATAAAGGAGCTTGATTACAACGATAAGGTCGGGCGGCACACGCATGATTTCGCTGAGATTGCCTATGTCTATTCCGGCAGCGGGAAGAATATCGCGGGCGGGAGGTCGTATCCGATCTCGCGCGGTTCGCTCATCTTCATGAATTACGGCGAGAGCCATCAGATAGTCGTTGAGGAGACGCTGGTACAGATAGATATCCTTCTGTCGCCGCGCTTCATCTCGCGGGAGATTGTGTCCTGCGACAATTTCCTTGACATTCTGACCCTTTCGGAGTACTCGGAGCTGCGCGAGTTCACCGACTCGAAGATACCGTGCATGAGCCTTTCGGGGCGGGAGATGATCTTCGTCGAGTCGGTGTTCGACCGGATAGCGGAAGAGTTCGACGCGAAGGAGGTCGGATGGGAGTCGGTGATACGCGGGTGTCTTCAGGTTGTGATATCGATCATGATACGTCACCTCGGCGGCTCGACGTCCGGAGAGCCGCACGACCCGCGGATTCCGCGCGAGATACTGGAGTTCATTGACCGTAACTACAACGAGCGGCTGACCGCCGATATGCTGTCCGAGAAGTGCTTCTATAACCCGGCGTATTTCGGTCGGATGTTCCGCGAGTGCTACGGGATGTCCTTCAAGGATTACATAAAGAAGAGGCGGATAAACGAGGCGGTGAGGCTCCTCACCGGAACCGAGCTGCCGATCGACGAGATCAGCCGGAAGGTCGGCTACACGAACCGTACGGATTTCTACCGCGTCTTCGCGGAGCAGACGTCGCGCACGCCCGCCGAGGTGCGGCAGAACCCGGAGAGCGTTGATCCCTCGACCTTCATGGTCTTCCCGGAACCGGAAAAAACGTCGGGAACGACGGACGGTCCGGATCTCAGTACAAGGATTGACGGGACAAAGCCGTTCAGAAAGAAATAGGAAAAGAGGTTGTCATTTTGCGTGACAGCCTCTTTTGTTTGCAATATTGTAACCAAAGGAGCGGGCGACCAATGGACGCCCCTACGGGATTGTGCCCGAATCCGATGTTTCAACGTGGTCTGCACTTGCAGGGGCGGCCATTGGTCGCCCGCCTTCAAATTACGGATTACGTGCAAATCAAAATCCCGCGAAAACCGGTTTATTTGCTCCGAAGTTCAATCCTGACGTTCCCGTCGTCCTCAATGACGAGGTGCATCGGCTTGATGTATTTCTGATAGAACTGCTTCTCCTCGGCGCTTGTCATTCTGACGCGGGTGCTGCGGTAGACCTCGTCCAGCATGACGTTGACATTGAGGTTGACCTTCGCGGCGATGTATTTCTTGATTTCGCCGATGAGCGCCGCCATCTTGATGTCCCCGGAGTTGCCGGTGCAGAAATCGTCGATGTAGCAGTAGAATATCTCCCTGCTCGAGAGCGCCTGCTTGATGTCGAAGCTGGACTTTCCTCTCTCGAGCATAACGAGGAACCTCGCGTCCGGCAGGGATTCGATGAGTCCCCAGTAGTCCGAGTCGCTCGAGACGAGCATGAACGAGTCGACGCCGTTCGCGAAGAACTCGCGGCAGACGCCGGTCGACAGACGGATATCGACGAGCGATTTGTTGTCCTTGACCCGCTCGGTCATGATGTGTTCGACCTCGATTCCCTTCGCGTAGTTGGTGAGCAGCCCCCACGCGGTCGACGCGTGAACGTCGTTGTAGAGGATGATTTTTGAG
>URCP01000088.1 GCA_900546315.1 uncultured Eubacteriales bacterium
GTTACCGCTCGCATACGCTGTTCCCATCCGCGTCGCTTCTGCCGACGGCGGACATGGTTACGCCGCAGGACGACAACAGCTTCCGCGCGACGAGCGACGTGAATTACGTTCTGGCTGACAGTTCACTTATAGAAGCGTTGTCGAGCGACCTGTGGAGTTATAAAGTTACCGGCGATCCATACGAAATGCTGACCGATGAGAGCGCGGTTATTGTGACAAATTACATAGGAAACAAGAAGGTCGCGAATTTCAAGGTGGGCGACACGATCAAAGTCGGCGCGTTCGCGGGTCAGAAGCGCGCGGTCGACGACCAGCTCGAGGGCAAGAACCGACTCAGGCAGGAGCTCCAGTACTACAAAATGGATTATATAGAGCTGAGGGTCTGCGCGGTGATCGACGGAATGTCAACCCTCGAGGGCGCGCCGATCTATATGTCGAAGTCGGCGTACCGTCAGGTGACGCGCAACGAGAACGCGGAGATAAAAACCGTCGATATATACACAAATTACGACAATTCTATGGCGGAAACCAAGCAGATTTTCGACAATGTCCGCGCGTACACTTCCCTTTACAACGGTAAACTCGCGCTGACCGACAATCATACGTCGTCGAATTACCTTATCACGCGGTCGATGAACTACTACGCGCTGATTATCGCGATCTCGTTCCTGGTCCTCGCGATTTCGCCGCTGATCTGGTTCTTCTCGCAGACGCTGTTCGTGAAGAAGCGCGAAAAGGAATTTTCGGTGCTCCTCTGGCTCGGCGCGATCAAGAACGACATCAAGAAGCTGTCGCGTGAGAACGGACTTATGCTGGCTGGAGTTTCCATCGTTTCCTGCGTATTCCTGAGCTGGCTTATCATAACCATCGTTCAGCTTGCGGTGACGCGCATTCCGCCTGTGCTCTACGGCGGTACAAGGTCGTATTATTACGGCGTGCACATTCCGATTCCGGCGCTCATCGCGAGCGTGCTGATGTCGATCGGCTGCGGTTACTTCTCGTCGATGCTCCCGCTCGGCGGATTCTTCAAGCGCTTCGCGGCGACCGAGAACAATCGCGAATATACCGGTGAGGAATGAAATTCTTCTGATTAAACTAAAATATCTCCGAAAGGATAAAATATATGGGCACAATACTTAGCTGTGAGTCGGTGATCAAGCAGTACCGGCAGTACGACACGGTGGTGACGGCGGTGAACCGCGCGAATTTCACCGTGCAGGACAAGGAGTTCGTGGCGATAATCGGCGCGTCCGGCTCGGGAAAATCGACGCTGCTGCAAATCTGCGCGGGTCTCGACGTGCCGAATTCGGGGCGGGTGTTCATCCGCGGGCACGACCTGACGCAGATGTCGCCGGATGGGCTGAGCCGTTTCCGCGGCAGCTACACCGGATTCATATTTCAGAAACACAATCTGATACCGCAGTTCACCGCTCTCGAGAATATTCTCATTCCGACTGTGATGTGCAACAAACCCGACTATAGTTACGAGGAAAATCTGAAGAAACTGATAGATACGCTCCGGATCGGAGATCGTCTGCATCATCTGCCGAGTGAGCTGTCCGGCGGTCAGCAGCAGCGTGTCGCGATCGCGCGTGCTCTGATAAATCGTCCGTCGGTCGTCTTCGCGGATGAGCCGACCGGAAATCTCGACCGCGCGAACGCCGACGAGGTGCTGTCGCTGCTGCTGAAAACGAAGGATCTGCTCGGCGTGACGATTATCATGGTGACGCACGACCTGTCGATAGCGGCGCACGCGGACCGCGTCCTCGTGATGGAGAACGGAATTCTCGAGCCGCTGACCGGCTACAAGAAGGGCGAGCCGATAGTCTGGAACCGCCATTAATTGCGGAATATTTCGCTAATAACGAAATAATTTCTGAAATTGCAAAAATTAAAGAATAATTTATGCTCCGGGCGTCGAAAGAGGTCCGGAGTAAACGTGCGTAACAAGGAAAAGAAAATGGGAATCAAGGAAAAAGTACTCGAAAAATTGATCGAATCTGACGATTATATATCGGGCGAGGATATGGCGGAGCAGCTCGGAGTGACCCGCGCGGCGGTCTGGAAGGCTATTAAATCACTGACCGAGGAGGACGAACTGAACATTGAAGCCGTTCGGAAAGTCGGTTATCGCCTGCTCGACAACAAGCGAAATCTACTCTCGCGCACGCTTGACAGCGATAAAATAGCCGAAATGCTAGCGAACGACGATAATTTCACGCTCGACAGAATAGAAGCTTACCGGAAAATTGATTCGACAAACCTCGAGGCGCGCCGTCTCGCGTCGGAAATGACGGGATTTGTGCAGAATCACGAAAAATCGCGCGATATGCTGATTGTCGCGACCGAGCAGACGGCGGGTCGCGGGCGTCTCGGAAGGCGCTTCTACTCACCGGAGGGCTGCGGGCTCTATATGTCACTGCTTCTCCACCCGACCGCGAGCGCCGGGGAATCGACCTTCATAACGACCGCCGCTGCTGCCGCTGCCGCGCACGTGATAGACAGATTGACCGGTCGGAAAACAATGATAAAATGGGTAAATGATATTTACATTGGTGACAGAAAGGTTTGCGGAATTTTAACGGAAGCGCAGCTTGGTCTTGAGACCGGGCGGCTCGAGTACGCGGTGCTCGGGATGGGCTTCAACCTGTTCGAGCCGGAGGGTGGCTACCCGCCGGAGACCGGTCACGCGGGCGCGATCTTCGGTGAATCGGACGATAAAACAGCGATTCCGGAGGACATTTTCAACCGTTTCGCCGCGGAAATCACCCGCGAGTTCTACAAATTATATCATCAGAATCCTGCGTCCGGACGACAGCTTGACCCCGAAAGCTACCTCGAGGAGTACCGCGCGCGGAATTATCTCGCCGGAAAAGAAGTGACGGTTCACCTGACCGCGTCGGCGGACAATGATGGAATGTCCGAATTTCCGGCGGAAGTTATCGGGATTGACGATGAATTCTCATTGATTGTCAGAAAAAAAGACGGTTCCGAGGCAAAGCTCGCGTCCGGAGAGGTTACTTTGAAGTTCTGAACAGACAATAAATGGAATAAAAAACAAGAAAAGCCGCGTATTCCAGCGACTTTTCTCATCATTTATTCCTCCTCGTTTTTCGGAAGGGTTTCGTCCATCCGTTCTTTCGCCTCTTCAATGAGGTCGGAAACGGTGCCGCTCGAGATGAGCAGCTTCGACGCGGTCGGGAGCATCGAGTAGATTTTCGCGGTTACGTCGGACTTTTTGATCGGTCCGGTTTTCGCGCCGTACTCTTTCTCGGCGTTGACGACGAGGCTGAGGACGAGCTCGCGGATGAGCCCGATCTGCCCGCGTCTCGCGAGGACCGCGACTGTGATAAGTATCGCGAGCGCCGCGAGAATCAGGTCGAGATTGCTGAAAATTACATTCATCTGTTTCACCTCCTTTCAGTGACGATTGTATACGTAAATTCAATTAACAAGCATAGCCGTGTAGAGCTTCCGGAACAGGTCGTCGGCGTACTTGTAACCGAGGAGATACGAGATGTCGTCGTTCTTCAGTCCGCAGTGCAGCCTGATGAGCGGGGCGAGCCGCTTTGTCGATGGGTCGCGGATCGGCTTGAGCGTCCGCACGACGATTTTATCAGCAAATTGCACAAGAATGTCATCGCCGTTCGCTCGTCCGGCGATGAACCGGAATGTCTGCTCCTCGAGCCCGCAGCGTTCCCTGACGATGAGCTTCGCGAGCGGCGCGTAACCGAAGTCGAGGTCGAACCGCCCGGGCACGCAGCTGAGGCTGCCGGACGATGTGTACTGGTGAATCGCCAGTTTGTCGCCCGCGTCGGTCGGCTTCGAGAGTGATTTTCCGTAATGCGCCTGCCAGACCGGGAACGGAATTTTGTCTAAATCGACGAAATTCCGGATGTGATCGGTGTTCGTGTAGTGACAAGCCGCGTACCCCGCCTTCTGAACGATCGAGCAGAACTCCGAAATGAGCCGGCTGAGCCCGTCGCGCGACAGCTTTTCGAGCCACGGGTTCCCGTAATTTTCGGCGTCGCACGCGAGATAAAGCGTGATTTTGTCGCGGTACGGCGCGACGGTTTTCAGGAAAAACTCCGCTTCGGCGCGGCATTCCGCGGAGTCTGACGCGGTCAGAAAATGGTAAACTCCAAACGGAATCCCTGCTTTTGCCAGTCCCTCTACATTTCTCCTGAATTTCGGGTCCTCGAAGAGGTAGTGCTTTCCGTTAATCGAGCGCCCCTGCGACGCTTTGGCCATTGCGAAGCGGATTCCGGCGCGCTTCATTGCGTCAAAATCGAGGTCGCCGTTGAAAGTTGAGATGTCAGTTCCGAATAGTGGCATAATATACTCCTTAATTGTAAATTAATTTCATCTGGAATGTAAATATTCCGCTGATTTTTCGCGAATGAATTCGTCAAGATGCTCTCTCGAGGCTTTCACCGCTTCGAGTTCGTCCTTGCAGCAGGTCTTTCCGCTCAGTTTGCGCAGCTGCGCGGTGTTTTCAGACGACAGATCGGCGCAGCCCGTGAGCAGCTCTACAGCTATCATGTTTTCACGGATCCGGTCCTGTTCCCTTTTGTCGAGCTTTTTCTCGAACCGGTCGATTCGCCTGAGGATGATTCCCGCGACAATCGACGCGCCGCCGATGAACCCGAAGACCGACGCGAGCGCCCGGAAGATTTCGCTGTTCTCCATTATCAGCATATGCCTCCTTTCACCTGTTTGTTTTGTGAGATAATTATAGCACATCCGGACGTGTCACCGCCATTCAGTCCATATCAGAAAGTGTCGGCAATTTGTTTGAAAATTCATATACTAAAATAAATAGATTAAGCAAAAACAAATAATTATGTAAGTAATGCCAAAAATCCGTACAAAAAAAGACCTCACGCGTTGCCGTTGGGCATTGCGCAAGGTCTTGGTTCTCTCAGATATTATACGTTTTGACAGTAAATAATCAGTGCTTTTTCGCGCGGACACAGACGAACAGCGCGCCTGCGGCAGCGAGCGAGATGACGGCGACGGACGTTATATCAGCTGTAGCCGGCACGGGAGCGTCAACAGGAGCCTCAATTTTTTCGCCGAGAGTCAGTGTGATTCCGTGGTCGGCAGGACCCCAATCGTATTCGACGTCGTCGCCGGTGCGAGTGGTTCCGAACGCGTTAGTAATCTGTCCATCGGTTCCATGATCAAGGTAGCACATCATCATGTTGATTTTTGTGCCTTTGGTGATATTGACGGTAGTTCCCGCCTTCGCCTGAAGGTCGGCGTTAAGGGTCGACCATTCGAGCATCAGCTCGAAATTCCAACCTTTGGTTGTTTTGACGGTCGATATGTAAACGCCCTCGCCGTTGTGCATGATGGCGTCGTTCGCGGACTCCTGGCGCTGGACTATCGGGTTCGTCTCGTTGCAGCCGAACGAGTAGAAAATCGCTCTATTGTTGTCGGTATCGTAGAAGGTCTGACCGAGGTCGATCGAGACCTGGAACGCGTCGCCGTCGTATGAACCTTCATTGGACGCCACAAACGTCGAATCAACGACCTCACCGGCGAGATATAATCCCTTCTCGTCCCAGAAAACCTTGACGTCGGTGTTGAAGTCTCCGGGAACCGCGCCGACCCACGCCTTCGCGGTCGCGGAGCTGAAGTTGACGACGCCCGCGCCGTCCCATTCACCGTCGGAAATTTTACCGTCAATTGTCGGAGTGCCGCGCGGAACCTCGACGTTTCCGACCGCGCTCATCGCGGAGATCGAGGACGCGAATAGTGCGCATATTGCGGTGGAGGTGATGAATTTTGTGAAAAAGCCGATTTTTTTCATGATATATACCTTCCTTTTGTGATATTACGCTCAAGCGTTATCTATATTATAGCACAAGACTCTCGTTCGCGCCATGAAAAAAGTGCCTAAAAACATTGCTTTTTTGACATAATATTGATTTGGCTGCCGCGGTGTGATATAATATTTGTAGTGGAGGAAATGAAATGCAGCTATTCACAGACACAATTGAATGTTTTACAGATCTCGAACCGATACAATTCATGCGCCATAGCTTCCAGAAGGACGAAATAACGCATAGTGACAAATCAAACCATATGCACCCGTTCTGCGAACTCTACGTGCTGCTCGACGGCGAGGTGGATTTCAACCTCGGCGACCGGACAAGGCGTCTGAGCACAACCGGGGCTGATGCACGCGGCTGGATAGTGATAACACGTGCCGGCGAGTTTCACAGTGCTCTCGTCAGAATGCACAATTACGATCATTTCTATATGTTTTTTGACGATAGGTGCCTGCCGAAGCACAAGGAAGACGAGTACCCTTTGCGCGATTTCATGAACCGGGAGGCTTATGAAGACAATATTTTCCAGCCGTCCGCCGAGGCATGGGACGAAATATCAACGTTTATAGGCAAAATGACGGAGCTTGCGCGCTCGGAACATCCGCTCCGGCAGTACGAGGAGTTTTCGGCGGCGCTCGGGCTTATAACGCTCGTCTCGCGCGAGTGGACACGCGTTTTCGGAGAGAAAAAAGTTGAGGAAAACCCGGCGAACGCGGAAAATAATTGCATATCAAGCCCGATAGTGCGACGCGCCGTGACATATATTGAAAATAATTTTCGGACATTGAGATCCCTCGCGGCTGTCGCGGAATCCTGCGGCGTTTCGCAGTCGTATCTTTCACGTGTTTTTCACGAGCAGATTGGCCAGCGACCGAACGAATATCTGCGGCGCAAGCGTCTCGAGTACGCGAAAACACTGCTGTTGAACGGATTTGACGTTACGAGTGTTTGTTATCACGTCGGATTTGGCGATTATTCACATTTTATACAGGTGTTTCGAAAATATGAGGGCACGACGCCGCTCGCGTTTCAGCAGACGCATGGGGTGATGCGCAATGATTATCATACAACACCGGATTAAGTTTATAAAGCAACCGTCATATTGCACAAAAGATAACGCATGCGGAAGAATTTTCAAAAAAGACTTGAAACCTGCGCGCAAATATGATATAATATAATGTAATAAATTTGCGCCCGCGTGAGATATGCCCGCGGCACATGAAATGCGGAAAACACGGAACAAATTCCGCCCGCTCGCGTCAAATAACGCGAAAGATCCGCATCAGGCGGCGACGGGAGCCCCGGACGCCGCGCAGCCTTACAGGAGTTTACGAAAAATGCTCTCAGCACTGAGAAATTTTGCGATTACATTTGTGATTGCCGCGTTGATTTTTGGCATGATCGCGTATTTTATCGTCGGCTTCGTGCTCGACACGCTGACCGTGGCGATTTCCGGCAACACGTCGGACGAGCCGATCGACGCGGACATCGAGACGGTGACTCTGCCGCCGTCCGACGAAACAACAAACACGCCCCCGCCGGAAGAAGAGCCGATTGAGGGCGAAACATTCAATATTCTGCTCATAGGAACCGACTATCAGCCGAAAATTTTTGACGATTATGACTACGAATCCCGGTGGACCGGCAACGGCTTCCCGGATCATCGTTCGCGAAAATGGACGGCGGACATGTTGATCATGATGCGCGTCGATAAGGAGAACCGGAAGTTCATATTCTGCGCGCTGCCCTCGTCCACGCGGGTGATGGTCGACGGAATCGGCACCAGACTTGGTGATATTTATCCACAAAAAGGCATAGAATTTCTTTGCGGAAAAGTTACGGGTTTGACCGGACTGCCAATAGATTATTACGCAGTGATGAACGCAGACGCGATAAAATCGGCGATCGACACGGTCGGCGGAATCAGCTATTATGTCCCGGAGGATATGAATTATGAGGATCCGGATCAGGACCTCGTGATTGACCTCAAGAAAGGTACTTCGACAATTGACGGAGCAAAAGCCGTGCAGCTGCTGCGCTACCGCGGCTACGTTTCCGGAGACGTCGGACGCATGAATACGTGCATCGGTTTTCTCGAGGCTGTTCTCGCAAAATTTACAAATATTACATATCTCACAAAAGTATTCGATCTCTATAAGTCGGTTTCAGACTATATGACAACGAGCTTTACATCTGACGATCTGACAAAGCACCTCGACTTGATTTTTGCCTACTCAAAATTCGAGCAGGTGATAGTGAATTATCCGGGTTCGACAAAGACGATTGATGGCGAGGAATGGTTCGAACCGTCGATAAATTCCGCTATCGATATTTTTGATAGCTACAAATAACACAAAATTAACACAAAATCATCACCATTAAGGAGATAGAATAATGAAAAACACAGAAAAAACAATGGACAAAATCGTCGCGTTGTGTAAAACGCGCGGCTTCGTCTTCCCGGGCAGCGAAATTTACGGCGGTCTCGCGAACTCGTGGGACTACGGTCCCCTCGGCGTTGAGCTGAAGAACAACGTAAAGCGTGCATGGTGGAAGAAATTTGTTCAGGAGAACCCGTACAACGTCGGACTCGATTCCGCGATCCTTATGAATCCGGAAGTCTGGGTTGCGTCCGGTCACGTCGCGACTTTCAACGACCCGCTGATCGACTGCAAGGCGTGCAAAATGCGTCATCGCGCGGACAAACTTGTTGAACAATTTGTGAAAGATAACAACATCACAGACGTGAACGTCGAGGCGATGGATGGCGAAGCGCTGCTCGCGTACATCCGCGAGAACAAGGTTCCCTGCCCTGGCTGCGGCAAGTCAGATTTCACTGACATCCGCAAGTTCAACCTGATGTTCAAGACCCATCAGGGCGTCACCGAGGATTCCGCGAGCGAGGTTTACCTCCGCCCGGAAACCGCGCAGGGTATTTTCGTCAATTTCCCGTCGATTCAGCGTACTACAAGACGCAAACTTCCCTTCGGCGTCTGCCAGGTCGGAAAATCGTTCAGAAACGAGATCACTCCCGGCAACTTCATCTTCAGAATTCGTGAATTTGAACAAATGGAGCTTGAGTTCTTCTGCAAGCCGGACACCGACCTCGAGTGGTTCCAGTACTGGCGCACCTACGCGCACAATTGGCTGAAGTCGCTCAACATCAGCGACGAAAATCTGCGCCTGCGCGACCACGAGAAGGAGGAGCTTTCCTTCTATTCGAAGGCTACTACGGATTTCGAGTATTTGTTCCCGTTCGGTTGGGGCGAGCTCTGGGGCGTCGCGGACAGAACGAACTACGACCTGACCCAGCACGCAAAGCATTCCGGACAGGATCTCACTTATTTCGACCCGGAGACGAACGAGCGTTACATCCCGTACGTGGTCGAGCCGTCGCTCGGCGCCGACAGAATGACGCTTGCCCTGCTCTGCGAGGCGTATGACGAGGAGGTCATCGACGCTGAAAAGAACGATGTCCGCACTGTCATGCACTTCCATCCGGCGATCGCGCCGTACAAGGTCGCGGTTCTTCCGTTGTCGAAGAAGCTCGCGCCCGAGGCAGCCGAGATCTGGAATCAGCTGTCGAAGGATTTCATGACAGATTTCGACGAGACCGGTTCAATCGGCAAGCGTTACCGCCGCGAGGACGAGATCGGCACCCCGCTCTGCGTCACTTACGACTTCGATTCGAAGGAAGATGGCTGCGTAACGGTCCGCGACCGCGACACGATGGAGCAGGTCCGCATTCCGATCGCTGAGCTGAACGCTTACATCGCTGAAAAGATCAAATTCTAATGAGATAACGCCCATCGGTCAGCCGATGGGCGTTCCAATATTCATGAAAAAATACACGCCCACTGCATAAATATACAGCGAGCGTGTATTTTTATACGATCTCGACAGAGCCGTTCTTAACCAAAAGTGACGACGAGAAGAATTCCTTCATCGCGTTTATCATGTAACCAGTATCGAAAGCTCCACAAGTTTCGTACGAAGAGTGCATAGCGAGCTGAGCAACGCCGATATCGACCGCGTGCAGCGGCACTTTTGTGTTCGAGATGCTTCCGAGCGTCGATCCGCCGCGGATGTCCGAGCGGTTGCAGAACATCTGGGTCGGAACTCCGACTTTTTTACACATTTCGAGGAAAATTGCCGATGAGTAGGAATCGGTCGTGTAGAGCTGCGCCGCGTTGTATTTGATGACGACGCCGCCATTGAGCCGCGGACGATGTGTCGGATCGGCGAGTTCGGGATGGTTCGGGTGAACCGCGTGCGCGTTGTCCGCGGAAAGAAGCATCGAAGACGCGAGCATCCGGCGATAAGCCGCGATGGAGTTCCCCGCCGAATTCGTGCAGTATGCTCCGAAACAGTCACACTTTGCTCCACAAACTTCGAGCGCCGATGTGACGCGGAGCAGTGTGTCGGCAAGAAAGGTTGAACCGGCTCCCTGCATAGTTGCGCTGCCGACCTCTTCGTTATCGGCGACAAACATAACTGGTATAGAATGATCGGAATTGGTCAAGTTGTCCAATTCAGAATCGGTAAAAGCTTCGAAAGCCGAGAAAGCACACTGAAGATCGTCGAGCTTCGGCGACGAAATGAACTCCTTCGAGCGTCCCCAGACAGATTGCCTCTGGCGGTTCACGAGGAAAAGGTCATGCGACAAAATGTTGTCCGGGTCAACTCCGGCGGCTTCGGCGACAATCTTCATAAGACTTCCCTGCGGCTTCTCGTCCGGTCCGGCGAGACCGAAGAGCGGAACGAGGTCCTGCGCGGGGTTATATACGATCCCGTCGTTTGATTTCAACATATGGATCGCGACATGCGGAATTATCAACAGATCGTCGTCCACACTGACGAGCTTTTCGACGATTCTTCCGTTTTCGCGGACCATGATCCGACCCGCGACCGAGAGCGGGCGGTCAAACCACGAGTCGAGGATCATTCCGCCGTAGCGTTCGGTGTTCAGCCTGATATAATTTTCCGGTCCGGAGAGCTCCGGGTTCGGCTTGACCCTGAAAGTCGGTGAGTCCGAGTGAGAAGCAACGACCATAAAACCGCCGACGACACGCTCCGGGATCCGGAACGCTATGATTGACGAGGAGTTACGGGTGACAAAATACTTACCGCCGACTTCGACAGACCAATCTTCGCCCTCAGACAGCTCAATATAGCCTTTTTCGATCAATTTTCGCCTGATATTATCGATCGCGTGATAGCAGCTCGGGCTCGACCTGATAAAATCGAGCAGACGCACGGACGGTGTATTCTGTTCCATTTCCGACTCCTTAATATGCAAATATTGAATAAAGAAAAATGCAAGCGGATGAATAAATATTCATCATGCTTTGACGGGCGGTGTATAGCCGAGCAATGACAGATCATCATCCGTCAGATACCGCCATTCGCCGGGCGCAAGCCCTTCATCGAGCGAAAGTCCGCCGAGACTGACTCTTTTCAGTGTGAAAACATGGCATCCGACCGATTTTATCATCAGTTTGATCTGATGCTTTTTCCCTTCGGTGACCGTGAGATAGCCGCAGCTGACCGGTCCTTCCGGGTTTTTCATCCATTTCGCGCGCCGCTTCGCAGGCAATAAGGAAAAAACATTGCGAACAGTGCATTTTCCAGCGGGCTCATACTTCGCCGGCATCGCGTTGTAGTTTTTATGATAGAGCTCGATACCGTTTTCAAGGCGCCTTGCGTCTTCATCGGTAATATCCCCGAACGCGCGGAAAAAATACCGCTTTTCGACATGATGTCCCGGCTGAAGAATGCTGTAATCGAGTTTTCCGTCGTCAGTGAGCAACAGAAGCCCTTCGGTATCGATATCGAGCCGACCGACCGGATGGAGCGTCCCGACGACCTCCTTCGGAAGCCCGTCGAGACAATCCATCACTGTCGAATGCGTATCGTCGCGGCAGGCGGTGACGCAGCCGGACGGTTTATTGAGCATTATGTAGA
>URCP01000089.1 GCA_900546315.1 uncultured Eubacteriales bacterium
GATCGCGTCGTATTTCGTCAGCCCGGTCATGATACTCGTCGGTCTCGGCGGAATTATCGCCGCTTATCTCGTGCTTATCAGTCCCGAGTTCGGCGTTCTTATGATGATCGTGCTGATACCGGTCGCGCCGACGATGGGGCTTGTCGCCGGGGTCTTATACACGGCGTTCTGCTATCTTCTGAAGCTCGTGTGCGGCAAGAGGTCGCTGAAATTCGACCTGCTCGACGGGACCGTGTTCATATTCATGCTCCTGATGATCGGCGGCGGAGTTGTCGCGGTTTCGGGCGGAAGTCTCAAGCCTATGATGGTCTATGTCGCGTTCATGGTAGGGTACTTCCTCGTCGTGAACCTTATCCGCTCGCGCGAGTGGCTGACAAGATGCTTCTGCGGGGCGATAGCGGCGTGCACCTTTACCGCGCTCTACGGTCTGTACCAGAACTTCTTCGGCACGGTCGAGAAGACCTGGCAGGACTCCGAGATGTTCGACGAGATATCCGGACGAGTGGTCTCAACCTTTGAGAACCCGAACGTCTTAGCTGAGTACCTCATCATGGTGCTTCCCGTTATACTCGCGGCTTTCTTCATCGTGAAATCGGCGGGAGGAAAGTTCCTGCTCGCCGTCTCGTTCGCGGCGACCGCCGGGTGTCTCGTTTACACATGGTCGCGCGGGGCTTGGCTCGGGATAATGATCGGAATGCTCATATTCCTGCTCATGTACTCGAAGAACACGCTGACGGTGCTTCTGTTCGGCGCCTTCGGGATTCCGTTCCTGCCGTTCGTTCTGCCGGACAGCATAATACAGCGCTTCACGAGCATCGGAAACGTCGGGGACAGCTCGACCTCCTACCGCGTGTATATCTGGGACGGCGTCATCAATATGCTGAAGGATTATTTCCCGACCGGAATCGGCATCGGGACCGCGTCGTTCAGCAAGGTCTATCCGTACTACGCGCTGTCGGGCATCGAGACGGCTCCGCACTCGCACAACCTGTATCTCCAGATAACGACCGAGATCGGCATTGTGGGGCTTATCGTGTTCGTCGCGGCGATGTTCTTCTTCGCTCAGGGGGCGTTCACGCTGAACCTGAACGAGCAGAGGAAGGCGAAGCATATGTCCTCGGCGGTATTCTGCGGGATACTCGCGGTGCTGGCGCAGGGGATGACCGACTATATATGGTATAATTACCGCGTGTTCTTCATGTTCTGGCTTATGCTGGGGCTCGGCGCGGCGGTGCGCAGGGTGCTGGTGAACACGGCACAGGAAAACTGTTACTGATTCGGAGGAAGTCATGGCACAAAAGAAACGTAAATTCAACTTTATTGACCTTATAATAGTGCTCCTGATCGTCGGCGTCATCGGCGCGGCGGCGTATATCTTCGGGGCGAAGAAGCTCTCGGGCGGCTCTGACACCGTAAATGTCGAGTACGTGCTCGAGTTCAGACAGGTGCGGGACGAGTTTCTCGACTGCTTCGAGACCGGCGTTAATGCCGTCGACGCGGCGAAGAAGTACCGTCTCGGCGAGGTGACAGCGGTCGAGTCGAGCGCGTCCATCTACACGGGCAACGACCTTGTCGACGGAAAGCTCGTCTATCACAACTACCCGGAGCACTCCGACGTGAGGATGACGGTGAAGTCGACGGCGGCGATCGACTCGAAGGGGATGTATATCCTTGACGGCGGCTACCGCATATCTGTCGGTTCGGTCGTCTACGTGCGCACGCCGGGGTATACCGGAACGTCCTACTGCATATCGATAAACAGAACGGAGAAGTGAAATGGGAGCGGAAAACACAGCAAAGACGCGTAAGAGCCGCATGAGGCTCAACATAATCGACTTTCTCATAATCATAGTCCTGATCGGCGCCGTCGTCGGTATCGCGATGCGCTTCGGGCTCGTCGAGAGGGTGACGAATCAGGCGGGGATGACCGGGGCGAGAATATCCTTTCTGATACGCGACATAAACGAGGGCTCGCTCGACTATTTCGGCATCGGGGACACCTTCTACGACAAGGAGCACGACTGCCTGCTCGGCACGCTCGAGTCGAGACAGTTCATGTATTCCGAGGCGTTCATAACGAACGAGCGCGGCGAGATCATCAAGACGAACTCGGAGAACAAGCGCTACGACGTGCGCGGGGCGGTCATCGGAAGCGGTACGTTCACGGACGACGGTTTCCTGCTCGACGGAGTGAACTATGTCGCGCCGGGCTCGACCATACACGTCCAGAGCCGGGACCTCGACGTCATCCTGACAGTGACCGCAGTGGAGCGTGTCGACACCGTTTCCGAGTGAGAAAACGGCAGTCCGGTGTACAATATATCGATTATTGGCAGAGAAAAAATTTATACGGGCTGAAAATATATGCAAAAAGGCTATTGATTTTGGAATGAAAATCTGCTATACTATAATTAGTATAATTGTTTAGTCGGACAGGGTTATCTTATTCTGTTATTTTATGATTTTTATGATAGGAGCGAATACAAAATGATTTCGAAAAACGTAACGATCCAGAACAATGTCGGCCTGCACGCGAGACCCGCTACTTTCTTTATCCAGAAGGCGAACACTTATCAGAGCTCGGTCTGGGTCGAGAAGGAAGACCGCCGCGTCAACGCGAAGAGCCTGCTCGGCGTTCTGTCGCTCGGCATCACAAAGGGCATGACCGTGACCCTCATCGCTGACGGAAGCGACGAGAAAGAGGCTATCGACGGACTTGCCGAGCTGATCGACACCAACTTCGGCGAATGATCGGATACGGAAAATAAAAGAGATCACTGACGGGTCACAGCGTGCATAAATCGCAGGGCTCGTCTTTTCTTTACGAAACTTGGAGATTTATGGAAGATAACATCTTACCGGAATCCGCGGCGAGACCGGAATGGCCTGTACTGAAGCCCGGAACCGAGGAGACCCGCGCCGCGCTCGCCGAGAGGGCGAACGCCCTGCCGCTCAGACCCGGCGTGTATATAATGCGCGACAGGAACGACAAGGTCATCTATGTCGGCAAGTCGAGGTCGCTGAGGAACCGCGTCTCGCAGTATTTCCATGAGTCCGCGTCGCACAGCGAGAAGACACGGCGGATGGTCTCGAACGTCTGCCGCTTCGACTATATCCTCTGCGACACAGAGATGGAGGCGCTGTCGCTCGAGAACAGCCTGATTAAGCAGTACACGCCGAAGTATAATATAAAACTGAAGGATTCGAAGTCCTACCCGTATATAAAGATAACGATGAGCGACCCGTACCCGAAGATCAGCGTCACGCGGCGCAGAACGTCCGACAAGGCGAAGTATTTCGGTCCCTATTCGGGGACGTCGGCGGCGTACTCCATACTCGGGACGGCGCAGAAGTCGTTCGGGCTCGCGTCCTGCGGGCGGGAGTTCCCGAGGGACATCGGGAAGGGCAGACCGTGTCTCAACCGGCATCTCGGCTACTGCTCGGCTCCGTGCGCGGGGGACGTGTCGAGCGAGGAGTACAGGGCGCAGTTCAGGGAGGCGGCGAACTTCCTGCGCGGTTCCTTCAAGGAGTGCGAGGACGAGCTGAGACGCAAGATGCTCGAGGCGTCGGACAACCTGATGTTCGAGGCGGCGGCGAAGTACCGCGACCGGATAGAGGCTTTGTCGAAGCTCTGGCAGAGACAGAAGGTCGTCGGACCGCCGGACATGGAGGAGGACGCGATAGCCTTCTATACCGACGACGCGTGCTCGTGTATATCGGTCTTCTATATCCGCGGCGGAAGCCTTGTCGACAACGAGCACTTCCTGTTCCCGGCGGAGCAGCTGGTGGACGAGGAGAACATGGTCGCGTTCCTCGATGAGCTGTACAACATCCGCGAATATGTGCCGAAGGAGATCCTGCTTGATTTCGTCCTGCCGGGCGAGGACATCGCGATGCTCGCCGGACACATAGAACAGCGCTGCGGAACGAAACCCGAGTTCAGGACTCCTGAGCGCGGCGACAAGCGGAAGCTCTGCGAGATGGTCCGCGACAACGCGAAGCAGCAGGCGGAAATATACAAGGCGGAGAGCGAGAAGGACAACAAGACTCTCGTGTTGTTCGCCACAATGCTGCGTCTCGAGGTCGTCCCGGAGAGAATGGATGCATACGATATCTCGAACTTCGGCTCGGACAATATAACGGCGGGAATGATAGTCGCCGAGAACGCGAAGCTAAAAAAGTCGGATTACCGCACATTCAAAATAAAGACGACCGACGGCATCGACGACTACGGAGCCATGCGCGAGGCGCTGGGGCGCAGACTTGCCCATCTCTCGGACGAGACCTTCGGGGCGGCGCCGGATCTCATACTGCTCGACGGCGGGCGCGGGCACGTGTCGGTCATACGCGAGCTTATGCGGGAGATCGGCTGCGAGATCCCGGTGGTCGGCATGGTCAAGGACGACTACCACAAGACGAGAGCTCTGACCGACGACACGAGCGAGATAAGCATAGCGCGCGACCAGTCGGTGTTCATGTTCATATACCGCCTGCAAGAGGAAGTTCACCGCTACACGATAACCCGCATGGAGAACGCGAAGACGAAGACGCTCAAGCACTCTACGCTTGAAGAGATAGACGGCATAGGCGCGCTCAAGGCGAAGGCGCTGTTAAACCATTTCCGGAGCATCGCCGCGATAAAGAAGGCGGACAAGATGGCGCTGATGCGCGTCCCCGGAATAACCGGCGCGAACGCGGACGCCATAATAGCAAAGTACGCAGACGAAAATAAACCGAAAGGAAACAAAAAATGAGAATAATCACAGGAACCGCGAGAGGCACGAAGCTCATGACCCTTGAGGGAGACAACACGAGACCGACCCCGGAGCGGGTCAAGGAAGCCGTTTTCAGCATGATACAGTTCGACCTCGAGGACGCGAATTTTCTCGACTTGTTCGCCGGGAGCGGGCAGATGGGGCTCGAGGCACTGAGCCGCGGAGCCGCGAAGGCGCACATGATCGACCGCTCTCCCGAAGCCGCCGCTATAATCAGACAGAACGCCGAGAAGACGCATCTCTCTGACAGGGCGAGCGTCATGACCTCGGACGCCGCGGAGTATATACGCTCGTCAAAGGGGCGCTGCAAGTTTGATTTCGTGTTCCTCGACCCGCCGTACGGGAGCGGGCTTCTGCACGATTCGCTCGCGATGCTGTCTGACGGGAAGCTGTTAAATGACGGCGCGTGGATTTTTGCCGAGGACGAAAAGCACGACCCGTTCGCCGGGGACGATGATCTCGCGACAAAGTACGAGGTTGTCAAGGAATGCGGCTACGGGCGGGTTCACATTACCGTTCTGAAGCTGAAGGGGTAAGTCATGGACAAAATCAGACGAGCCCTTGTTCCGGGCAGCTTCGACCCGCCGACGATCGGGCATTATGACCTCGCCCTGCGCGCCGCGGAGATATTTGACGAGGTGTACGTGACCGCTTTTTCGAACGGGGAAAAGCGCGGTCGGTTCGACGACCAGACGAGACTGCGGATGCTTGAGACGGCTTTTGACGGGATACCGAACATCATATGCGGAGTGTCGCACGGTCTTTTAGCCGATTTCTGCCGGGAAAAGGGGATACGCTTCATCGTGAAAGGCTCGCGCTCGGCGGTCGACTTCGACTATGAGCTGTCGCTCGCGATGATAAACCGCGCGCTTGTCCCGGAACTCGAGACTGTGATACTTCCGACAAAGCAGGAGTATATGTTTGTCAGCTCGACGATGGTCTCGGAGCTCATAAAGTACGGCAAGGACCCGTCGGAATATCTGCCGCGCGGGGTGGCGGAAATCATCGCCGAACGTGATAGGTGAACGGGATATTAACGAGTCGCGGCTATCGTTCACAAAAAGTTTCAAGCTCCGCGCGCGGAAGACGGAGATGTGCCGGAAACGCAGTGCACGCGGCGAAAAAATTTGCATACAGGTAAAAAAATTCCGCCGAAAAGACTTGAATTGCTGTCCGATTTGCGGTATAATATCATAAGGTATATCTGTCGGAGGACGGGAAAGGAATTTTATGGATGACAATAAAGCCGCGCCGGTATTCTCGCATTATTCGGTGCTTTTATATGAGGCGGTCGATGGGCTCGCGATAAAGCCGGACGGCGTTTATATGGACTGTACGCTCGGCGGCGGCGGACACTCGCTCGGGATACTGAAAAGGCTCGGGGACAAGGGACGTCTCATCGCGGTCGATCAGGACGCGGAAGCAATCGCGGCGTCGAAGAAGCGGCTCGCGGACTATCTTGACAAAATCGACTTCATACACGACAACTTCGAGAACGCCGTCATGAGGGCGAAGGAGATCGGATACGACGGCATCGACGGCGCGGTGATCGACCTCGGGGTCTCGTCGTATCAGCTTGACACTCCGGAGAGGGGCTTCTCCTACATGAAGGACGCGCCGCTCGATATGCGCATGGACCCGACGGCTCCGCTGACCGCACACGAGGTCGTCAACACATACAGCGAGGAGAGACTGAAAAAGCTGATCTATGATTACGGCGAGGAGCGCTTCGCGGGACGCATCGCGTCGAGAATATGCGAGGCGAGGGAAAAGCGCCCGCTCGATACCACCTTCGAGCTTGTCGATATCATAAAATCCGCCATCCCGGCGAAGAACCGCGAGGACGGACCGCACCCGGCAAAGCGCACGTTTCAGGCGATACGCATCGAGGTGAACTCGGAGCTCGACGTGATCGAGCCGACGCTCGATTCGCTCGTCGGTTTTCTGAGACCGGGCGGAAGGCTGTCTGTGATAACCTTCCATTCGCTCGAGGACAGGATCGTGAAGCAGACCTTCGCGAAGTTCACGCGCGGATGCACCTGCCCTCCGGATTTCCCGGTGTGTGTGTGCGGGAAGAAGCCGTCGCTGAGACTTGTGAACAGAAAACCGATACTTCCGTCAGAGAGAGAGCTCGACGAGAACCCGCGCTCGAGAAGCGCGAAATTAAGAGTCGCCGAAAAGCTCGACAAGGACGGAAATCAGATTACACAAGACTGAAAAAAGATTAACATAAGCATAACAAAGGAGGGAAGCCTATGACCGGTGCCGCACAGGAAAACAAGAATCAGCGCAATATGCGCACGACCCATCCGGCGTACCGCGAGTACTCGTGGGAGAGCCTGACCGGGACGATACCGCGTCAGGGGACCGGGCGCGCTCAAGGGAACAATCAGGGCGCCCGCACACAGCCGCGGCGCACGACGCAGGCTCCGCGTCAGGCGGCTCCGAATAACGTAAAGAACGCTCAGGCGGGAGTTATGACCGGCAGAGCGCCCGCGGGACAGATTCCCGCAAGACCGAAGAGCATGGCTCCCGGCGCGGTCAGACGAAGCGGAATGCCACAGTCGGCCCCCAACGGAAGCGTCAGCGCGAGACCGAAGCCGAAAGCCCCGGCGAAGCCTCCGAAGGAAAAAAAGACGACAAAGCAGTGGCTCGCCGGTCTCTACGAGAAGTGGAAAGAGTCGCGCACGCACATAATCATCACCGAGAGAAAATATAATTTCCCGCTGTCTATCATATTCATAGCTCTCGCGATATCCGTTCTCGTCATGCTGATAATAACGGCGTCGGTGCGGATAAGCGAGGTCACGACCGAGAACTCCGCGCTGCGCTCGACCTACAATTCGCTCGTGTCGGAGCAGAGCGAGCTCAGAACCAAGCTCGAGAGCCGCGACGACCTCAGAGTCGTCGAGGAAAAGGCGAAGAACGAGCTCGGCATGGTCAAGAAGGATCAGGTCCCGAAGTACTATCTGACGATAAGGAACGAGGACAAGATCGAGATCGTCGAGGAGAAGGCGGTCGAAAAGACCGGCGTTATCGACAAAATCGTCGATTTCGGAAAGAACATCGCGGACAGAGTAAAGGCGTTCTTCGGCAGATAAGATAAATGATGGCTGATACAGGAGGTATTCGATTTGGCATTCGGTCTCGGAAAGAACACTAAGGACACGAAGAAAAAGAATATTAAGAAGCCGTCGCGCGCCGCGGGTGAGACCGGGCGCCGCATGACGCGCAGGATGATCGCGTTCGGCTCGATCGTGGCGGGGCTCAGCGTCCTGCTGATCGGGCGGCTGTTCGTTTTGCAGATTACCGACTATGAAAAATATCAGTCAAAGGTCATAAGCCAGCTTACGCGCGAGACGACAACGACGCCGGAGCGTGGAAAGATATACGACACGAACATGAACCTTCTCGCGACAAACACGACGGTCTACCGTGTCGCGATCTCCCCGTACGATATCGCCGGAGGCGACGAGGTCTTCAAGAACATTTCCGACGAGGACATGGACGCCGCCGTCGCTTCCCTGACGGTCGACGCCGCGAACAACCAGAAGGCGCAGATAATCGCGAGAAAGTGCGAGGAGATGTTCGGCGTCTCCTACGACACGACGATGCAGAAGGCGGCGAAGGTCAGGCGCCGCGACGAGACAATAACCAAGAACGTCGACCCTGACGTCGCCGCGGAGCTGCGCACGTTCATACAGGAGAACGAGCTTCAGGGAATGCTGAACCTTTACGCCGAGTCGAAGAGATATTACTGTTACGGAGACCTCGCGTGCCACGTGATCGGCTTCACGAACTCGGACGGCAACGGCGTCTACGGCGTCGAGGCGACATATAACGAATACCTCAAGGGCACAAACGGCAAGTACATAACGGCGAAGGACTCGGTCGGAAAGAGTATGCCGTTCAAGTACGAGAGCTATATAAACGCCGAGAACGGCGCGAACCTCGTCGTCACGATCGACCTGAAGATCCAGTACGACCTCGAGACGCAGGTGCAGGCGGCGTACGACTCCGCGCAGGCGGGCAACCGTGTCTGCGGAATCGCGATGGACCCGAACACCGGGGCGATTCTCGCGATGGCGGTCTACCCGAACTATGACCTGAACTCGCCGTACGAGCTCGCAGAGGAGTTTTTAACACAGCTGAACGACAGCGGCTACGCGGAGGACAGCGACGAGTATTCCGAGCTGAAGAGCGACCTCATCTTCGAGATGTGGAACAACAAGTGCGTCAGCGAGACCTATGAGCCGGGCTCGACCTTCAAGATTCTGACGGCGGCGGCGGCTCTCGAGGAGGGCGCGGTCAAGGTCGACGACAAGTTCTACTGCCCCGGCTGGTATTTGGGAGAGGGATTCAGCCAGCCGATTTCCTGCCACCGCACCGCTGGGCATGGCACAGTCACCTTCGCGAGAGGTCTGCAACAATCCTGCAACCCGACGCTGATGATGACGGCGGAGAGACTCGGGCTCGATAAGTTCTACAAGTATTTCGAGGCGTTCGGCTACACGGGCAAGACCGGCGTCGATCTCCCGGGCGAGGTCTACGGAATCTATCACGATAAGTCCGAAATGCACCCGACCGAGCTTGCCGTTTACTCCTTCGGTCAGACATTCAAGGCGACTCCGCTCCAGCAGCTGACCGCCATCTGTTCGGTCGCGAACGGCGGTTATCTCGTCACTCCCCATGTCCTCAAGGAGATGGTCGACGACGACGGGAACACTATCTACACCTACGAGACAGAGAAGAAGATACAGGTCCTGAGCGAGGACACCTGCAAGACGGTCACGGATATCCTCACAGAGGGCGTGGCGACCGACGGCGGCGCGAAGAACGCCTATGTCAAGGGTTACAACGTCGCGGCGAAGACCGGAACCTCGCAGAAGCAGGACAAGTGGGTCTACACCTACGACGAGGAAGGAAACGTCATCGACGCACAGCGTCCTTTCCGTGTCGGTTCGACCGTCGCTTTCGCTCCTTCCGAGGACCCGCAGATCGCGGTGCTCCTTGTGGTCGACGAGCCTACCGGCGTGTCTTACGGCTCGACCGTCGCGGCTCCGTATATATCGAAGTTCCTGGCGCAGGTCCTGCCTTACATGGGCTGTGAGGCGCAGTATTCCGAGGAGGATCTCAAAAACACCGAGGTCACGATCGCGACGCTTGTCGGGCTTGACACCGAGAGCGCCTGCCGCTGGATAACCAACCGCCAGATGCAGTACAAGATCATCGGCGACGGCAAGGAAGTCGTCCAGAGCGTGCCGGCGGTCGGCGCGCGCATACAGAAGGAGAGCGGAATCGTATATCTCTACACCGGCACCGCTACGCCTTCCGACACAAAGACTGTCCCGAACCTCATAGGTCTCACCGCCGCGCAGGCGAACTACCAGATAACAGCCCGACGTCTGAACGTCCGCATCGAGGGCGCCCAGAACTATGATCAGGGCTCGAGCGCCGTGGTCGTCGCGCAGTCGCCCGCCGAGGGCGCGATGGTTTCTCCCGGAACCGTCATAACAATCGAGCTTCGGCATATGGACGGCACAGACTGATATTTCAGGTCATAAAAAACTCCCGCCCGGCGTAAACTTCTGTGAATGAATTTTGCGCGAAGGTGAGGGATCATATGGCACTTCTTTCAGAACTTCTCGACGGCGCGGGCGTCATCGGCGGCGATCTTACGGATATCGGGGTGAACTCGATTCGCGACGACTCCTTCCGGGTGACGCCCGGGGACGTGTTCGTCGCGGTCAGGGGAACAAAATACGATGGGCACGACTTTATCTGTATCGCGGTCGGGCGCGGGGCGAAGGTTGTCGTCTGCGAGAGGGTGACCGGATTTCTGGAAAATCATCCGGAGGTCTGTTACGTGCTCGTTGAAAATACGCGTCTGGCGCTCGCCGTCATGTGGAACAACCTCTGCGGGAAGCCGTCGGACAGAATGATGTTCGCCGCCGTCACCGGCACGAACGGGAAGACTTCGACCGCGTACTTCCTGCGGCAGATCTTCAGAGAGGCGGGATACAGGACCGGGCTTATCGGCACGGTCAGGTGCTTTATCGGGGACGAGAGTTTCAATATTGACTCTCCCGATTTCTCGGACGTGAACGGCATGACGACGCCCGCGCCGGAGACGCTTTACCCGCTCCTGAAACGCATGGCGGACGCCGGGGTTGAGATCGTTTTCCTCGAGGCGTCGTCGCACTCGCTTGATCAGCGGAGGCTCGACCCGATACGCTTCATCGTTTCGGTGTTCACGAACCTGACTGAGGATCATCTCGACTATCACGGGACGATGGAGAACTACTTTGAGGCGAAGAAGCGGCTTATCGATCTCTCCGAGGTCGCGGTCGTGAATATCGACGACGGGTGGTTTGAGACGCTGTGTGAAGCGCCCGTGATACCGACGGTCGGCTTCTCTCCGGTCGGGGACGAGCGGGCGGACTTCTCGGCGAGAAATCAGCGCTGCGACCTCGCGTCGGGCGGGATCGCGTATGACGTATGCGAGACCGGGAAGCTCTACAGGATAACCTGTCCCGTGAGCGGCGACTTCACGATAGCGAACACGCTCGGGGCGGTATCCGCCGCGAGACTCTTCGGGATAAAGCCGGAGATCATCCGTAGGGCGCTCGAGAGCTGCCCGCAGATTCCCGGAAGAATGGAGAAAGTCAGGACTGACAGGGATTTTGAAGTTTACATAGACTACGCGCACACGCCGGACGCGCTTGCGAGGGCGATAAAGACCCTGCTCTCACGACGGCGCGGCGGCGGACGGCTCACCGTGCTCTTCGGGTGCGGAGGGGACCGCGAGAAACAGAAAAGGCCGGAGATGGGGCGGATCGCCTCCGCTCTCGCCGACAGGGTCATAATAACCGGCGACAACAGCCGGACAGAGAATCCGCGCGCAATCATCTGCGACATCCTGCGCGGGAT
>URCP01000090.1 GCA_900546315.1 uncultured Eubacteriales bacterium
TGGCGGACGGGTCGTACTTCGACGACCGCAGCTCGCTCTACGGCGCGGTCAGCAGCGCTATCGGAATGCCGATAATGCTCATTCTCGAAGGATGGCTTAACACCGAAATCCGCTACAACTTCGACAAGGGCGAGTGGGAAGTCATCACGACCGGCGGCGGCTTCACCGCGGGCGGTCAGCTCGAGTACGAGAAGGTGTTCAACGCGAAGAAGATACCAATCACCGCGAGCTTCAAGGTTCGCGGCGGCATAACGGTCGGCTTCGAGGCCGCCGTCAGATACGCGGAGCAGCTCGGGCTCGAGTGGAGCGACGAGACGGCGCGCGCGGTCAACGACTACCTCACCGCGCTCAGAATAAACGCGTATCTCGAGTTCTTCGGCGGTCTCGGCTACGACAAGGGCTTCACCGCGAAGATCGGAGTTTTCGGCACGATTGAGATAAACAACGAGAACAGGTTCTTAACGAGAAAGTACCTGAAGAATCCAGACGAGAGAAATCTCAAGGGTCAGTACCTCCAGCTCGACGGCGAGGCGGGCATCAAGGCGGCGCTCGGCGTCGGACCGCTTGTCACCGAGATAACGCTCATATCGCTCGGATACAGCACCAACTGGAGATTCAACGACTGGGACGAAATCTATAAGTACTGGAACGAGGCGTCGAGCGGGCTTGGCACCACCGGATGGATGGAAGGTCAGCCGGAAGGACGGATGATGATCCGCGCGGCGAACTACTACGAACCGGAAATCCTTGTCGGAGAGCCTGTGACGAGGCTCCAGAGCCGCGATTACCTCGACGGCGCCAGAAGGGAATGGAACACCGGCGGCATCTCGCTGTTCTCGGTGCGCGGGAATAACGGTGGGCTCGACTGGATCACGGAAAACGCTTATCCGTACGGCGAGCAGCTGATTTCAGACGACGGTTCGATACTTGTACTAACAGACGACGGTGAAAGCGAGGATGTTACAGCCACAAGAATAGAATATATGACTGGCGGCACGCTGACCGGATATCAGAATCGGAAACCGATACCCGATGGCGGCGACGGCTTCTCCGGTTACGGCGACAGCTCGCCTGATCTTGACGGAGACTACAACTTCGCGGGCGCGGTATGGCTCCGCGAGAGCGCTACTCTTGGTCTTAAGGCGGGAAGCAATGTCACCGTTGAACAGCAGGCGGCGCTCCTGAACGGTCTCGAGGTCATGGCGTCGATATGGGACGGCGAAAACTGGACGACAACAAGGCTGACAAACAACGGCACGCAGGAGCTTCTTCCGGTCATCGCGGTGAACGGGGACAAGGCGATAGCGGCATGGCGCTCGGTTCAGAGCGGCGAGAGCCTCTACGAGTTCGAGCAGGACCGCATACTTTGCAGGATTTACGACGGAAGCAAGTGGAGCGATAAGACCTACACGCTCTACAACGGCAGCAACGGAAGCGTCACCGGTCTCGCGGCGGAAATGCTTGCCGATGGCACGGCGGCACTCGCGTTCTCGGTCGGAAGCGGAGACGACAGCGAAGTCTACTACATGATCGTTGACATAAACGCTAAAGACATCGAAAACAGCTGCAAGACGATAAGGGCGACGACGAACGGCGTCACCGACGAGTCTCCCGAGCTCACGACCGCGGGCGAATATTTCGTTCTCGGCTGGCACAGGAGCGAGGACGTCTCCGGGACTTCGACGCATGACGTCGGGCTCCGTGTGTTTGACAAGAACGGCTCGCCGGTCGGCGATATGCCGGAAACCCTCGGAAGTTCGGTTGATACCGCGAAGTTCGATGGGCGGTTCGCTCTTACGGACGGCGCGACCGGACTTGACGGCGTCTCGGTTGTTTACAACAACTCCGGCGCGGGAAATGACAGCAACGATATTATCCGGATGGTGAAGTTCGTGCAGAGCGGCAATAGTTACGCGCTCTCCGCGCCGACTGAGGCGGCGGTTCTGCCGGCGAACACCTCGACCGGTCACTTCGACGCGTACACCGACCCGGACGGAATGACCGTAGGAATGGTCATGAACGCCGTCACCTACAGCACGACGGAATTCGACAATATCAGCTTCGAGTATGAAATCGGCGGGAAGACACAGACCGGTACCGGAAAGATACCGAAGGAGACCGTCTCGATCTACTCCTCGAACGCGTTCTACGAGAACAAGGTCGGAGTTACCGATATATACGTCGACTTCACGACTCTCGCGGCGGACTCGTATATACCGGTCAGCTTCACGGTGGAGAATCAGGGTATCGACACTATCGACAGTGTAACGGTCAGAATCGTCGGTTCTGGCGATCAGACCTTCGATAATCTCTCGATTGCTCCCGGAAAGAGCGCGGTTCTCTCCGCTGTCGCAAAGACTGAAACTGTCATCACTGATCTTGACTACACGATAACGGCACACTTCACTAACGACGACAATGCTTCCGCGGACGGTAAGATTTATCTCGACTATCCGGACGTCGGAATCTCGTCGGTGCGCGTCACCGGTGAGGCGGACGGTAAGCGCGAGTTCCTGACGACACTGTACAACCAGTCGGCGGCGTCGCTTGCGAAGGATAACAGGCGCGTGGTTCTCGGCGTCTATTCCGATCCGTCCTGCGAGACTCCGGTCAACGGGAAGTATTTCGAGGGCGGCGAGACTGACAAGGCGTATGAGGTCATCATCTCCGGAAACGCGCTGAGTGCCATCGACGGCGACGGATACGCGAAGAAGACAGTGTTCGATATCGGAAAATACGTCAGCGACGCGAAGCTCGACGAGATACCGGATTCCGGCGTGAATCTCTTCGTGAAGGCGCGCATCGAGCAGTATGTCGACGGAAAGTGGATCACCCTCCCCGAAGCCGACACGCTCAACAACCAGAAGACACTCACTTTCAACACTCATCTCACCGGAGACCCCGTGACACTCTCGGTCGAGCTCGACAACAGTGGAAGCGGCACGGCGGCGAAGATCACCGTCCGCAACAATTCCCTGAAGGCGCGGTCCGGCGGACGGCTCATCGCGGCGCTTCTCGGCGCTGACGGCGGGCTTATCGAGACGAAAGACCTTGGGAACGTTCAGCTCAGCGGCGAGGAAACGCGCGTGATTCCCGTTACCTTCAACGGTTCCGGAAGCCGCGTGGTAGTCAGATTTGCCGAGGGCTCGTCCGACGCGGGTAACGCGGACGCGAAGAGCATCACGATAGACGGTATGCCGCTCTCGCTCGACAACTTCGATGAGAACGACAGGGCGATACTGAGCAAGGTTCCTGAGGGCAGATATCTGCTGACAGTGATTCCGGAGAGTTCCGGCGCGACCGTGAAGGTCAACGGCACAACGGCTGAGAACGGTATGTTCCAGATCTCGACCGGATACACGGATATGACCGTGCTTATCACGATCACGTCCGCCGACGGTAAGACCTCGAGAAACTACACGATTGAGATCACTCCCGAGAGCGACGGCGGGTTCATAATGCTGATCTTCCACAGCCTCTCGTTCGAGACAAACGGCGGAAGTGAGATCGAAACACTGAGAAAGCTCAGGGGAACAAGGATCGACCTTTCGGGTTATGTCCCGACCAAGGACGGATATATCTTCACCGGCTGGTACGCGGATTCTTCGCTGACCGGAAAGGTTACCTCGGTCGACCTGAACTCCGACACGACCGTTTACGCGGGCTGGCTCGCGGAGGCGGGGACTGAGGAGCCGGATACTCCGGACACGCCCGATATTCCTGACACTCCCGACAAGCCTGACACTACCGATCATCCGGCGCTTCCGGGTGAGGCGACGGATGTCGTGAATCCGTTTATCGACGTCTACGAGTCCGACTGGTTCTATGACGACGTGATGTTCGCGTACGGAAACGGCATACTCATCGGCACTTCAGAGGATATGTTCAGCCCGTTCGCGAAGACCACCCGCACTATGATCGCCGTCATCCTCTGGAGGATGGAGGGAAGCCCCGAGCCGGAAGGAAGGGCGGACTTCACCGATGTTCCGGACGACACATGGTTCACCGACGCGGTCTCGTGGACTTATGAGAACGGAATCTTCAAGGGCTACGGCGACGGAAGGTTCGGCGCGCTCGACTCGATAACCCGCGAACAGCTCGCGACGATTCTCTACAGGCTCGCCGCACGGCGCGGATACGACGTCACTATAACCGGCGACGGCTACAAGGACAACGACGTCATCTCGGAATACGCGCGTGAAGCCGCGAAGTGGGCTCAGGCGTTGAGACTCTTCGAGATCGGCATCGAAGGAAAGCTCGTGCCCGGACAGATCGTTGGAAGAATGGAGGTCGCGGTCGCGCTCCACAGATTCTGCGCGGAATACCGCGACGACGAGGAATAATCTGACAGAATAAGAACACCGGCGGGTGACGAGAATGTCATCCGCCGGTGTTTTCGCGTGAAAAAAGGGCGCCGACAAGCGACGCCCGGATTGTTATGATTTACGCTTTATTTGTCTTTCTGAACTTCGCGAGCAGGACAACTCCGACCGTGCAGACGATCGAGACAACAAGTCCTATCCAGCCGTTCGACGTGAGACCGCCGACGAGATAGCCGACGAACGAGCAGACCGCCACCGTCACGGCATACGGAAGCTGCGTCGAGACGTGATTTATGTGGTCACAGCGCGCTCCGGCGGACGACATGATCGTTGTGTCAGAGATCGGCGAGCAGTGGTCTCCGCAGACAGCGCCCGCGAGGCAGGCGGACATTCCGATGTACAGAAGGTCGCTCGACATCGGGAAGATGCTGACGACAATCGGGATGAGTATTCCGAAAGTACCCCACGACGTTCCGGTCGCGAACGCGAGCAGGCACGCCACGACGAAAATGACCGCCGGAAGGAACAGCGAGAGCCCCGCAGCCGCGTGCTCCATCAGCCCGCCGATGAACACGCTCGCGCCGAGAAGGTTCGTCATGTTCTTGAGCGCCGTCGCGAAGGTGAGAATCAGGATCGCCGGAACCATCGCGTTGAAGCCCTTCGGGATGCACGCCATAGCGTCCTTGAAGGTTATGACGCGTCTCGCGACAAGGTAAGCTACCGTGATGACAAGCGTTATGACGCCGCCCCACGGCAGACCGACCGTCGCGTCGGTGTCCGCGAAAGCGTCAATGAAGCTGACGCCTGAAAGGATTCCGCCGACATACACGAGTCCGAACACGCAGACGATGACCAGAACGATTACCGGAAGTATCAGGTCGATCATTCTGCCCTTGTCGTTGTGCTCGATGTCCTCGCCGTGATTGCTGCTCTCGCCGGTCGTGAAGAGGTCGCCCTTCTCGATGGCGTTACGCTCATGGATCGCCATAGGACCGTAATCGATCTTCATGAACACGGTCAGTAGGATGAAGAGCAGGGTCATCAGCGAATAATAGTTGTACGGAATCGCGCGGATGAAGAGCTCTATGCCGTTCATTCCTGTGCCTTCGGCGTACTTCGAGACAGCCGCCGCCCACGAGGAGATCGGCGCTATCATGCAGATAGGCGCCGCCGTAGCGTCGATGAGATACGCGAGCTTCGCGCGGGAGACCTTATGCGAGTCGGTCACGGGCAGCATAACGCTTCCGACCGTCAGGCAGTTGAAGTAGTCGTCGATGAAAATCAGCACGCCGAGCGCGAAGGTCGCGAGCATAGCTCCGGTGCGGGTCTTTATGTGCACCTTCGCCCATCTTCCGAACGCCTCGGTCGCTCCCGTCTTGTTGATCAGCGCGACGAGCACTCCGAGAATCACGAGGAATATGAAGATTCCCGCGCTCCCGGCGACCGCCTCGATGAGACCGTTGTTGATTATCGAGTCGATGGTGTCAAGCGGGCTGAACGACGACGCCAGAAGTCCGCCGACAACAATTCCGATGAACAGGGAAGAGTAAACCTCCTTGGTTATCAGCGCGAGCCCGATCGCGATGACAGGCGGCACGAGCGCCCAGAACGTCGCGTAGAACATACCGGCGGGCTCCTCTTCCTCTTCGACGATAACTTCCTCAATGACAGCCTCTCCGGTCCCGGGCGCGTCCTCCGGCCCGCCCTCAGCGAAGACGCCGACCGTAAACATCGCCGTCATGACGACCGCGAGAACGACGAGCAGGATTATGCCTGTCCGCCTTGTTTTCGCGGTTTTCTGTGATAAAAACATTGAAACATCCTCCATAGTTATTAGGGGTCGGCAAAAACCAACCCATTATACATTAAATAGTAGCACACTTTCTTCCTTTTGTCAAGATGTTTCAAAAAAGTGATCAAACTTTGGCGCATTGTACAAAAAACACCGCAAAAATTATAACGCGCTGATACGCTAATATGGTCGATATAAAAAAGCTCCCGGACTGCCGCTGAGCGACGGCGCCGGGAACTCTTTTGTTTTTCAGTGCACACCCTTCACTATATACACATCGGTGTACTTATTGCGCCGGAAGACGCGGATATGAACGTCATCGCCGTCCGGGATCGGGTCGTAGACCTCTCTCAGTGACTCTATGTCGCGTATCTCGTTGTCGTTTATCGTGACGATTATATCGCCCGCTATGAGATCCCTCAGCGCCGCGTTTCTGGTCGGGTCCGCCGAACGCACCATCACGCCGACCGGTATCATGAACCTCGATGCGAGATCCGGCGTCACCGTGTCGAGCGACATTCCGGTGTAAAGCTCGTCAGAATCGCCGTTATCGTCTGGAGCTGCCGGGGCGCGCAGCTCGGTCGGCTCGGAGGCGGAGAAAATCGTCCCCTCCGGGAAATACAGACCGGGGTTCGCCTTCAGGAAATCGAACAGCAGTATCCCGCCGAGCACGCCAGACAGACCTGTGAACACGCAGACCATAGAGATCAGCACGATCGCCGCCGGGTGAACTCCGGAGAGCCTGCGACGGCAATCCTCATAGTTCCAGCGGCTGCTGAACCCGCCGAACGTGTGGCTGTCGTCATAATTTTCCTTAGCCGACTTCTTTTCCTTGTCGACAGTAAAAAATGAGAGCATAACTCCTCCGTGAAAGAATCAGAACATCACCCGGGAACATTCAGCAAAAATCCGCCCCGCAGGTGACAAATGGAAACGTTTTTCCGCACTGAGAATTATTTCTGCCAGGAAAAACACGCACGATCCGTTACGTGAGATCGTATATAAGATTATACCAGATAAATATTAATAAAGATAGGGGATTTCTTGCATAATGATTAATCCGGAATAAATTTTATATCTCGCGCGTGTAAAGAAAAATCATACCCTCAAAAAGCGGGCGGCAGAGCCGTTTTTCCGGAAATGCCGCCCGAAAACGCAGACAATATATGACTATGCTTTATTCCTTGACCGTGATTTCAGCTTCCGGAGTGTAGGGAAGCGTGAAGACGAACTCACAGTTCTGACCGTAGACGCTCTTGACCCAGATCTCCTCGTCGTGCGCGTCGATTATCGTCTTCGCGATGTAGAGACCGAGACCGACGCCGGTCTTGTCGAGTCCGCGGCTCTTGTCGCTCTTGTAGAAGCGCTCGAAGACGAACGGGAGCTCGTTCTCCGGTATGCCGATTCCCTCGTTGAAGACCGAGACGTAGACCTTGCGCTCCTTCGCGAGGATGCTTATCTTGTACTTTCCGCCCTCGCGGGAGAACTTCACGGCGTTGTCGCAGATGTTGTAGAGTATCTGATAAATCGCGTCGCGGTCGGCGTAGACTATCATCTTGTCTTTCGCGCACTCAAACTCGACGTCGAGCTTCTTCTCCTCGAGCTTCTGCTCGAACGAGATGAGGATGAGTCTCGCCATCTCGCAGATATCGAACGCGGTCTTGTTGAACTTGCGCTCGCCCGCCTGTATCCTCGTTATGTCGAGCAAACTTATGACGAGGCGTGACAGACGCCTTATCTCGGTGCGGATTATCCCGAGGTAGTACTCGTGCTTCTCCGGAGGTATCGCGCCGTCGATGATGCCGTCTATGAAGCCGGATATCGTCGTCATAGGCGTTCTCAGGTCGTGCGACACGTTGGCGAGGAAGGTGCGGCGCATATCCTCGAGGTTCGCCAGCGACGCCGCCATACTGTTGAATCCGGTCGCGAGCTCCGCTACCTCGTCCCGACCCCTGACCGGTACGCGGACGTCGAACTTGCCGGAAGCGAAGCTCTTCGCCGCGCGGGACATCTCTTTAAGGGGAGTGATTATCTTGTCGGAGATCATGTACACCGAGATCAGCGCCGCGAGCATGACCCACAGGCTCGCCATGATGATCGTCTT
This sequence comes from uncultured Eubacteriales bacterium, assembly GCA_900546315.1. Taxonomy (GTDB): domain Bacteria; phylum Bacillota; class Clostridia; order Oscillospirales; family CAG-272; genus Flemingiibacterium. The sequence continues at coordinate 8,219 of URCP01000090.1, forward strand.
TATCATCGAGACGATCAGCTGATCGGTCGCATTCGACGGCGTACAGACGAACACGGCGCCCGTGAAGCTCCCGTCTCCGTCGGTTATAGGCGAGACGTGTATCATCTGCTTCGAGGAGAACACGCCGCCGAGGTCGCCCGAGAAGGTCGTCTCGCCGCCGAATGACACCTCGGACATGACGTCCGCGGAGACGTTCGAGCCGACGAACCCGGACGCGCCGGAATCCGCCGTCAGGAGCACCGCGCCGTTAGCGTCGGTGAGTATCACGGATATATCCTCATTGAAATTCGCGAGCGCGGAGATGAACGGCTCGACCGAATCGCGGTCGAAATAGATGAACTGGTTGAAGTCGCCGCCCGCCTCGCGGTACTGGGACGTGATGAAATCAGTCAGGGTCTCTGAGGTGCGCTCGATCACCCGCGACTTCGAGTCCTGCGCGTAGCCCGAAACCATCTGCGACAGAATTATCGCGAGAAGGCTGAAGCTGATGCCTATCATGATCATGAAGGCGGTCACATATTTGGTAAAGACGCTTTTGAACATAGGCTATTCCTTCGTTTCAAAAAATTTGAATGATTCTGATGCTTGTCTGTTTATCCGTTCAGGTCGCGCAGACCCTCGGCGTAGCTCGCGAGCATCTCGCGGCGGCGCGTGTCGAGACTGCGGTAAGTGTTCAGGAATTTCTCCTCGTCCGCCCTCAGACGGTATTCGCTGTTCTCGCTCCTGCCGATCAGAAAATCCACCGAAACGCCGAACAGGTCGGCGATCGAGCACAGCATTCGTATATCCGGGTCGGACTTCCCGAGCTCGTACTTGCTTATGACAGCCTGTGTCACATTGAGCTCCATCGCGAGACGCACCTGACTCATATGCCGCGCCTCACGCAGTTCGCGAAGTCGGATCATTTTATTCACCCCTGTTTTATTCTAAAACAAAAGCGAATAAAATATATTCCAATTCGTTGTATTTCGCAGAAAAATATGCTATAATATATCTGACCGGAAAAAGGTCAGAAAAACGAACATCTATGGAGGCATGATCATGAAAGATAAAATCTGTATGTTCTGCGGACACAGAACCGGCACGAACGACTTCTTCGCTCTCGAGGCTGCGGTTACAGGGGCAATCCTCGAGGGCTGCACGATATTCTACAGCGGCTCAATGGGCGAATTCGATATGCAGGGCGAGAAGGCGGTCAGGAGAGCCAAGAGCGACGGGTTCGACCTGAAGCTCTGCACGGTCCTGCCGTACATGAAAAAGTCGATGAACGACCCGGATGAGCGCGAAAGGCTCGCGGAGCTCTACGACGACGTGATAATCCCTGAGCTTCCGAGCACCGCGCGTCTCGGCACGAAGAGCGACGGGTACGCGAAGATGAGCCTCATCACGGAGCGCAACCGCTGGATGGTCGACCACTCGGACATGATGATCTGTTATGTCCGGGAAGGCAGCACCGGCGGCGCCGAAAAAACGCTGCGCTACGCCGAGCGGCGCGGGATTGAAATCTTCCGGCTATAGACGGGAACGTCAGGCAAGATGGCTTACCTGACAGTTCTCCGCAACGAAAAGGAGACCGCCGCGCCGGCGGCAGTCTCCCGTGACGCGATCCGGATGACCGCGGAACCTTACTGTAACAGCTCGAACTTATATCCGACGCCCCAGACGGTCTTCAGTATCCACTTGTCGGACACGCCCTCGAGCTTCTCGCGAAGTCTCTTGACATGAACGTCGACAGTTCTCGAGTCGCCGAGGTAATCGAAGCCCCAGACCTTGTCGAGCAGCTGGTCGCGGGTGAAGACGCGGTTGTAGTTAGACGCGAGGAAGTAAAGAAGCTCCAGCTCCTTCGGGGGGATGTCAACCGACTTGCCCTTCAGCTTCAGCTCGTACTTCTGGCGGCTGATCTCTATGTTGTCGAACTTGATCGTCTCGTCGTCGTTCTGGTTGTCGTGCGACGAGTAACGGCGGAGGACAGCCTTGACTCTGGCGGAAAGCTCCTTCGTCTCAAACGGCTTCACCATGAAGTCGTCGGCGCCGAGCTCGAGTCCCAGCACCTTGTCGAAGACCTCGCCCTTAGCGGTGAGCATGATTATAGGCTTCGAGGAGACCTCGCGGATCTCACGGCAGACCTGCCAGCCGTCCTTTTTCGGGAGCATGATATCGAGGAGCACGAGATCCGGCTCGTACATCTTGAAGAAGGTCACGCCCTCCGCGCCATCGTTCGCGGTCTTGACCTCATAGCCCTCGTTCTCGAAATAAAGACGAAGGAGGTCGCAGATGTTGAGGTCGTCGTCGACGACAAGAATTTTAGTAGCCATATTTCTACCGTTCCTTTCTTTTGGCGCAGGTCTCCGCGGACGGAACCCGGCGCTCTGTTTATTTTTGCACGTAAGCGAATTGACCAAAATTATGTTAATAATTTGTCAGATGGTCCAATTTATGAAATTCGTTATAAAATTGACCATATTCATTATATTACATCCGCGACAAAAAGTGGTTAACTCATTTTGAATTTTTTGACGATATTTATTTAACTTTGCGCCGACAACGTCCGAAAGCCGGGAAAAGGTAAAAAAACTCGACTTTCGCGGCATAATTTTCGTTTTAGGGCTTGATTATCCGCGGGAAATGTACTATAATATTATATTATAAATATTTTAGCTACAGGAGAACAACATGAAACTCGGTATCGGAGGACCGCTACCTGATTTTATATCTCAATAATCCTCAATAAATACGAATATTACTTGATTTGAAGCGGATTTTGGAACAAACCAACCATATATAACTTCATGTTTTCCTATGCTACTCTATACGAAAATGGCGTAAAAATGGCGTAGAGAAAACTTACACAAGGGATATAGGTACGCCACTGCTACAAATCAGTTTTCCAACAGGTGTGGGACGCTAAAACTCCCACGCCTGTTTTTTTGTTATCTTTCGGGGCAAATATCGGGGATATTATCGCTTGTGCGTTGTTTGTTTTTCTCTGCCATATTACCACCCTACATTTCACTTATCCCGCCCCTTGTGCGTTACAATCTGTAAATACCCGCCTTTATTTAAGCAAGGGGCAAGCCCATAATGAGCTTGCCCCGCTGTCATTCGGAAGATCAGACGGTGAACAATCCGTTCACCGATTTATTCCTCGCTTTCACTATCGCTGGCGGCATTTCTATAATCCTCCTGCACACCCTCGGAGAGGTCAAAACACATCGTTTTTGCGTCTGCGACC
>URCP01000091.1 GCA_900546315.1 uncultured Eubacteriales bacterium
GCCGGACATCCGGGACGCATCGATCTCCAGTTCGGCGAGAACGACTACAACGTCATCTTCAAGAAGGTCGACGAAGCGGGCTACAAGGGCGCCTGCGGTCTCGAGTTCAGACCGACCCTCGGCGGCGTTGAGTCGCTGAAGGAGTTCAAGCGCATTTATGGGGAGAATATCTCGCTGAAGGCGTAAAGACACTTACACAGATCGCCGGGCGGCGCTGGTTTCGGCGTCTCCCGGCGATGGGTTTTATTATGATATGGTTTATTTTCTCGAATCACCTTGACATATTAATCGCATTGTGATATAATAATGTTGGGTGATTTGAATGGACTACGGGGAACTGAAACGACTTCTCAAAAAGAATAATTGTCGTTTCGACCATGATGGCGGCAGGCATGAAATATGGTACAGTTTTATAACTGATACATATTTTCCTGTTCCGCGTCATGGCACAAAAGAAGTCCCGCAGGGAACACTTAAATCCATCCTGCGTGACGCGGGGATATCTGGCTGACTCAAACCGGGCCGGTCAGGTCCCTGCGCACATATCCAAAGTTCGGAGGCTAAAATATGTCAAAATTCATATATCCAGCCATATTCACGCGCGAGGACAACGGGCAGTACTCGGTCGATTTTCCGGACGTGCCGCACTGCTATACAGGCGGGGACGATGTTGACGACGCCGTCGTCATGGCTGAGGATGTGCTCGCACTCACGCTTTCGACGCTCGAGGACAACGGCGGCACTGTACCGACTATTTCTCCGGTCGCCCGTCATCTTAATGAGAACCAATCAATAAAGCTCATCGCCTGCGACACCGACGATTACCGGAAACGCCTCGCCGCGCACAGATGAAACACATGGCACCGCACACGCGGTGCCTTATTTTTATCTCCATCTCCCATGCCTGTCCCGTATCTCCCGGATATGCTCCTCACGGACGGCGGCGTCGGCTTTGCAGGCTCCGAGCTTTTCCGCGATTTTCCCGAGCGTTTCCTCGTCGAGACGCGCTCCCTCGCGGGAGATGTTCCGCTTTATCTCGCGGGCAAGGGAAGAGCGCTTCATCAGCCTCACCGTGTCGTCGTCTATCATCAGGCGGTCGATGTCGCAGCGCTCGCTGAACACTATGTACGAATACACCGGAATGTCCCCGCCGAGATACCTCTTCAGGTACTTCACGTGCAGGTCGTTCTGCATTATCGGGTTGAAAAAACGCTCCTTTTCCGCGCGCCGACCCTTTCCCCGCGGCAGAACCTGCGTCCAGTACGGCTGCTCCACGCCGCCGTAAATGCGCCCCGAATAATTCTTCGACTCGATCACGTACACGCCTGACGGGTGTACCATCACTATGTCCGCCTCGGTCGTGCCCTCGCGCTTCGGGATGTACACATTGTAGAACACACTGCCGCCGAGACCCGCGAGCTCCTTTCCGGTCAGGTACTCGCCGTATCGCCCCGTGTCGCCCATCACCGAGCGGTACGAATTCCCCGTCGCGCGGTAATACGCCGACCGCTTGTATATTCCGACCCTTATCAGGTACACTATTATCCAGAACGCGCAGCCGACCGCGCACATGGCTATCGCCGGTCTCATCAGCGGCTCCGCTATCTGTAATATAAAATCGGTCAGCTCATTCTCCCTCATCGCGCTTTTCCTTTCCGTCAGACACACGCTTTGAAATTTCATCGAGGTACACGCGGTAGTCCGTCGCGCTGCTCCCGTTGACCCGCCGGAACCACCTCGCGAAATAAGTCGGGTCGTCAAAGCCGCACAGCGCCGATATCCTCTTTATATCAAGCGACGTCGTCCGCAGCAGCCGTCTCGCCTTGTCGTTCCGGCACCTCGAGAGATATCTCTCCGGCGTCATCTGGTACTGCGTACGGAACAGACGGCAGAGATACTTCTCGGTCACGCCGATATACCCCGCGACGTCGGACGGACGGATGCCGTTCTGGAAATTGTATCTTATGAACTCGGACGCGCGCTCCGCGTACTCCGCCGACCTCGACATCCCGCTCCGCGCCTCCGGCAGATTCCGGTCGCTTATGAAGGAAACGACATATCTGAGTATCCCCTCGAACTTCACCGCCAGCCGCTTCTCGCTCATACCATTGCCGAAGACAGCCTCGTGAAATATCGTCGATAATATGTCGACCGCGCCGTCGTCGATATTACTGAATGGGAAGGTCAGAAGCCCCGTGTCAGACAACAGCCCGTCCGCGTTTCTCCCGCCGAACGACAGCCAGCAGTGCTCGCCGCGCTCGGGATACACGACGTCATGTGCCACCATCGGCTTCAGGTACGCTACTCCGCCGCGGCTTATCCTCGTCCCGTCGTACTCAAGCTCACCGCCCAGCACAAAATGCAGGAAATGATTCTCGCGGAGAAGATTAAACGTGGAATCCTCGTTTTTTCCGTCGCACCATCCGACCTCTGTCACGCTGAGGTCGCCGCCGTACTCATGTATTATATTCGCGAAAACATGACCGAAAAACTCAAACAGCATCGTATCCCCCCCTATAACGACATTATACCACATCAGGCGTAAAAAGTCAACACTTTATGGCGTTTTTTCTCTTTGCAGGAGTGAAATTTTAGTGTATAATATAAGGAGTGGAATTTTATGGTATAACATAAATAAAGACCATGTATGAAAAAGGAGAAGCAACATGAAAAGATATATTACCCTCATGCTCGCGTCCGCGCTCGTTCTGTCCGCCGTATCCTGCGGCTCGGACAGCAAGGGGAACGACGAGACAACCACGTCAGACGCCGGGACAACCGCCGCCGACGAAACCACCGCGCCCGAGGAAGCCGACGGTCTGCCCGAAAAGGACATGGACGGGTTCGAGCTGAAGATGATCCACCACGACGGCACATGGCTCTCATGGGCTATGACCACCCTCGACCCCGAATCAGAGACAGGAGACCGCCTGAACGACGCGTTCTACAAGCGCAACCGCAATATGGAAGAACGCTTCAACTGCAAAATCAAAGTCGACAGCAAGGAGCGCATTGATCAAAGCGATATTCAATCCGAAGTCATGGCGGGCGACTCCAACTATGACGTATGGTTCCAGTACGATATCAGCGTCCTCGGCTCGGTCGAATATCTGATGCCGTGGGAAGAGCTTCCTTATATAAAGCTCGGCGAGGAATGGTGGAATCCAATGGCTACCGAAGTCTTCGAGCTCGGCGGGAAAACCTACGCCGCGGCGGGCAACTACAGCCTCTCCGTCCTCTCCCGCGCCTCCGGCTTCGTGTTCAACAAGACGATATTCGAGCAGACCAACCCCGATGAGGACGTATATTTGCTCGCAAGGGACGGGAAGTGGACGGTCGACAAAATGGCATCCTTCGCGAAGAACGCCTACTCAGACCTCAACGGCGACGCGACGATGGACAGCGAGGACAGATACGGCATCTCCGGCTCCTGGAAGGAGACCATGAACCGCATCATGCTCGGCTCCGGTATACAGTATGTCGCCAAGGACGAGAACGACCTGCCGGTCTTCACGCTCCCCGGCGACGAGACCGCGATAAACAAGATACTTCATATATATGACCTCTTCTCGGACGGACAGGTCTACTACAACTCCGGCAAGGTCATGGACACCACCGGAGACGGCTTAGGAAAGGAGGACTTTGCCGCCGGAAAAATGCTCTTCTATACGGCGAACCTCCTCTCGCTCGAGCAGATGAGAGACCTCGACATCGAGATCGGCTTCCTCCCCTGCCCGAAATACGACGAAGCCCAGGAGACCTACTACGCCCCGTCATTCGGCGCCGAAATATCGGTACTGCTGAAGACCCTCCCCGAGGACAGGAAGGAAAACGTCGGAATCCTCCTCGAAGCGCTTGCGTATGACACCAACAAGAGCATCATCCCCGAATACAAGGAAGTCCTCCTCAAGACCAAATACGCCCGCGACAACGAATCCGAAGACATGATCGACATCATGGCGAACTCCGTCAGCTTCGAATTCGGTCTCAACGCATGGCAGGGCGAAGTCGCAAACCCGCTTGTACAAAAGATCTTCGTCTCGAGAAAGGGCGACGTCGCCTCGACCCTCGCCGCTATGCAGAAATCTGTCGACACACAGATTGAGAAGCTCGTTGAAAAGCTTGAACAGTGACACTCACTTACCCCCGCTCCGCGCGGGGGATTTTTTGTTATTATCTGACATATCAGGGCAGGATTGCCGCGCTTGATTGTCCGGTCACCGGAGGCGCGGGAATTTCTCCCGCGCGACGGTATTCTTAACCGGCAGGCGTAAAATGTCAAAGCTTTACGGTGTTTTTTCTATTTACCGGAGTGAATATTCATGGTATAATATAAATACCACGTACAGAAAACACAAAGGAGGATAATCAAATGAAGAAACACCTAACCCTGATTCTCGCGTCCGCGCTCATTCTGTCCGCCGTATCCTGCGGCTCTGACGGTGACGCGAAGGACAGCTCCGCTTCTCAGCCGGACAGCACCGGAGAGGAAACCACCGCGCCGGAGGAAACCGACGGACTTCCGGAAAAGGACATGGATAAGTTCGAACTGAAAATCATCCACTTTGACGGCAACTGGCTCTCCTGGGCGCTCACGAAGCTCGACGCCGAATCCGAGACCGGCGACCGACTGAACGACGCCATATACAAGCGCAACCGAAATATGGAAGAGCGCTTCAACTGCGAAATAAACGTCACCGGGAAGGAAACGATAAATGCCGGCGACATCCAGTCGGAGACCATGGCGGGCGACAGCAATTATGACGTCTGGTTCATGTACGACAACTGGACCCTCGGCGCCGTCGAATATCTCCTGCCGTGGGAAGAGCTTCCGTATATCAACCTCGACAGGGAATGGTGGAACCCGTCCGCGACCGAAGTCTTCAACCTTGAGGGGAAGACCTATGCCGCCGCCGGCAACTACAGTCTCTCGGTTCTCTCCCGCGCGTCCGGCTTCGCGTTCAACAAGGACTTATACAATAAAATGAACCGGAGCGAAAACATCTACGACCTCGCGAGGGAAGGGAAATGGACGATCGACGTCATGTATGACACGGCGAAGGACGCCTACATCGACCTTGACGGCGACAGCTCCATGAACGAAAACGATCAGTACGGAATAAGCGGCTCCTGGAAGGAGACCTTCTGGCGATTCCTCTCCGGCTCGGATGTCAGATTCATCAGCAAGGACTCGAACAACGACCCGGTGTTCGATCTTTCGAAGAACGAAACGGCGATAAACAAAATGCTGAAGATATTCGACCTCTTCACCGAAAAAGGCATCTACTACAACCCTCAGACTAAGGACGTCCACAGCGTGTTCGACAGCGAGGAAATCTTCGCGGACGGGAGGCTCCTGTTCAAGACGGTCAACTGCTTTGATCTCGAGGCGCTCCGCACATGCGATATTGACATCGGCATACTCCCGTGCCCGAAATACGACGAAAATCAGGAAAACTACTACGCGCCCTCTTTCGGCGCCGAAATATCCGTCCTGCTGAAGACACTCCCGGAAGAAAGGAAGGAAAATGTCGGAATGCTCCTCGAGGCGCTCGCGTATGACTCGAACGCCAACATCCTCCCCGAATACAAGGAAGTGCTGCTGAAGACCAAGCTCGCCCGCGACAACGAATCCGAGGAGATGATCGACATCATCTTAAACTCTATCAGCTTCGATTTCGGCATCAACGCGTGGCAGAACGAGGTCGGTGTTCCGATCGTCCAGAGGATATATGTAAAGAACGACCCGAACGTCGCCTCCACTCTCGCGAAAATGCAGAAATCCGTCGACGCGCAGATAAAGAAGCTCGTCGAAAAGCTTGGCAAGTGACGCGTAAGCCCGCCCGGCGCGGGTAAAAACAAAAAGAAAAGCTCCTCCGCGCGTATCTTTCACGCGGGGGAGCATTTTTACGCCTGAGATTCAATTTTTCCGGCGCGGGGCGGCTCTGCCGACAACCGGCGGCTGTCAGCGGTTCACAAATCTCAGCACCAGCGCGAGTATCAGCATATGCGCCGGGTAAAACGCGTAGCACAGATACTGGAACGGCTTGCTGTGATACCCCTGCCGACCCTTGTACAGCCAGATCGGCAGAAGCGCCAGCAGCGCCAGCCCCTGCTGACACAGCTCAAACTCCATCCCGAACAGCTTCACAGGGTACATCAGCCCTCCAAGCGTCATGACATTCAGCCAGTAAAGCGTGAGTATCTGTCCGACAAGACACCACCACTCCCGCTTCCGGAAGAAATAGAAGATGAACACCGTCAGAACCCCCGCGCCGTAATAATCCACCATGCACAGCGTTCCGAGCAGCGAGCCCGCGGCGGTCACGGCGGCGGACACCAGAAGATACACCCATATTTTACCCTTACCGCGCGCCATTTCCATCAGGTGTATGCCGAGAAGACCCATCAGCAGCGTCCAGATCACGTTCTGGTGAACCGGGTAGAACCACGTCCCGCCGTACATAAGATCAAACGGAACCTCTGCAATCACCGCGAACACCAGCATCCGCAGCGCGTACCTCCGGAAACTCCGCGTGTGGAAATACCCCTCCACCGCCATGAACGCGAAAATCGGAAACGCCAGCCTCCCCGCGCAGGTCAGCCAGTCCTGACCCGGGAGAAGCGTAGCCCACAGGTGATCCATCAGCATAAGCGTCATGGCTATGATATGAAGCGCCGCCGCGCTGATTCCCGGAAAACCTCCGGCGGTATCGTTCTTTTTATCGCTCAACTCATCGTCCCCCTCTGAATGTTTGCCGGATACCCGATCCGGGCTTTTTATCAAATACACACTTTCTCAATTATACCATATAATTATGAAAGATTCAACCATTTCCTCCCGCGGAGAGTCTCCGGGGCGAAATATGACATTTTCTTATAAGAAAGTGCCTTCCGCGCGGGTTTTGTTTGTTCAATCATACAAACCGGTATTTTTTTTGGAAAACCTATTGACAGCACAGGAAAGTTGTGCTATAATATATACATCAAAGCGACAAGGACGCCGCAGACGAGTTGACCGGAGGTCAATACAACGTCTGTGGTTCTTTCTGTTTTAAGGGGAAAAGTTCATACCGCTTTGTGAGTATGATAACAAAAGGCGACAATGGTGTCGTCCCGGAGCAATGATGCTGCCGGGATACCAATGTCGCCTTTTTTAATTCAAAGGAGAAAAGGAAAATGAGCACTGTAACAGAGATCTTTGGTTCAATGGTTTTTTCTGACGAGGTAATGGAAGCACGCCTCCCGAAGGACACCTACAAGGCCCTCCAAAAGACCATCAAGAACGGCAAGCACCTTGACCTCGGCGTCGCCAACGTCGTCGCCAACGCCATGAAGGACTGGGCGATAGAGAAGGGCGCTACCCACTACACCCACTGGTTCCAGCCGATGACCGGCGTCACCGCCGAGAAGCACGACAGCTTCATCTCGCCGAAGAACGGCAAGGTCATCATGGAATTCTCCGGCAAGGAGCTCATCCGCGGCGAACCCGACGCGTCCTCCTTCCCGTCCGGCGGTCTGAGAGCAACCTTTGAAGCAAGAGGATATACCGCTTGGGACGCTACCTCCTACGCCTTCATCAAGGACGGCGTACTCTGCATCCCGACCGTCTTCTGCTCCTACGGCGGCGAAGCCCTCGACCAGAAGACCGCGCTCCTTCGTTCGATGGAAGAAATCAACCGTCAGGCTCTCAGAGTTCTGAAGCTCTTCGGCAACGAGGACGTCGCGTCGGTCAAGACCACAGTCGGTCCGGAGCAGGAATACTTCCTCGTCGACAAGAAGCTCTATGACAAGAGAAAGGACCTCATCTACACCGGCAGAACCCTCTACGGTTCCAAGGCTCCGAAAGGTCAGGAGCTCGACGACCACTACTTCGGCGCTATCAAGCCGAGAGTCGCCGCGTTCATGAAGGATCTCAACGACGAACTCTGGAAGCTCGGCATCCTCGCAAAGACCGAACACAACGAAGTCGCGCCCGCTCAGCACGAAATGGCGCCGATCTTCTCGACCACCAACATCGCCGCCGATTCAAACCAGCTCACGATGGAAATCATGCAGAAGGTCGCGAAGAAGCACGACATGATCTGTCTGCTCCACGAAAAGCCCTTCGCCGGCGTCAACGGAAGCGGCAAGCACAACAACTGGTCAATCTCGACCGACACCGGAGTCAACCTCCTCGAGCCGGGCGACACACCGTATGAAAACGCTCAGTTCCTCCTCTTCCTCTGCGCGGTCATCAAGGCAGTCGACGAGTATCAGGATCTGCTCGGCATCTAGGTAGCGTCCGCCGCCAACGACCACCGTCTCGGCGCGAACGAGGCTCCTCCCGCTATCGTATCGATGTTCATCGGCACCGACCTCGCCGAGATCCTCGAGGCTGTCGAGACCGGCAAGCCCTACGGCGCTAAGGAGAAGGAAATCCTCAGAATCGGCGTTCACACCCTTCCGAAGTTCCCGAAGGACACGACCGACAGAAACAGAACCTCGCCGTTCGCCTTCACAGGCAACAAGTTCGAGTTCAGAACGCTCGGTTCGTCCGCCTCGATCTCCTGCGCGAACACCGTTCTTAACACCTCGGTCGCGGAAGAGCTGAAGCAGTTCGCCGACGAGCTCGAGGGCAAGGAGAATTTCGAGAACGCTCTGCATGAGCTTATCAAGAGAACCATCAAGGAGCACAAGCGCATCATCTTCAACGGCGACGGCTACGACGATTCGTGGGTCAAGGAAGCGGAGAAGAGAGGTCTTCTCAACCTGAAGACCACGCCGGACGCTTTGAAGCATCTTCTCGACAAGAAGAACGTCGACCTCTTCACCTCGCACGGCGTCTACACAACGACCGAGCTTGAGGCGAGACACGAGGTTCTGCTCGAGAACTACGTCAAGATCGTCAACATCGAGGCGCTGACAATGCTTGATATGGCTCACAAGGACATTCTCCCGGCTATGAGCGCTTATTCGAAGGAGCTCGCCGACGCGGCTCTCGAGAAGAAGAAGCTCTCCGAGGAGATCGACACCACCTACGAGACCGAGACGGTCAAGGCGCTTGGAAATCTCCTCGGCAACACCTACTCGAACGTCAAGAAGCTTGAGTCTGACCTTTACACGGCTAAGTCGATCACTTCGAGCGTTGAGCTTGCGGATTACTACAAGGATTTCATCCTCGCGGATATGAGCGCGCTCAGGGCTTCCGCGGATGAGATGGAGACTATGGCTTCGAGTGAGAAGTGGCCTTATCCGTCCTACGGCGATCTGCTGTTCGGAGTAAGGTAATTCGTTGATCCCATCATGCACTGTTGCTGCTTCCTTTCCCCCAACACACTAAAGACAGTGCGTGATTTTCCAGAGGGCGGTCCGGTTTTCCTTTACGGACCGTCCGCGGGATCATTATTGTTCCCGCTATAAATAAAGGCATAACTGAAAAATTCCCACAGAACTTCCCCCGGAGCGCAATACAATTATTTGTATAAAGCTTTAGGGTGGAAGGGGGCGCGGGGGAGGGAGGACCTTTCTCGAAAGGTCCTTCCTCCCCCGCATATAATCAATTTTACTATGAAAGAAGTGTTATCCCAACATGGATACAAACAGCATAATGGAGCTTATCACCGAGTCTGTTACGTCTGAGGTTTTCGGCATATGGTTTCTTATCGGAGCGGCGCTTGTGTTTTTCATGCAGGCGGGGTTCGCGGCGCTTGAGTGCGGGTTCTGCCGCGCTAAGAACGCCGGAAATATCCTGATGAAGAACCTGATGGATTTCTGTATCGGCACTGCGGTTTTCATTCTTCTCGGCTATTCGCTGATGATGAGCGAGGATTACATCGGCGGGTTCATCGGCGTGCCGAATCTGCATATTTTCACTGACTTTTCGAATTTCATCAATGGCAACGCTTCGCTCTTCGTATTCAACCTTGTGTTCTGCGCGACCGCCGCTACGATTGTCTCCGGTTCGATGGCTGAGCGCACAAAGTTCAGTTCCTACTGCATTTATTCTGCGGTCATCTCGCTGTTTGTATATCCGATTGAGGCGGGCTGGGTATGGAATCCTCAGGGCTGGCTCGCAAAGCTCGGATTCATTGATTTCGCGGGTTCGGCGGCGATTCACACGGTCGGCGGCGTAACCGCCCTGATCGGCGCTATAATGGTCGGTCCCCGTATCGGAAAGTACACGAAAGATCCGAAGACCGGAAAGATCACCGTTCACGCGATTCTCGGTCATAACATTCCGCTCGGCGCTCTCGGCGCGTTCATCCTCTGGTTCGGCTGGTACGGATTCAACGGCGCGGCTGCCACAAACGGCCCGCAGCTGGCTTCGATTTTCATGACCACGACTGTCGCCCCCGCGATCGCCACTGTCACTACACTTCTCTTCACATGGATCAAAAACGGCAAGCCTGATGTCTCGATGTGCTTCAACGCCTGCCTCGCCGGTCTTGTCGGCATCACCGCGGGATGCAACAACGTCGACGCTCTCGGCGCCGCTATAATCGGTATCGTCTCCGGTATCCTCGTCGTTGTGGTCGTCGAAGGTCTCGACCTCAAACTCCACATCGACGACCCGGTCGGCGCGGTCGGCGTACACTGCGCGAACGGCATCTGGGGCACGATCGCCGCAGGTCTCCTTTCCACCAACACCGCTCCGGCGGGCGTTGACGGTCCTGTCTACGCAATCGTTCACGGCGGTGACATCGGCGCCGGCTTCAAAGTCCTCGGCGTTCAGCTCCTCGGTCTCGTCGCTATAGTCGCGTGGATCACAGTCTGCATGGTCACCACCTTCACAATCGTCAAAAAGACAAACGGTCTCCGCGTCTCCCGTGAGGAAGAACTCGAAGGTCTCGACCCGACCGAGCACGGTCTCCCGTCCGCTTACGACGGCTTCTCAATGGCTCCCGAACACATCATCGAGGACGGCACCTCCGTTCCCGCTGTCTCCGGCGACGTTCCGGTCGCTGAAGCGGTCGAGGTCAAATCTGTTCCGTCCTTCGAAGCTCCCGCTCCCGGCGGAAAGAAGCTGACCAAAGTCGAAATCATCTGCAAGGAAGTCAAACTCGAAAGCCTCAAATCCGCGATGATGAACATCGGCATCACCGGTATGACCGTCTCGCACGTCCTCGGCTGCGGCATACAGAAGGGTAAACTCGAATACTACCGCGGCGTCGCCGTCGAAGCTACGCTCCTCCCGAAAATTCAGGTCGACATTGTCGTCTCGAAGGTCCCGGTTCAGCAAGTCATCGACACCGCGAAGGCAGTACTCTATACCGGTCACATCGGCGACGGCAAAATCTTCGTCTACAACGTCGAAAATGTCGTGAAAGTCAGAACCGGCGAAGAAGGGTATGACGCTCTTCAGGATGTTGAGTAATTAATAAGTCAGGCGGGGGGGGGGGGGGGGGGGG
>URCP01000092.1 GCA_900546315.1 uncultured Eubacteriales bacterium
ATAATCCTCGAGGAAGCGTCAGCTTATTTCTCCGGGGTGAGAAATATTGACGATACCGTGAAGTTCATTACTGACAGAGTTAATACGAGGATACATGAATGAAAATTATGCGCGTTTTCGGAAGAATACTCATAATGGTCATCGCCGTTGTGGCGCTGGCTCTTGTCTCCTGCGGTCAGAAGCCGAAGGAACAATACGGGTATGTCTACGAAGACGTACAGATTTCACTTAATGACGGGGAAAATATAATAGACTGGGGAGCAGGTACCGCCGCGTCGTCATGGGATCGCGGGATGGTCGTCTTCACCTCGTCCGGGCTCGGTGTTTTCGGGATACGCTCTGTCGACGGGAGCGTTAATATCACTTTTAACGTCGGCGGGCGCGGATACTACGATTTCCAGAATACAGCCGCCGCGCCGGACGGCGGGTATGTCTGTGCCGCCGAAATATTATCATCCGCGGGGAAAGAATACGACCTTATCCGGATTTCGCCGGACGGTGAGCTGAGCGTTATTGACACGAGCGGCTTTGACGCCGGGGACATCATGTCGATAGCTTTCTCCGGCGGCGGGACGCTGTACCTGTACGTTGACGACGGGTATGAGGGGAAAATCATCGTTTATGACGATAAAATGACGTTATCGAACACGCTCGATATGCCGTCCGATCATGTCCGCGCGAAAAACACGAAAACAGCGTACCTCAGCCGCGGCGCAGACGACACGGTGCTGCTCTTCTACCGGACGAGAGATTCCGAAAATCAGCTTGCATGGGGCGAAATCCGGCTTGACGACAAGAGCGGCGAGCTCAGTGAGCCGATAACTCTGCCGCAGGGTACGAATACTCCGCTTATCGCTCCCAGACACGATTTTTACAGCAAGTACCTCATGGGTCTGTCGGCAGCCGACATCACCGGCGGCGAGACAAGGAGCGAGCTGCTGTTCGCGTGGAGCGACCTCGGTCTGATCTTCGACTATATCAGAAATATAGTGGTCAGGTCGGAAGAGCAGATGTTTATACGGCATATCGACACGCTGACTGGCGAGATCGTTTACGGGGTCATAAACCGTGTTCCGGCGTCCTTCTTTGACGGGATGCGCGACATTGTGATAGCTTATGACACCGACACGTCGAACGCCGACATACGGCAGATGACGCATTACGCCGCGAGATTCAACCGGGACAACACCGACAGCCGGGTCAGATTCAGGGGCTACACAAGCGCCGGTCTCAGCGCGGCGGCGCTCATCGCGAAGGATATCTCCGAGGGGAACGCTCCGGATATAATTCTTTTCAGTGACACAATGCCGTACACGATGTTTTCCGGTTCGGACACTCTGGCGGATCTTTATCGGTTCATCGACGCCGACCCGGAGCTTGGACGGGAGGATTTCATCCCGGCGGCGGTCGAGCCCTTTTCGGACAACGGGAAGCTTTCCGCGCTGACGCTCAGCTTTTCGCTGCGGACGCTGATAACGCGCGAGGAATCAGGCGCCGTTCCGGGTCAGTCGGTCGCGCGGTTTATCGATACTGTCGAAAACAACGGCGGTGCGCTGACGGCGCTTTCACCTGACGCCGACATGAAGCTTCAGTTCCTTGGAAGGCTCGTTCCCGCGGTCATATCTGAATATATCGACAATGACGCGAAGGAGTGCGATTTTTCCGGCTTCGGGGAAATTTTTGAGCTTATCGGGAACGCCGACATCGCGGATGCGAACGGAACCGATATCCGTGACTACACGAACGGGCGGGTTCTGTTCAACAGCGCCGATATAACGACCATCGGGGAGTTTATTGCCGTGAAGTATATGGTGTTCGGCGGGAATCCGGTGTTTGCCGGTTATCCGAACGCCGGGACGATGGCGCTCGCGTCGTTTCAGCTCGCGGTGACCGGAAGCGGCGGAGACCCGGAGGGAGCGTGGAGCTTTATAAAAGCCTGCGTCGGGTATCAGAAAGACAAGATATCGTCGATAAAGAATCAGGTCGATATCGTTTTTCTGAAGGGATTCCCGTGCACATACGACGCGCTCGATATACTGTTCGACAAGATGTCCGAGTGGTACGTCCTGCTGTACACCAATGAAAAAAAGGACGCGAAGACCGGGCAGGAGATCGAAGTTGCGGTATCCTCGTATATCGGGAAAACCTACACCGACGCCGAAGGAAATGTCAATGAGATGGAAAAGAGGGACGACTATTTCGACGTGACGGAAGAGGACATCGCGGAACTGCGGGAGCTGATCTCCGGGTGCCATGTCTCGACCGGGTGCGACGACGCCGTGTTGTCGATAATCCTCGAGGAGGCGTCGGCTTATTTCTCGGGGGCGAGAAATATTGAGGATACTGTGAAGTTTATTACGGATAGGGTTAATACGAGGATACACGAATGAATCGCCGCCCGATATGAAAAAACAGGAGACCGCCATATAAAACGGTCTCCTGTTACTTTTTATCTGTCGATTTCCCTGAGCACCCTCATCTGTTCCGGGTCAAGTCTTCCGGTCGGGGATACCCAGACGTCGATTGTCACGACGCCGCCGTTCGTGTTCGCGCAGGACACGAAATCTCGCATATATTTTCCGTCATGCTTCGAACCCTTCTGTCCCCACGCGTTCCATTCAATTCCGTCGGGCGCGGCTCCGAGCGGCGCGAGCATGAACGCCTGCGCTCCGCCGTTCTTCTCCCTGTCGATGAACCTCTCGCGCGGGATGACGTAGAAATCGTTGAACTCGCCGCAGGTGATCTCCTCGCCCGAGAAATGCTTCGCGTAATACGGCTTCACGCCGTTGTTGTAGCCGGCGACGGCGTCCTGATTGCCCTTCTTGATCGCGCGGTGGTATATCGAGAGCAGCTCGTCGTCATATTTGAAGAAATCATAGCAGCCGTCCATCCACCAGCCCTTGACCGCGTCGCCGTATCTGACGGCGTATTCCTCGAGCACCGCAGCCCATTTTTCGACGAAATCACGCGTGACGCCTTTTTCGCGCGGCTCGATGAAGCCGAAGCGGCAACCGACGTCCTCGTTCTTGTACGGTCCGTCTCCGGTGAAATAGAGGTACAGGTCGATATTATACTTCGCGAGCTCGTCCGCAAGCTCAGCTATGACGTCGCGCGACGCGCAGGCGTCTCCCGGAGCCGTTCCGCCGATCTCGTCAAAGGTCCGGTTCGGCGCGATCATGTACTTGAAGCCCTGCATCAGGGTGATGAAATAGAAGTGCGCGCCGCTGTCGCGGATGTCCTCCGCGAGCCGCTTCACGTCGATACCCTTCACGCAGTCGTTCCACGACGCCGCGCCGGATATCTCAAATTTGTTGCCCCAGAGATAGTGATTGAATATTCCCCAGCGGGAATCGTGTATGCGGTCGGTGATGTGCATGATATATCTCCTTTTCCTTGTCGGAATTGTATGAACAGATTATACCACAGATCAGCGCGCCTGTCAATTGAAAAAACAATAAAAATATGGATTTTTCGGCATACCTATTGCATTTTTTGTGATTTGATGGTATACTGTTGTTATATCATAAACAGCTCGGATACGAACCTGCATACTTCAGCGAGAGTGACGTGTCGAAGGACGGCGTCCTGCTGTCGATAATCCTCGAGGAAGCGTCAGCTTATTTCTCCGGGGTGAGAAATATTGACGATACTTTGAAGTTCATTACTGACAGGGTTAATACGAGGATACATGAATAATTGAAAAAGACCGTTCGGGATGGACGGTCTTTTTTATGAGAATATACATTTTGTCAGTTGTCAGAATCAGAAAATTCTCTTTCGAACTTATCAAGCTGCTCGTAAAGACTATTCATATCATCAGAATCATACGAATTATCCTCAGACGCGAGCTCGATTATTAGTTTTTGTCGGTTTATTATGTCTTCCTTTATCTTGTAGATCCGTTCGCCGATTTCATCGGATTTTTCTTGGCATCCGGCTTCAATGGCTCTTCTGCGCAGTTCCCTGTTATTCTCCAGAATGACGCACAGATTACTTATATAGGTCTGCTGGCGGCTGATCTTGGTGGCGGTGTCATCCGGCAGTTCGTCTATTTCCTCGCCCCACATTTTTTTTATTGTGTCGAAACACTTCTGAGCCGCCTCCTGCTCATTGGATGGGTCCAATCCATTCTTTTTTTCAAGGTTCGCAAAAGAGTTTATACCAGCACCGATAATGCCCAGCCCGGCTGTTCCGATGACTTTGAAAACATTTTTGATGAGACCCATGATCAAAGTACCCGGTTTTTCACCCAGCTGTGCGGCGGCACTCCTCCGATCGGGATTTTATTTCAACGCAGACATTTGCCGTGCATAGGTCGACCGATGCTTTCGCTTCTGATGGTCTTCATACCGCATCTGGTGCACATCCATTCAATTTTTCTTGGTTTATTGCTTTCCATCATATTGCTCCTTAACTTTAATATATAACCGAATGGTTATATTACATATATATTATAACACATATGTGGTAAAATATCAATAGCTAAATGGTTATAATATAGGGGAATTTTTATGGACAGCTACTACCGCCGGATCCGCGATATGCGTGAAGACAACGACATGACGCAGAAAGAGGTATCCGACTATCTCGGGATGAAGCAGTCGCAGTATAGCCGCTATGAGCGCGGGCACCGCGACATTCCGACAGATGTGCTGATAAAGCTCGCGTTTCTCTTCGATACATCGACAGATTATCTGCTCGGCATCACGGATGTGAGAACGCCGTATCAGCGCCTGATAGATTACAATTTGTATAAAATCGAAAATTAAAATTTACACACGGAGGACACTATGCGATACATCGATCTCACAGACAAAACAGAAAACCAGATAACGGTTGACCGTGAGGACGGAATATACCTCGGTCATCCGACGACAGTCCTTCTTGACGACGGCAGGACAATATACACGGTCTATCCGAAGGGTCACGGCGTCGGTCAGCTCGTGATGAAAAGGAGCGACGACGCGGGGCTCACGTGGAGCGAAAGGCTGCCGGTTCCGGACAGCTTCAGCACTTCGCTCGAGTGTCCGACCATATACAAACTGACAGACGGGGACTGCGTTGAACGCCTGTTCATCTTCGCGGGCAGGTATCCGTTCAGGAGCTCCGTCTCGACGGACAACGGGAAGAGCTGGTCTGAATTCAGTCCGATCGTGGATTTCGGCGGGTATTTTATGAGTACAATTGTCGAAACCGGGAAGGGCGAGTATCTCGCGCTCTTTCACGATGAGGGAGCGTTCATACATGGCGGCGACACCCACAGAGTGGAGGTCTACAGAGCCGGTGAGGGCGCGGACGCGCGCACGCGCCAACGCGAGAAAAAGCTCTCCGACGACGGCAGGACATGGGTCAGGACTTCGGCGTGGAACCTTGACGTTTCCGAGAATCCCGAAAGGGACGGCGACATATGGAGAAAGGTGTATGAGACCTCTCACGGCGATACCTTCGCTGACGGACACTATGAAGTGTATCAGACAAGGAGCAGGGACGGCGGGCTCAGCTGGAGCGAGCCGGAGCGGATCTGCCGGACAAAGGAGCCGACGAAGCTCTGTGAGCCGTGCATGATAAAATCCCCGGACGGAAAGCGAATCGCGGTGCTGCTCCGTGAGAATTCCCGGAAAAAACAGTCGATGTTCGCCGTGACCGACGACAACGGGCAGAACTGGTCGGACGTGAAGGAGCTGAACGGCGTCCTCACCGGAGACAGGCACTGCGCGAAGTACTTAAGGGACGGCAGGCTGTTCGTCAGCTTCCGGGATATGAACCGTGACTCGCCGTATTATCAGAACTGGGTCGCGTGGATAGGCTCGTTTGACGACATTTTGCATGGCAGAGACGGAGACTACAAGCTGAGGCTGAAGAAAGGCTGCACGCTCGATTGCGCGTACCCCGGAGTTGAGGTGCTTGCCGACGGGACGGTCGTCGCGGTCACATACGGACAATGGGAAGAGAACGCGAAGAATTATATCCTGTGCGTGAGGATAAGTGGGGAAGAGATCAAAGGTTATTGATTCAAGGATACTTTGCGGGAAAAGGCTCAGATTCAAGCCTTTTTCCCGCAATAAATGATTATCATTCCGCCGTCGCGGCGGGGTGATTGACAACAAGCAGAAGAATCACCGGGTGACGTTTCTTATCCACTTCTTCGACCTGATATAGAGAAGACAGAACGTGGATTTGATGAGTTCATCGCTCATGAGGCAGGCGTATACCCACCAGACCGGGAATTTGAGGAAGTGCGCCGCTATCGCTCCGAGCGGGATTGAGAACACCCACATCGGGACAAAATCGAATATCATAGCGGTCTTTGTGTCTCCTCCGCCGCGTATTGCGCCGACAATCGCGGTCGTGTTGAAGCTCTTTATGAAGATGATGACCGACATCACGCCGATGATATTCACCGCCGCTGACTTTGTGGAGTCGGCGATATCGAAGAGCCCGACCGCCGGGACGCGGACAAGCAGAACGACCCCGGACATGATAAGACCGAGCAGCGCCGAGAGAGCGAGCATTGTTTTCGCGTACGGGTACGCGTTTTCGCTTCGTCCCGCGCCGATCTCCTTGCCTATGATTATCTGTGTCGCGTTAGCGAAACCGATAGCGGAGAGCAGCCCGATCTTCTCGATGATGTTGGCGACCGTGTAGGCGGCGTAAGCCGCGTCGCCGATGTGACCTATGATGACCGAGTGGAAGGTTATTCCAAGTCCCCACATTGTCTCATTGAATATGACCGGAAGGCTGTAGCGGATGAAATCGCTTAACATGGCCTTCTTTTTTGCGTTGTGGGTGAACATGCGTCTGAACCCGAGCTTCACGCGCTTGTCGAAGAAGACGACATAAACGAGCACGACAAGGAACTCGACAATCTTCGCGATGAGGGTCGCGAGCGCCGCGCCCTCGATCTCCATGCGCGGGAAACCGAACTTACCGAAGATCAGGCAGTAGTTGAGCGCGATATTTGTGATGATTCCTACCGCGTTCGAGCCGAGAGCGATGCCGACCTGCTCTGTCGAGCGCATTACTCCGCAGAGAATCGAGGTCATTGAGGCGATGACATAGGATGCCAGAACGATGCGCAGGTACTTGACGCCCAGACTGATGACCTCGGCGCTTTTTGTGAAGAGCCCCATCACCTGAGGTGTGAAGGCGTAGCAGACAATGGTGACGATACTTCCGACGATAACCGCCGCGGTGAGAGCTATTCCGGTTATCGAGTTGATGGCGTCGGTATCGCCCTTGCCCCAGTACTGCGCGATGAGAACCGACATACCGGAGACCATTCCGAACAGGAAGAGCGAGTAGACGAAGAAGGGCTGGTTCGCGAAGTTTGCCGCCGAGATCAGTGCCTCCGAGCTGCTGCCGAGTCTGCCGAGCATGACGGTATCCATCATGTTGAGCAGAAGCTGAAGGACATTCTGAAGGGTCATCGGGATGGCGAGCGACAGGACGACGCGGTAGAATCCGCTGTCACGGACGAATATCTGGGATTTTCTGGTTTGCATTTTGTAGTGAATACTCCTGAGTTTGACATTTAGATGATTATAACACGCCGCGCGGAATTTGTCAAGAGGGATTTCCGGAGAATGCGCAGAAAAAACGGACTTTCGCGTTTCTTATCCCCGGTATCCCTCATTCCGCGGGAGAAATTTATTTTTTTGCGGCGGGAATTTTCGCGGTAGCTATTGCATTTTCGATCGTTTGATGGTATACTGTTGTTATGAAAAAAATCCGCGCGGTCCGTGCGGAAAAAGCATAGTCTGAAGGGAAAGCAAATGAAAAACACAACTCTCACCTACAACACTCCCGCGGAGGTCTGGACCGAGGCGCTTCCGCTCGGAAACGGCAGGCTCGGCGCGATGATATACGGCGGCGTCTCCCGCGAGGAGATACGCTTCAACGAGGAGACCTTCTGGAGCGGCTGGCACGACGAGGAGGCGGACAATCCCGAATGCCGCGCTCATCTTGACGAAATGCGCTCCCTCCTCTTCGCCGGAAAGATCACCGAAGCCGAAAAGCTCGCTGAAAAATACCTCGTCTGCCGCGGCGACGGGAGCGGGCACGGAAAAGGATACGAGTCCGCCTACGGCAGCTTCGAGACCGCCGGAAGACTGCTCATCGACTTTGAGGCAACTGAAGCCGCCGGATACCGCCGCTCGCTGAACCTTGAAAAGGGCGAGGCGGACGTTACCTATACCGCGGGCGGGAAGTTCACGAGGGAATATTTCACCTGCCCGGAGCCGGACTGCTTTGTCGGGCGGATTTCGTGCACAGAGCCGTTTTCCGCGTCGTTTGCGTATGAGAGAAAATTCGCGTCGGTCGACTATTTGGACGATATGATACTCATGACCGGAAAATTCAACAAAGGTCTCGACTACGCGGTCGGCGTGAAGCTCGTCACCGACGGAAAGCTGTCGTCCGACGGCGGGAAGATAACGGTCACCGACGCCAGCGAATGCTTCATCTATGCTTCCGCGAAGACCAACTATTCTGAAGACATCATCCCCGCGGAAGAGGTCGTGAAAGTCATCGGAAGCGCCGCCGCGGAAGGTTTCGCGAAACTCCGGAGAAAAACGCGCTCCCACTTCTCGTCGCTCCTCTCGAGAGCCGTCATCGACCTCGGCGCGGAAGATTACAAGGGAAACCTCACGACCGCGGAGCGCATCGACGCGCTGAAAAACGGCGACAAGTCCGACCTCGCCGCTCTCACCGAGCTTTATTTCCAGTTCGGGCGGTACCTGATGATTTCGTCCAGCTGGAACTGCGTCCTCCCGGCGAACCTTCAGGGCGTCTGGTGCGAGGACATCGACACAATCTGGTCGGCGGACTACCACATCAACATAAACATCCAGATGAACTACTGGCTCACCGAGACGACGAACCTTCCAGAGTGCGGCGACGCCTTTCTCCGATACATAAAATTCATCTCCGAGTACGGAAAGAAAACCGCGGAGACACAGTACGGCTGTAACGGCTGGGTCGCGCACACTATTACCAACCCGTGGGGCTTCACCGCGCCGGGAGAGGGCTGCTCATGGGGCAGCTTCATGTGCGCGGGAGCGTGGTGCTGCGAGCATATCTGGGAGAGATACCTCTTCGAGGGCGACAGAAAATTCCTCGAAGAATACTACCCTGTGATGAAGGGCGCGGCGGAATTCTTCCTCGATTTCCTGACCGAAGACCCGAACACCGGCTGCCTCGTCACCGCACCGTCGAACTCACCCGAGAACCACTACAAAGACCCGGCGACCGGCGAAACAGTGGCAATCTGCGCCGGGCCGACGATGGACAACTCGATTCTCTATGAACTCTTCACGAACACCATCTCCGCCGCCGGAGTGCTTGACACCGACCGTGACTTCGCCGAAACCCTCAGAAAAACCCGCGACCGCCTCCCTCCGATAAAGATCGGAAAGCACGGTCAGATCATGGAATGGCAGGAAGATTACGAGGAGACCGAGCCGGGTCACCGCCACCTCTCAATGCTCTACGGTCTCCATCCGGCGTCACTGATCACGAAATCAAAGACTCCCGACCTTTTCAGTGCCTCAAAGGTATCACTCTCACGCCGTCTCTCGGGCGGGGGCGGTCACACGGGCTGGAGCCGGGCATGGATCATCAACTTCTACGCCAGACTCGGCATGGGCGACGAATGCCTGAAACACATCGGAGCTCTCCTTGAAAAATCCACCTACCCGAACCTCTTCGACGCGCATCCGCCCTTCCAGATCGACGGCAACTTCGGCGCTCCCGCGGGTATAGCCGAAATGCTCCTCCAGAGCCACGACACGAACGGCAGAACCGCGCGCGTCGATCTTCTCCCGGCTCTCCCGTCAGCATGGCATACCGGCTCCTTCAAAGGTCTCCGCGCCCGCGGCGGTCTCACCGTCTCGGCGGAATGGAAGAACTCGAAACTCACCTCCTTCTCCATAACAAGCGACAGACCGGTAAAAGTCGAAGTCACCTGCAAAGGCGAATGGCTCCTCGCCGCCGATATGGGCGCGGGGGAGATAGTTACCAGAAGTCTATAAGTAAAGCCGGGGGAAAACTTTTTGGCAGAAAAAGTTTTACCCCGGCACCCCTTTTCAAAAAGGTTTATACATTTTGATACGAACTCAGCCGCAAATTACGTCGAGATTATGAGAGCGCAGAAGAGACGCGGCGTGCTCCATTACAGAGGTGGACGGACGCTCCATCTCCGGCATTTCGTAGGTCATGCCGAGCGAATCGTACTTCGAGCGGGCGTAGCCGTGGTACGGAAGGAGCTTCACCCTCGTGATGTGAAGCGGTTCGAGCAACGCGCCGATACCGTTGATTGTCGCGTCGTCGTCATTATATCCGGGGACGAACGGAATGCGTATCTCGATCGCCGCGCCGGAATCCGACAGGAAACGCAGGTTTTCTATGATCAGGTCGTTCGGCACGCCTGTACAGCGGATGTGTCCTTCGCGCGTTATGTGCTTCACGTCGAACAGGAATTTGTCGACATATGGCAGGAGCGCCTCATATGTTTCTCTCTTCGCGAAGCCGCAGGTGTCGAGGGCGGTCGCGAGGTTTTCTTTTTTTGCCGCCTGAAGGAGGGCGAGGGCGAAGGACGGCTGCATTGTCGGCTCGCCGCCGGAGAGGGTCATTCCGCCGCCGCTTGTCTCGTAGAAGATTTTGTCCTCGAGGACGATTTTCAGGACTTCGTCGACAGACATTTTTCTGCCGCAGAGCTTGAGGGCGTCGGAGAGACAGGCGTCGGCGCATTTGCCGCAGGTTACGCATTTTTCACGGTTTATGGTGTGTTTTCCGGTCGTTGGGTCGATTGAGTGTGCGCCGGTGGGGCAGGCTTTGACGCATTCGCCGCAGAGGACGCATTTTTCGTTGTAGAAGGCGAGGACGGGGTTGACCGAGAGTCCTTCGGGGTTGTGGCACCAGCGGCAGCGGAGGGGACAGCCCTTGAGAAACACGGTGGTGCGTATCCCGTCCCCGTCGTGAACGGCGAAGCGTTTGATGTCCATGACGATTCCGTCTTTTGCCGGTAATATAGTTTCGTTATACATTCTGACAGCCTTTCGCGGTCTGTAATTTGAGCCGCAAACTTATAAAATATTTGTATGAAAAGGTTTGAGGGAGGGGTGGGGAGGTGTCGGAGGGGCGGGGGGGGCCCGGGGGGGTTAAAGGGGGGGGGCCCCGCCCCGGGCGGTAATATTTTTAGGGGGGGGGGTTTTTTTTTTTTGGTTGGGG
>URCP01000093.1 GCA_900546315.1 uncultured Eubacteriales bacterium
TTTCGGATAAAAAGTTCCTCCCCCGCACCCCCTCTTCTAAAAGCTTTATAAAAAAAGCACTCCGGAGTCACCCGACCCCGGAGGGTTTTCTTTTATCCTATTATCTTCTCAAGACAGACAAGCTGAACTCCCGGAATACCGTTGAAGCTGCACGGAACTATGCCGACCTCCCTGTAGCCGAGCCTGGCATACAGGGCTCTCGCGGGTTTGTTTATCTCGTTCGTGTCCATCCTCAGCGCCGCGCAGCCTGTCTCCTTCGCGTGTTTCTCGTAGAACGCGACGAACTTCGTCCCGTACCCGTGCCCGGACGCCGACGGCTCAACCGCCAGCGTGTGAAGCACCATCACCTTATCGTCCGGAGTGTCAGTCGTCCATCCCGCCAGCGCGTATTCCGGAACCTGCGCCTGATTTATCCGCCCGGTCGCGACTATCCTTCCATCGTCCTCAAGAACGTAAAGATCCCCCGCCGCAAGCGCCTCCCGCGCCGTGTCCTCCGTCGGGTACACGCCGCGCTTCCAGCCGACGTTCACTTTGACCGTCTCCTCACGGTCTATCACGTGTTCAAATATTTCCGCGACCGCAGGGATGTCCTCTTCGGTCGCTTTTCTTATGATTTCCATTTGGTTTTTCCTTTCTTTGTCTCGATGAGCAAGTGATCAATTATCATCCATACAAGTTTGTGGGAATATTGGCAATTGTTGGTTGATATGATATTGATTCTTTTCCCTTCGTTTTATTCCCTCGCGTGCTCCGCGGCGAAGGTTCCGGGGGTCACGCCGGTCATTCTTCTGAAGGTGCGGATGAAGGCGGCGGAGTCCGGGAAGCCGAGCTCTATCGCGGTCGCCTGAACGCTCTTTCTATCCGACAGCATCGTCCTCGCGCGCTCGATCGTCTGGAGGCAGACGTACTGCTTGAGGGTCATGCCGGTCTCGCGCTTGAAGTCCGCGGAGAGCTTCGCGCGGGAGACGAAGAATTCGCCTGAGATGTCGTCCGCGGTCATTACGTGTGAGAGGTTGTCCGAGATATATCTGATGACTTTGTTTATGTAGCTGCCGCGGCGCTCTCCGGCGCGGTTTCCTTCTCCGAGGCGGCAGAGGAATGAGAGGACGACTGAGAGGAGGCTGCCGAGGAGGTCGGTGTCCCCGCCGGATTCGTATTCCTCAAAGAGCGGACGGACGAAGCGGAGTAGATTGTCCGCGGTTTCGCGGCTCATCGGGAGGACGGCGGTGCTGGTGAAGAAGAGGGCTTCGGTGCAGGAGAGGATGACCGGGAAGCGTTCGAAGAGGGCGGTGGTGTTGTTGATGTTGTAGCGTTCGTTTTTGCCGCGGGGGCTTTCTACGCTGGGGGGGGAGCGGGGGAAGTGGAGGATGGCGCAGGGGGCGGCGGCGGTGAGGACGGCTTTGCCGCTTTTTATTTTGAGGGTGCCTTCGGTTACGAAGGAGATTTCGTAGTGGGTGTGGTTGTGTTCGGGGCAGAAGCAGTATTCGTCGCGTCGGCTGTGGTCGACGCTGAGGGCGTTCGGAATGTTTTCGTGCTGTATGTTCAAGTGTTGATCCCTCCTGATATTATATTATACCACTTTTAGCGTTATTTGTCGAGCCCTGTCGCATAATTAACATTTTGTTAAAGAAAGAATTTGCCGCACCTATTGACAAATCCCGTTTTTTGTCGTATAATATTATTCGCAACCTAACAATTAGGTAGCTAACTATTAGTCATCTAATATTTAGCATACTAACGACCTGTGCCCCTATCCTTAATGTATAAAGCTTTTTGGGAGGGGGTGCAGGGGGAGGTACTTTTTCTCCGAAAAAGTACCTCCCCCTGCGAAACTAAGGAAAGGAGTAAATAATGAAAGAACCATTGACGGCGGAGTTTCTTGATCGTATCCGAGAGCGTCGAAAGACTGATGAATATAACGCGATGATGCGGATAATGGATGTGTCGCGGCTGCATCGGGATATAACGAGGCGGGAGGCTGAGGTTGACGGGATACCGCAGAGTTATCGGGTGTTGTTGTTTCATCTTTCTAATATGGAGGCTGGGGTGACGCAGCTGGAGCTTGTGAAGGCGGCGCATCTTAAGCCTCCGACTGTGAGTGTTACGCTTGCTAATATGGAGAAGGATGGGTATATTACGCGTCGGACGGGGGAGACTGACCGGCGGCAGTCGCTGGTTTACCTGACTGATAAGGGTAAGGGAGTGAACGCGCGGATTAAGGATTCGTTTGACCGGTGTGATAAGGTGGCGCTCGGTAAGCTGAGTGCTAATGAGAACAGGGTGCTTTGCGCTTTGCTTGATAAGGTGATTGACAGTATGATTGACGACTTTCAGGCGGGGAGCGTTAAGGATGAAGACGGAGGAAAAGGTAAATGAAGCTCGCGAAATATCTGAAGCCTTATTGGCTGTTTGCGATACTGGCGCCGCTTACTATGATCGGCGAGGTGTATATTGATCTTTTGCAGCCGAAGTTGATGGCTAAGATTGTTAATGAGGGCGTTATCGGGCATGATATGGCGCTTATAATAACGACCGGACTGACGATGCTGGGGCTCGTCGCGATCGGCGGGTGCTTCGGCATACTGTCGGCGGCGTTCGGGTCGATGGCGTCGCAGAGGTTCGGAAACGACCTGAGAAACGACGCGTTCGGGAAGGTCATGAAGCTGTCGCTCCAGCAGACGGATAAGTTCACGACCGGCTCGCTCGTGACCCGTCTGACGAACGACATAAACGCCGTTCAGGATATGGTCAACATGATCCTGCGTATGTTCGTGCGCGCGCCGATGCAGTTTATCGGCGGAATCATCATGGCGGTGGCGATCAGTCCGAAGTTCGGAATCGTGCTGCTGGCGGCTCTTCCTATACAGCTGATTCTCGTTTTTCTCATGATAAAGAAGGCGACGCCGCTCTACACCGACGTGCAGGAGAAGCTCGACCGCGTGAACTCGGTGGTTCAGGAGAACGTTACCGGCGCGAGGGTCGTCAAGGCTTACTGCAAGGAGGGTTATGAGATCGACCGCTTCGGGAACGCGAACACTTCCCTGCGCGACGTGAACCTGAAGGTTCAGAAGCTGATGGCGACGCTCAGCCCGATACTGATGCTGATCATGAACGGTTCGGTTATCGCGATCCTGCTGATCGGCGGCAGAGAGGTCGAGAACAATATCGGCGTTATCGGCGGAATAAAGGTCGGCGACGTCATGTCGGCTATCACTTACATAACCCAGATACTGATGTCGATGATGATGGTTTCGATGATGTTCCAGTCGCTGACGAGGGCGTCGGCGAGCGCTAAGCGTATCATCGAGGTGCTCGAGAGCGAGCCGGCTATAAAGGCTGGTGATAAATCCCCCGAGACCGACGAGAAGGGCACCGTGAAATTCGATCACGTCTCCTTCCGCTACCCGAATTCCGCCGGAAGACCGGTGCTGAACGACATAAATCTTGACGTCAGAAAGGGCGAGATGGTCGCCGTGATCGGCGCGACCGGCTCCGGCAAATCGTCTCTCGTGAACCTGATCCCGCGCTTCTACGACGCGGACGAAGGAAATGTGTATGTCGACGGCGAGAACGTGAAGGATTACGACCTGAAGACGCTTCGTCAGAAGATAGCGTTCGTCCTCCAGAAGACCGAGCTGTTCTCCGGCACGGTCGCGGACAACATCCGCTGGGGACGCCCGGACGCGAGCGACGAGGAAGTGAAAAAGGCGGCTGAGATCGCGCAGGCATCCGACTTCATAGGCGGCTTCGCGGAAGGCTACAACACTATGATCGCTGAAAAGGGAGCTTCCCTCTCCGGCGGTCAGAAGCAGCGTATCGCGATAGCGCGCGCGCTGATACGCCGCCCGGAGATACTGATCTTCGACGACTCGACGAGCGCTCTTGACCTCGGCACAGAGGCGAGACTGCATAAGGCGCTGAGAGAGAACATCTCCGGAACGACGGTCATAATGATAGCCCAGCGTATCGCGAGCATAAAGAGCTGCGACCGGATAGCCGTCATAGAGAACGGCACGATAACCGCCTTCGCGCCGCACGACGAGCTGATGCGGACGAGCGCGACCTACCGCGACATCTACGCGTCGCAGGTAAAGGCGTCCGACGGCGAGGGCAAAGGAGGAAACGACAATGGCTGAACAGAATAAGAACGGCGAGCGCCCGATAGTCTCGATGCGTCCGGGCGGAGGTCCCGGCGGACCGAGAGGCGGCGGACCCGGCGGACCTATGGTGCGCGAAAAGCCGAAGAACGTCAAGGGTACGTTCAGGAAGCTGACAAAATACATCGGAAAGAACAAATATCTGCTCTTCGCGCTGGTAATCCTCGTCATGCTCATAGCTCTGCTGAACCTCGCGGGTCCGGCATTGCAGGCGACAGCGATAAGCGCGATAACGATAGATCACGACGGCGCGCACGTCGACTTCGCGAAGCTCTACAAAACGGTTATCCTGATGGCGGCGGTCTATATCGTCTCATCCGTCTTCACCTACCTTCAGGGCATAGCGGCGGCGAAGCTCTCGCAGAACACGGTCAGCACGATGCGTCAGGATCTCTTCGAGAAGATTTCTTATCTCCCGATAAAGTACACCGACACGCACCGCCACGGCGACATAATGAGCCGCATGACAAACGACGTCGAGAACATCTCGAACTCGATCTCCCAGTCGATAGCGTCGCTCTTCTCCGCCGTGATAACCCTGATCGGCTCGCTCGTGATGATGATCTATTACAGCTGGCAGCTGACGATCGTCGCTATGGTGACGATCCCGCTGACCCTGCTCGTCACGACGCAGCTCTCGAAATTCATGCGCAAATACTTCGTCGCGCAGCAGACCATCCTCGGTCAGCTCAACGGACACATAGAGGAAACCGTCACCGGCTGCAAGACAGTCATCGCCTACTCGAAGGAGGACGCGGCGATCGGAACCTTCGCGAAAATCGCCGAAGAATACCGCAAGGTCGGCATAAAAGCCAACATCTGGGGCGGAATCATGGGCCCGTGCATGAACATGATAGGCAACCTCGGATATCTGCTCGTAGCGGCGTTCGGCGGATATTTCGCCGCCGGCGGACTGCTCGGCATCGACGCGATTCAGGCGGTTCTCCAGTACTCAAAGCAGTTCACCCGCCCGATAAACGAAATCGCGAACCAGTACACGCAGATCCTCACCGCGATGGCAGGCGCGGAGCGCGTCTTCGAGATAATGGACGCCGACAGCGAGACCGACAACGGAAAGAACCCGATAAAAGTCGAAGACATCCGCGGCGACATAACCTTCCGCGATATGTACTTCTCCTACAAGCCCGGCGAACCGGTGCTCAAAGGCTTCGACCTCGACGTGAAGCAGGGACAGAAAATAGCGATAGTAGGCGCGACCGGCTCCGGCAAAACCACCGTCGTCAACCTCCTGACAAGATTCTACGACATCGACAGCGGCGAAATCGACATCGACGGCATAAACATAAACGACATCCCGAAGTCAACCCTCCGCCACGCGATAGCGATAGTCCTTCAGGACACCGTCCTCTTCTCCGACACAATAGCGTCAAACATCCGCTACGGCAGACAAGGCGCCACCGACGAAGAAATAAAGCAAGCCGCCCACACCGCCAACGCCGACACCTTCATCGAACGCCTCCCCGAAGGCTACGACACCGAACTCTCCGAATCCGGCAGCGACCTCTCGCAAGGTCAGCGCCAGCTCCTCGCGATAGCCCGCGCCGTCTTAGCCAACCCGAAAATCCTCATCCTCGACGAAGCGACCTCCTCAGTCGACACCAGAACCGAAATGCACATCCAATCCGCGATGGTAGCCCTGATGAAAGGCAGAACCAGCCTCATCATAGCCCACCGACTCTCCACAATCAGAGACGCCGACAAAATAGTCGTCCTCGACGGCGGAGTTGTAGCCGAAGCCGGCTCGCATGAGGAACTGCTCGCGAAGAAGGGGGCGTATTGGAAACTTTATCAGAATCAGTACGCGGGGTTTGCTACCTGATAGACCTTCGCTTTGCAGGGGAGGGGGCTTTTTGAAAAAAGCGCCCTCCTCTCAAATATGCCTTGACGCCTGGGCGGCAAGGCATATTTGCTTGGATGCCGCAAGCGGCATCCTTGCACCCTTCCCGAAAAACTTTATACTTTTGAAGAAAAATTAACAGAATTTATATGAAATCTGCTATTGACAAATTGCGATTTTAAGAGTATAATATAATATATATGAACGGAAGGAGGTCTCATAATGGCCACAAAAAGCATACTGAAAAGCCTGACCATAAAAGACGACGAATCCTGCCGGAAGATATTCGGAGACACAAAAGAACATATCAGCATCGACACCATAAAAATCGTGCTCACCCCAATCTTCGAGAAATACGGCGTGAAAAAAGCAGTTCTCTTCGGTTCATTCGCAAAAAACACAATGACAGAACAGAGCGACATAGACCTTCTCGTCGACAGCGGACTCAAAGGTCTGAAATTCATCGGCTTTACCGAAGACATACAAAACGCAGTCTCCCGCCACGTCGATGTGCTTGATGTTACACACATCGAGAAGGACTCCGGAATTGAAAAAGAAATCTCCCGACACGGAAAGGTCATCTTCAACCGAACCGACAACTGACCCGCGTCCCCGCCCGCCGCTCACGGCGGATTTTTTATTCCCCCGGTTATGCGATAAACGCTGCCAAAATATATCGATATAAGCATACCATCAGCACTATATAGCCCGTCGCTCATCATTTGTCAAAAGCCCGATAAATTGTCAAATTACACATATATCCGCTATGCGTTAGCACCGGCTAACCAAACCTGTGATGTAATAAAATACCATTAAATCCATATATTATTTAACGCCGGAATATTTTACGGATAATTCCATATCACACCGCAAAATTTTCGTTTTTTGCCGTCAAAAAAAGTTGATATTTTTTTGTGAAAAGTATAGCTTTTTGGCGAAAAAAAGTGTATAATATATGGGTAAGGATATGCGCGTTATGCGGCTTTTGCATAGTCGTTATCTACCTGCCGCGGCGGTCCGCATATAACTATTTTTATATTCCCTTCAAGGAGGATCAGCACTTCAGATGAAAAAGAAGTTAACAACAGTCACGTTCAAGGGCACTCCTGAGCAGGCGGAAAAGCTTGACGCCCTCATCGCGGCAAACAAGGATATCAAGGGCGCCGCAATGCCCGTCCTTCAGGGCGCGCAGGAAATCTACGGCTACCTGCCCGAGGAAGTCATACGCCGCATCGCCGCGGGTCTCGGCCACCCGTTCGAGGAGATCTACGGCATCGCCACCTTCTATTCCCAGTTCTCTCTCAACCCGAAGGGCGACGTCGCGATCGCGGTATGTCTCGGTACCGCCTGCTACGTCAAGGGCTCCGGACAGGTCATGGAGCGCATCGAAAAGAAGCTGAACATCGAGCCGGGCGCTACCACCTCCGACGGACGTGTGTCGCTTGAGGCTACCCGCTGCATCGGCGCGTGCGGTCTCGCACCCGTCCTGACCGTCAACGGCACCGTTTACGGCAGACTCGTCCCGAACGACGTCGACAAAATCCTCGCCGAATACCTCGGCTGAGAATACATAAGTCCGGCTGAACCGTAATTTCGGATTATTATCCGGGAAAGGGCAACAAAAATGACGATCTCAAAGATCAAAGACCTGCTTTCGGCAGAGGTCCTCGCCGACGGCGACCTCTCGCAGGACGTTTCGTCCGCCTGCGGGAGCGACATGATGAGCGACGTGCTCGCTTACGTGAAGGATCAGGCGGTCCTTCTCACCGGACTCGTCAACACGCAGGTTGTCCGCACCGCCGAGATGATGGATATGATCTGCATTGTCTTCGTCAGAAACAAAAGACCGACCGGCGAGATGATTGACCTCGCGATGGAGCACGGCATAGTGCTGCTCTCGACGTCCCTCAGGATGTACGAGGCGTGCGGTATACTCTACTCGGAGGGGCTGAACCGGCGAGGAACCGGAGAGTCTCACACCGAGGCGGCGTGCGGTGAGTGCCATGTCTGAACCGCTCCGCTTCCACTATGACGTGAACGGCAAGGATTTCACCTCGGCAGGCAAGGCGTCGGTCGACGTGAAGAAGAATCTGAGGCTGCTCGGGCTGTCGCCGGAGATCGTGCGCCGCGTTTCGATCGCGATGTACGAGGGGGAGATCAACATGGTCATCCACGCGGGCGGCGGCGTCGCCGACGTGTCGGTCGACGAGGGCGGCATCACGATAATCCTCGAGGATCACGGTCCGGGAATTGAGGATATCTCTCTTGCGATGCAGGAGGGGTACTCGACGGCTCCGGACAATATAAGACAGCTCGGCTTCGGCGCCGGGATGGGGCTTCCGAACATGAAGCGCTATACTGACGAGATGGATATCGAATCGGTCGTCGGCTCCGGCACGAAGATCACAATGAGGGTAAATATCTCCTAGGAACAAAAGGGAGACGCTGATTCTGTCAGAGTATCCCGAAGGAGGTCAAGATGGGAAGCTATACGCATTCCGTCACGCTCGACGTCTCGAAGTGCACCGGCTGTACTACCTGTCTGAGGCATTGCCCGACCGAGGCGATACGCGTCCGGAACGGTCACGCCGAGATAGACAGTACGAGGTGCATCGACTGCGGGGTCTGCATACGAGAATGCCCGCATCAGGCAAAGCGTCCGACTTTCCTGCCTTTTTCGGACTTCGCGGACGGAAGGTTCGCGCACAGATACAAGATAGCGCTGCCGGCGCCCGCGCTCTACGGACAGTTCGGCGGCATAGACGACATCGACTACATAATCGAGGGGCTGTACGGCATCGGGTTCGACGATGTCTATGAGGTGGCTTCCTCGGCTGAGATGGTGTCGGCTTACACGAGGACATATATGTCGACGCCGGGCATACGGAAGCCTGTGATCAGCTCCGCCTGCCCGGTGATAGTCAGGCTTATAACGCTGAGATTCCCTTTTCTCAAGGACAACATCCTGCCGATGCTTCCTCCGATGGAGGTCGCGGCGGCGGCGGCGAGGAAGCGCGCGAAGGAGAGGCATCCGGAGCTTTCGGACGACGATATCCTGACCTGCTTCATCTCTCCCTGCCCGGCGAAGGTTAGTTATGTAAAGAACGGGTTCGCGGGTTATAAGAGTGAGGTCGACTGTGTGCTCTCGGTCGCGGATGTGTACTTTTCGCTTCTGCACGCGCTCAAGCATATCGAGATACCGGAGCGTTCCTGCGAGACGGGGGCTTTAGGGGTCGGCTGGGCGTCGTCGGGCGGAGAATCCACCGCGATATTCAACGATAAATACCTCGCGACAGACGGCATCGAGAACTGCGTCAGGGTGCTCGACCAGATTGAGAACGGGAATATACAGGGGCTTGAGTTCATCGAGCTGAATGCCTGTCCCGGCGGCTGTGTCGGCGGCACGATGACGATCGAGAATCCGTTCATCGCGAGGGCGAGGCTCCTGTCTCTGCGGCGGTATCTGCCGATAACGCAGAATCAGCCGCCGCTCGGCGAGAAATACATCCCGGCGGATTATTTCTTCGATTCCCTCCCGCAGGACGTACCGTGCGCGAAGCTCTCGGACAATCTCGCGACGAGCATGATGATGATGTCGGAGATCGAGAGAATACGGCGGACGCTTCCCGGGATAGACTGCGGAGCGTGCGGAGCGCCGTCCTGCCGCGCTTTCGCTGAGGATATCGTCCGTGGCATCGCGGGAGACCGTATTTGCCCGGTGATGAGCATGAGACAGGCGGACAACAGGAAATCTGACAAGGAGGACCCGGAATGACTGTCAAGGAAATCTCCGGAAAGCTCGGGCTCGGCGTGATTTCTCTCCCGGAGCCCGACCGCGAGGTGAGGGACGTCTACATCGGCGACCTGCTCTCGTGGGTGATGGGGCGCGCCCCGGCGGATTCGGCGTGGATCACGATCATGTCGAACATAAATATCTGCGCGGTCGCGACGCTCGCGGACACCGCCTGCGTCATCCTGGCGGAAGGAGTCACACCCGACCCGCCGGCGCTCGAGGCGGCTTCGACCAAGGGGATAAACGTCCTCACGTCGGATAAGACCTCCTACCGCGTCGCGGCGGAGCTCGCCATGCTCGGCGTCGGCGTCTGACGGAGGAGCGGGATGGAGCGGTATTTCTACGATTTTCACCTTCATTCCTGTCTCTCCCCCTGCGCGGACAATGACATGACGCCGTCGAATATCGCGGGCATGGGAATGCTCGCGGGGCTTCAGATACTCGCGCTGACCGACCACAACTCAACCGCAAACTGTCCGGCGTTCTTCAGAGCGGCGGAGGCGGTCGGGGTGATACCGGTTCCGGGAATGGAGCTCGAGACCGCGGAGAATATCCACGTCGTGTGCCTTTTTGAGACGCTTTCCGGAGCGATGAGCTTCGGGGAGGAGGTCGCGGGAAGACGGTTACCGATAAAGAACCGCCCGGAGATTTACGGCGAACAGCTGATAGTCGACCATGAGGACAACATTCTGGGTTCAGACCCGAAGCTGCTTGTCGTCGCGACCGGCATCGCGCTTGACGAGGTCCCGGAGCTGGTTGAGCGCCACGGCGGCGTCTGCTACCCAGCGCACATAGACCGACCCTCGAACGGCATAATCGCGATACTCGGCGACATTCCGCCGGATTTTCCGGCTGAGTGCGTTGAACTGAACGATATGTCAAAGCGAGAAGAGCTCATGAAGTCGCACCCTTCCCTTTCCGGAAAGAAATTCCTGTCGGGGAGCGACGCGCACAGGCTCGACGCGATACGGGACGCCGAACACACGATATATCTTGACGGGGACACCCCCGACGAGATACGAAAAAACCTTGTAAAGTCAATAAAACTCGGAAGAATATGAAAGAATTATCCCTTCACATCCTTGATATAGCCGAGAATTCGGCGAAAGCGGGCGCGGGGCTCATCGGGATTTCGATTACCGAGAAGGGCGGCATCCTCACCCTGAGGATAACCGACGACGGGTGCGGGATGAAGCCGGAGATGCTGTCGCGGGTCACTGACCCGT
>URCP01000094.1 GCA_900546315.1 uncultured Eubacteriales bacterium
GTATGAAGTTTGAGGGAGAAGAGGGGTGCAGGGGAGAGGAACCCCCTTTTCAAAGGGGGTTCCTCTCCCCTGCAAGCGAAGGGTTATGGACCGTTTTAAGTTGCACGCGCCGTATAAGGCGACAGGCGACCAGCCGCAGGCGATAGACAGGCTTGCTGCCGGGGTTGAGGCGGGGATGCGGGAGCAGACATTGCTTGGCGTTACTGGGTCGGGAAAGACTTTTACTATGGCGAATATTATCGCTGAGGTGAATCGTCCTACTCTTGTTCTGGCGCATAATAAGACACTCGCGGCGCAGCTTTGTTCGGAGTTCCGGGAGTTTTTCCCGGAGAACAGGGTGGAGTTTTTTGTGTCGTATTATGATTATTATCAGCCGGAGGCTTATATACCGGGGCAGGATCTTTATATTGAGAAGGATTCGGCGATTAATGATGAGATAGATATGCTGAGGCATAGCGCTACGTCGTCGCTGCTTGAGCGGCGGGATGTGATTATTGTTTCGAGTGTGTCTTGTATTTATTCGCTGGGTGATCCGCGGGAGTATGGGTCGATGTTGATACCGCTCAGACCGGGGGCGGTTATGGAGCGGGATGAGCTTGTCAGACGGTTGATTTCGCTTAGTTATGAGCGGAATGATATTAATTTTGTGCGTGATAAGTTCAGGGTGCGCGGGGACGTGGTTGAGATATTCCCGGCTTCGAGCGGGGATAAGGCGATACGCGTGGAGTTTTTCGGGGACGAGATTGAGCGGGTTTCTGAGATAAATGTCGTGACCGGGGAGCTTGTGCGGTCGCTTAGTTATGTTTCGATATTTCCGGCTACGCATTACGCGGTGAGCGATGAGCGGCGGGAGGCGGCGCTTCGGGAGATTGAGGAGGAGATGCGTGAGAGGGTGGATTTCTTCCGGAGTCAGAATAAGCTGCTTGAGGCTCAGAGGATTGAGGAGCGGACTAAATATGACCTTGAGATGCTTCGCGAGGTGGGGTTCTGTTCGGGAATCGAGAATTATTCGCGGGTTATGTCGGGGCGGGCGCCGGGGTCTACGCCTTATACGCTGCTTGATTATTTCCCGAAGGATTTTCTGTTGTTTGTCGATGAGTCGCACGTGACGCTGCCGCAGGTCAAGGGGATGAGCGGCGGAGACTTCGCGAGGAAGAAGAATCTCGTGGAGTATGGGTTCAGACTGCCTTCGGCTTATGATAACCGGCCGTTGTTCTTTGATGAGTTCGAGAGGAAGATAAATCAGGTGATTTACGTGAGCGCTACTCCGGGGGAGTATGAGCGTTCGCGGTCGGAGCAGGTTGTTGAGCAGATTATACGCCCTACGGGGCTGCTTGACCCGGAGATATTCGTGAGACCGGTCGAGGGGCAGATTGACGACCTGATCGGGGAGATACACGCGACTATCGATAAGGGCGAGAGGGTGCTGATAACTACTCTTACAAAGCAGATGGCGGAGGACCTGACTGAGTACCTTGAGGGGAATATGATAAAGGTGCGGTATATTCATCACCGGGTTGAGACTATGGAGCGGAGTGAGATACTTCGTGATCTGCGGCTTGGGGTGTTTGATGTGCTGGTCGGTATTAATTTGCTGCGTGAGGGGCTTGACATTCCGGAGGTGTCGCTGGTGGCGATACTTGACGCGGATAAGGAGGGGTTCCTGCGGAGCGAGACGTCGCTTATACAGACGATAGGGCGCGCGGCTCGTAATTCTGAGGGGCGCGTGATTATGTACGCGGATACGGTGACGCCGTCTATGCGGGCGGCGATTGACGAGACGGAGCGGCGGCGGGCTATACAGCAGGCTTATAATACGGCTCATGGGATTACTCCGCAGACGATAAAGAAGAGCGTGCGCGACCTGATTGAGATCGGACGCCGTGAGGCGGAGCGCTCACCCGAGAAGAAGCTGTCGGACGCGCTGCGTGAGAAGCGCCGCCTGAGCCCCGCGGAGAAGGAGAAGCTGATCGACGACCTGACTGCCGAGATGCGCGAGGCTGCGAAGAAGTTGGAGTTCGAGCGTGCGGCGGCATTGCGCGACCGCATAAAGTCGCTGAAATCATAAAAATAGTTTTTTTGAAAGTTTGGGAAAAAGAGGGGAGGTGCAGGAGGGGAGAGAAGCCCTTTTCAAAGGGCTTCTTTCCCCTCCTGCTGCAAACAAATGGCAGAGTTAAAATTGCGTGGCGTGCGCGTCCATAATTTGAAAAACATTGACTTGACTATTCCTCGTGATAAGCTTGTTGTGTTCACTGGTCTTTCGGGTTCGGGAAAATCGTCTTTGGCGTTTGATACTATATATGCTGAGGGGCATCGGCGGTTTGTTGAGTCGTTGTCGTCTTACGCGCGGATGTTTCTTGGGCAGATGGATAAGCCGGATATTGATTCGGTTGAGGGGTTGTCGCCGGCTATATCTATTGACCAGAAGACTACGTCTAAGAATCCGCGGTCTACTGTTGGTACGGTTACTGAGATATATGATTATCTGAGATTGCTTTACGCGCGGATTGGGGTGCCGCATTGTCCGGTTTGCGGTCGGGAGATACGGCAGCAGACTGTCGATCAGATAATTGACAGGATAATGGCTTTGCCGGATGGTACCCGGTTTATGGTGTTGGCTCCGGTCGTGCGCGGTAAGAAGGGTATGCATGAGAAGGTGTTCGAGGACGCTAAGAAGGGCGGGTATGTCCGGGCGCGGGTCGACGGGGCGATTTATGAGCTTTCCGAGGAGATAAAGCTCGATAAGAATCAGAAGCATACGGTGGAGATTGTGGTCGACAGGTTGGTGAAGCGGGCGGATATACGTCCGAGACTTGCGGATTCGGTCGAGACGGCGCTGAGGCTGACTGACGGGGAATTGCTTATTTCGGTGGTGCTTCGGGAGGGCGAGACTTTTGACGGGGAGACGGAGATGTCGTTTTCGCAGAAGTACGCTTGCGAGGAGCATGGGATATCGGTCGGTGAGTTGTCGCCGCGGATGTTTTCGTTCAATAATCCGATGGGGGCTTGCCCGAGGTGTTCGGGGCTCGGGGAGCTGCGGATTATTTCTGAGGAGAAGGTGATTCCGGACAGGTCGCTGTCTCTCCGCGAGGGGGCTATACAGGTCAACGGGTTTAAGTCGCTCGAGGAGGAGAGCTGGAATGGTCCGCTTTTTGAGGCGGTCGGGGAGAAGTACGGGTTTACGCTCGACACTCCGATAAAGGATTATTCTAAGACGGCGCTGAAGGCGCTGCTTTACGGCACCGGGAATGAGCTTTATGACGTCACGAGGTACTGGGAGGGCGACGGACGGCGGAAGGCGGTTAAGTTCGACGGCGTTGTCAATATGATTCAGTCGAGGCTTGAGTCGAATTTCAACCCGGATTATTACGAGCAGTTCGTCGAGGAGGTCCCGTGCCCGGATTGTCACGGCGCGAGACTGAACCCGATGATGCTCGCCGTGACGGTCGGCGGGAAGAATATCGATGAGTTCTGCCGGCTGTCGGTCACGAAGGCGCTTGAGTTCGTCGAAAATCTGAGACTCACCGAGACGGAGCAGACGATCGCTAAGGAAATTCTGAAGGAAGTGAAGGCGAGACTTGGCTTTCTCGAGAGCGTCGGGCTTGACTACCTGACTCTGGCGCGGAAGGCGGGAACTCTGTCCGGCGGAGAGGCGCAGAGGATACGTCTCGCGACGCAGATAGGTTCGTCGCTGATGGGCGTGCTGTATATCCTCGACGAGCCGTCGATAGGTCTGCACCAGAGGGATAACTCGAAGCTGATAGCGACGCTTAAAAAGCTCCGCGACGCGGGAAACAGCCTTATCGTCGTCGAGCATGACGCGGAGACGATGGAGGCGTCGGATTATATCGTCGACATAGGTCCGGGCGCGGGCATCCACGGCGGGCAGATCATCGCGCAGGGAACTCCGGAGGAGATAAAGAATAACCCGGCGTCGATAACAGGCGCGTTCCTCTCCGGCAGGGAGAAG
Source organism: uncultured Eubacteriales bacterium (assembly GCA_900546315.1). Classification (GTDB taxonomy): domain Bacteria; phylum Bacillota; class Clostridia; order Oscillospirales; family CAG-272; genus Flemingiibacterium. The sequence continues at coordinate 3,971 of URCP01000094.1, forward strand.
ATCGAGGTGCCGAAGATCCGCCGCGCGGGGAACGGAAAATTTCTGACCGTTCACGGCGCGAGGGAGAATAACCTTAAAAATATTGACGTCACGTTCCCGCTCGGGCTGTTCTGCTGTGTCACCGGCGTGTCGGGGTCGGGAAAATCGTCGCTCGTCAACGCGATTGTCCACCGGGTGCTCGCGAAGGAGCTGAACCGCGCGATAACTTATCCCGGAAAATACGACAGCATCGAGGGAATCGAAAATCTCGACAAGGTCATAGCGATAGACCAGAGCCCGATCGGACGCACCCCGCGCTCGAACCCGGCGACATATACCGGCTTGTTCGGCGATATCCGCGAGCTGTTCGCGAAGACGCCGGACGCGAAGATGCGCGCTTACACATCGGGACGCTTCTCGTTCAACGTCAAGGGCGGACGCTGCGAGGCGTGCGAGGGCGACGGCGTCAAGTGCATAGAGATGCACTTCCTGCCGGACGTCTACGTCACCTGCGACGTCTGTAAAGGCAAGCGCTACAACAAGGACACGCTCGAGGTGAAGTACAAGGGGAAGAACATCTCCGACGTGCTCGAGATGACGGTCGAGGAGGGGCTGTCATTTTTCGCGAACCTGCCGAAACTGGCGAAGAAGCTCCAGACGCTGTACGACGTCGGGCTCGGGTATATAAAGATCGGTCAGTCGTCGACGACTCTGTCCGGCGGCGAGGCTCAGCGCGTGAAGCTCGCGACCGAGCTCGCGAAGCGCTCTACCGGCAGGACGATCTACATCCTCGACGAGCCGACGACAGGACTGCACATGGCGGACGTCAGAAAGCTCATCGAGGTTCTGCAAAGGCTGGTCGACGCCGGAAACTCGGTCGTCGTCATCGAGCATAACCTCGACATGATCAAGACCGCCGACTATATAATCGACCTCGGACCCGAGGGCGGCGACGGCGGAGGAACTGTCGTCGCGACCGGAACTCCGGAGGAGGTCGCTGAGTGCGAAAAATCCTACACAGGGCAGTATCTGAGAAAGATGCTTGAAAAATAGAATTGACAGTAAGTCCGCTGTTGTAAGTGACGGCGGACTTCTTTTGGTAATACGCAGAGCTAAAGTGTTTATATTAACATTATTCTTTTGATGATTCACAGAAATAATGCAAAAATATCGGAAATTACATATTTTCAACCGAAAAATACATTTACATATCCGGAGAATTGATGTATAATGATTAATAGCTACAAAATAATTCCGACGCGAGCCGGATACATAGTGTGCCGTGCCGCTCCGGATAAGAACCAAAGGAGTATTCAGCATGAAAAAACATGATCATACAGCGCTTGTCCTCGCGATCCTATTGTCCTGTTCCGCATTCCTGACCTCCTGCGGCGATGCCGCTACGACTACCATTTCAGACACATCCGCCGACGACGTGACGTCGTCCACTGAGGAGAGCACGACCGACGATTATGGCTATATTGATCCGGGTATCGGGAAGAAGGATCACGGCGGTCAGACCTTCACGATAATCTACCCGAAGTGGTCGCTGTACAACCGCTACTATTTCGCCGAGGAATACGACGGCGAGACGGTGAACGACGCGATCTTCGACCGCGCGAAGAAAATAGAGGATCATCTCGGCATACAGTTCGTGTATATGGCGAAGGATACCCTTGAGGAGATCTTTCCGGCTGTCCAGAAGGCTGTGTTTGCCGGGGTCTCGGATTATGATCTGGCGCTCACTCACTGCGCCACGAGCCTGCTTTCGTATTCAAAGGATAAGGTGGCATACAATTGGAACGACCTTCCGGGCTGCGACCTCGATAAGGCATACTGGAACCAGTCGGTAAGGGAGAATTTCGAGGTCGATGGCGTCCTTCCGCTGATGTCGAGCGACTATATCCTGCCGGACGTCAACTCGATTTTCTTCAACAAAAAGTTGATTACCGAAAATCAGCTCGATGATCCGTATGACCTCGTCCTGTCGGGAAAATGGACATGGGGAAAGCTCCGTGAGATGGCAAAAGTCGGAATAAAAGACCTCAACGGCGACAGCGTGATGGACGATCAGGATCAGTACGGCTTTGCGTGTGAGAGGGACTGGCAGTGCGCTTCGGTGCTGACATCCTGCGGGCAGGATTTCTTCGGTATGGATGACAACGGATTGCCGACACTTGTGATGGACAACGAGAAAACGCAGAATATCCTCGAGATGTTCACGGGTCTTCTCTATACGGACGCGTCTTCGTTCTGTTGGGATATCAAGAAGGAATACGACCCGAACTGGGGCGGAACTCCGCCGATCGACTTCGGGAGCGGGCGCTCGATGTTCTATATGACGCCTCTCAGCCTCGCGGTCACGTTCAGAGAAGCGGAGGTCGATTACGGCATCCTTCCGTATCCGAAGTATGACGAGGATCAGAAGGATTATATAACGCTGAACTGGGCGGGCTTCATGTGCGTTCCGCTGACGGTCGCCGATCCGGAGCTCGTCGGAAACGTCACCGAGCTGCTCGCGGCGGAGAGCTGCCGCACGGTCATGCCGGCGTTCTATGACGTTCTCCTCGGCGAGAAGGTCGCGCGGGACGACAAGGCTAAGGAGACGCTCGATATCATATTCGAGAACGACGTCTATGACCTCGGCGTGAACCTCGCGTACTACGGACTTTTCTGTGACCAGATAAAGAAAGCGGAGCCGAACAATTCCTCGTTCTTGGCGAAGAAGATCGGCTCGATCGAGAAGGATATAAACAACTACATAGATTCATGCAAGTCGTATAACGAATAGAAAAAGACCGCCGCTGGCAGATATCAGCGGCGGTCTTGAACTTGCGGTCACGCGTTATGCTTCTTGAAAACAGTGTTAATGAGCGCCACTGAAACGGCTCCGCCGACGACGCAGGTGACGCCCGCCTCAATCGCGCCGTTGACGCCGACAAACGCGAGGATGAACCCGAAGACGTTTGTCTTTCCGAGCAGCTCCTTGAAGCCGCCGATGTAATCGCTGTTCCAGAAGAACGCGACGAGCGAGCCCATGAAGAGGGTCGTGTTGAAAAGAGCGACCGACAGCGACGCTATCGGGCAGCCGATGATCCTTGCATTCGGTCCGATCTTCGAGATAGCCATATAGATGAGCCCGGCGAGCCAGCCCGCGAGGACGCGCGCGACGACGCAGGTTATGAACGTGCCGACCGGGTTCAGCGACATAAGCGTCGTTCCGAACGCGTCCATCCCGAAGCACTGCCAGAAGCTGGTCGCGCCCCAGATAGCGCCGAGCACCGCGCCAGCCGCCGGTCCGACCGTGATTCCGCCGATTACCACCGGGATCATGATGAACGTGATAGACAGCGCGCCGACCTTCAGATACCCGATGGGCGTGAAGCTCATGAGCACCACTATCGCCGCGAGCATCGCCGTCTCGACGAGCTTCAGCGTCTTCTGGTGTTTCTGTTCTCTCTGTTGTTGTACCGTCATTTTTTTCTCCTTTGCTGCTGCCGCGTCTGTGACTTGTGCAGCGCTAAAAAATTTATTTATAACACGAAGATCGGGGCGGGCTTTTCCGATAGATGTCAGTTAATGATCATCTTCGGGGCGGCGTCTTTTTCTTCGTATCATACGGTTTTGTGCGGCTTTTTGCCGGTTTATTTCTTCCGCTGGTTCAGCTCAGAAATGTGCGCGAGACCTCTCAGCGTCAGGTCGGGTTCGACGATAATGTCGTTCTCCGAGAGCGGGACAATCAGGCGCGCAAGCCCTCCGGTCGCGATCACCGACGGCTTCTCAAAGCCCATCTCGCGCGATATCCTCGAGATAAACCCATCGAGCATCAGCGCGGTTCCGAGGACTATCCCCGAGTTCACCGAATCCGCGGTATTCCGCCCGACAACGCGCGGCGGGGCGGACAGCGAGACCTCCGGGAGCAGAGCGCACTTCTCCGCGAGGGCGTCCTGACCGAGCTTCACGCCCGGCGATATGACACAGCCGCAGAGCTCGCCTTTTTCGTTTATAACGGTGATGGTAGTCGCGGTTCCGAGGTCGATGACTATCACCGGCGGTCCGGCGATTCGCATGGCGGCGACCGTGTCGGCGACGATGTCCGTCCCGAGCAGGTTCGGCGTGTCGACTCTGAGACACAGCCCGGTCTTCACGCCGGAGCCGACAATCAGCGGTTTTATCCCGAAAGCGCCGAGCGCCTCGCACACCGTGTGCGTCAACGCCGGAACGACCGACAGCATGACCGCGCGCTCGATCGTCGACAGGTCAGCTCCGTGCATCCGGAAGACGCCGGAGATCAGCACCGCGTATTCGTCCGCGCTCTTTCTGTGGTCGGAGGCGAGCTTTGCGCGGAAGACAAGGCGCTCCCCGTTATCGAAAACGCCGAGACATATGCTTGTGTTGCCGATATCGACCGCGAGCGTCATGTGACCTCTCCTTCCGCCTGACTGTTATGTAAATATTATACCCCGTCCGCGTCGGATTGTCAAGAGCAGAGATGTACAATATTTTTTCCTGAAATTCCGGTTTTATGCTCGTCCGCGATACATTTTTAAGCGCGATGAAGCGCCCGGCGGGGCGGGGCTGTGACATGGGGCGCCATTTCGTAAATTTTTTTAGTATGTTACGCTGAAAGTTTATTTTTTTGATTGACAAAACGGCAAAACTGCGTTATAATAGATATATATGCCTTTCGGCGGGCGCGGGCTGTTCCGCCATGCCGGAGGTTTTACGGGAGATAATGATTTATGATTCGCAGTATGACAGCTTACGGCAGGGCGACCCTCGCCGCGCCGCCCGATCAGGCGTCGGGAAAGAACATCACGGTCGAGCTGAAGAGCGTAAACAACAGATACCTCGACTGCACAGTCCGCGCGAGCCGCGGCTACGGCTTCCTCGAGGACCGCGTGAGACAGTATGTACAGTCCTGCGGGATAAGCCGCGGAAAGCTCGACGTGTCGATCAGCGTCGAGAGCGTCGGCAACGGAGTCACATCCATCGGGCTCGACAGGGCACTCGCCGGCGCGTATATCGACGCGCTGAGGGCTTTACGCGACGAGTTCGGGCTGAAGGACGACATATCGGTGATGACGGTCGCCGCGAACCGCGACCTTTTCGTCACGGTGAAGCCGGAGGAGGACGCCGAGAAGGACTGGGAGATGATAAAGCCGGTCCTCGACGAGGCGGTTTCCGCGTTCCTGAAGGTCAGGGAGGCGGAGGGCGAACGGCTCCGCGCGGATATCGTTCTCAAGATGGAGCGGATCGAATCGCTCGCCGGGGAGATAAAGAAGCTCTCCGAGGAGGACGCGGCGGCTTACCGTTCTAAGTTCGAGGCAAAGCTGAGGAAGCTCATTTCGGACAGCGGGGTCGAGCCGGACACGTCGCTTGTGCTTACCGAGTGCGCGATTTACGCTGACCGGGCGGCGATTGACGAGGAGATCGTGCGGCTGTCCTGTCACTTCGGGGCTTTCCGCGAGATACTGGCGGCGGACGAGCCGGTCGGACGGAAGCTTGATTTCCTGCTTCAGGAGATCAACCGCGAGACTAACACGATCGGGTCGAAGTCGGCGAGCGTCGGGATAGCTTCGCTTGTTGTCGAGATAAAGAGCGAGCTTGAGAAGATACGCGAGCAGATACAGAACATTGAGTAATGGGGTCTGCCGTCAGTGAAAATCCGCGGGCGGCGGCATACCGGCGGGGGCTTTTCCTCCACGAAAGGATTAAACGATGAAATTCATCAATATCGGCTTCGGCAATATGGTCGCCGCCGAGAGAGTGGTCGCTGTCGTCAACCCGGACAGCGCTCCTATAAAGCGTCTGATACAGGACGCGAAGGATACGGGAAGGGCGATAGACGTGACCTGCGGCAAGCGGACGCGCGCGGTGCTTATAACTGACAGTGAGCACGTGGTGTTGTCCGCGCTTAAGAGTGAGACTATATCGAATCGCCTGAGGGCGACTGACGAGCCGGAGGAAGAGGACGATGAGGAGGATGAGATCTGATGAGTAAGGGTATCCTTATGATTGTTTCCGGGCCTTCCGGGAGCGGTAAGGGGACCGTGGTGGGGCGCATTTTGGAGAAGCGTCCGGATTTTGTGTGTTCGGTGTCGGCGACGACGAGGATGCCGCGCGAGAATGAGGTTGACGGGGTGAGTTATTATTTTCTTGACCGGGCTGAGTTCGAGGGGCGGATCGCTAAGGATATGATGCTGGAGCACGCGGAGTACTGCGGGAATTATTATGGTACGCCTAAGAAGGAGGTTTTCGCGAACCTTGAGGCGGGGCGCAATGTTATACTTGAGATTGAGGTGCAGGGCGCTATGCAGGTTAAGCGGAGGTGTCCGGAGGCGGTTATGGTGATGATTGCGCCGCCGGATTATGATACTTTGGAGAGGCGTCTGCGCGGCAGGGGGGACCGTGTCGCGGAGGAGGTTATCCGGGCGCGGCTTGAGAAGGCGAAGTTTGAGTTGTCTCTGACGCCTGATTATGATTATCTGGTGATAAACGGCGACGACGCGGTTGAGGCGGCGGCCGACGAGATAATCGGCATAGCGGACTCGGAGAAGCGCCGCACGTCCCGCAATAAGACGTTCTACGACGATTTTTTCGCGTGATTTTGTAAACAAACGCTCCCATATTTTTCCCGTTGCTTGTATGAAGTTTGGGAAAGAGAGGGGGGCGGGGGGGAGGAAAGGCTTTTGAAAATACATCCACACACCCCCCAAAAAAACAAAAAAAAGAAATACGAACTAATATTATAAAATAAAAAAATGAAT
>URCP01000095.1 GCA_900546315.1 uncultured Eubacteriales bacterium
TGATATTTGCGTAGAAAATAATTGTCTGAAATTTGAATCGAGCGCCGCTTCCGGGCTCTCCGGATGCGTTGACAGGTTCATCGGATTGTACATTTCAGACAAATACGGCAGCTATGACTTCCCGGATGGGTATCGGTATTTCGACCTCGGAGATTTCATTTCCGTCACTTATCCGTCCTGACAGGGCAAAGAATCAAAGAAGAAAAAACAGGAGAATTTCACAATCCATGAGAAAAATTGTGCATAATATACATGTATTAGTTGTAATATTTACACTTGTGTTGGTCAGCTGCACAACAGCTTGCGGCGATAAAGAAACTGCCGAACCGTCCGCGCATGAATTGCTTGACGTTTGTCTCGCGCTCTACGATTTTGACGATATGTACAAACCGTCGATATATTACTCGGACGCGGAGGAGGGAAGCGATAACCGCATTGACGACGGGTATCTGAGCTACATTTTCTGTGACGAATATGACGTCGAGATCAAGGCGATGCCGCTCATTGACGAGTACGCGCTCGCGCTTCCAACCGGACTCAGCACCTACGAAATCGACGTGATCAAGGCAAAATCCGCCGCTTCAGCCGGAGAAATCAAAGCGCTTTTCGAAAATCGTGCCGCGATAAAAGCAAAAACGCGCGGCGAACTCGAAAATTACAACGCGGAAATGCTGCCGGTTCTCGACGGATGTGAAATTTATGTTAAAGGAAAGTATGTGTTCCTGTTAACGACAGACGACAATTCAGCCGCGAAAGCCGCAATCGACGGTCTTCTGTCCGTCGACAAAGCGGAAATCGGCAGCGGCGGATCAGCCGACGCTCTTGATTCGTCGTCGCCCGATGGCTCTGAAAATATCACTGAAATCGCCTCCCACGTCAACTCCGACTTGGGCGGCGATGCCTTTCATTCCGGGACATTGTCCGACAATCCCAGCGAACTTCCGGAGCTCACCTTCACATCGCACAGCGGTGAAAACACCGTAGTCATGGGCGGCAAATGCGCGCAGGACGCGAAAATTCACATCCGCTCATCAGACAATAGTATCGAGAAGACTTTCTCGACAGATTACACCGATTGGTGCGTGGAAATCGAGATTCCAAGCGGCATTACGAACCTTTCGCTCACCCAGGAGGAACCAGGGAAGGGCGAGTCGGAGCAGATTATAGTTACGGTTCAGCCCCGCCCCGGGTTCTCGCTCGCGGACCAGGGCGTCTGCCAGGTCGCTTTCGGCGACAAGATGCAGGGACACTTCTTCGGGCAGCTTGAGGACTGGTGCGGGACAAACATATTGTCTGACAATCAGGTCGATGGCGTGCAGAAGCGGATCAAGTCAAAAGTCGATTACCTCGCCGGGCGCGACTGCAAACTTGTCTACCTTATAATCACGAACCCGATGGAGATTTACCCGGAAACCGCGCCGGAACGATTTGTGCGTTCTGACAAGGATATTTCGAGGACCGAACAATTTGAGAAGGCCGCTCGTGCCGCCGGGGCGACCGTCATCGACGCGCGCGAGATTCTCGAGGAGCACCGCGACGACATTTACAAAATCTACAACAAAACCGACTCGCACTGGACCTCTTACGGCGCCTACTGGGGCTACAAAATACTGATGGACGAGATCGGGAAAGATTATGAGGCTGCGAAACCGCTTCCGATCGACGGAAATTTTGAGTTCTACAACAAAGAATCAATGTCTGGCGATATGATGGTCCATCTTCTGCTCCAGAATTCGCTTCTCCACGAAAATGGTACGTTTGTAAAATGGCTGACAAAGGCGGTCTCAAACCCGGACGTGTATGTCAAGGGCTCGGTTCAGCTCGATTTCTCGCCTGTGCAGGATACCCAAACCGTCAGTAATCGTCTCGATCCGGAAGGAAAGCCTACCGCGATGATCGTGCGTGATTCATTTTCAACAAATATTTACGGCTATGTGAACAATTCATTTTCCGAAGTTTACTGGCAGAATATGTGGAACTACAAATTTGACAAAGATTACATCGAAAACACCAATCCCGACTATTACATTTATATAGTCGCTGAAAGAAATATAGGAAATCTCCTCGGCTGATGTTTAGCAAAAAAGATTTACAAAAACTTATTATTCCGTTGATAATTGAACAGCTTCTCGGCATCTCGGTCGGAATGTTCGACACGATCATGATTTCGTCGCTCGGCGAGAGCGCGGTTTCCGGCGTGTCGCTCGTCGATATGCTGAACGTGCTGATGATCAATATTTTCGCCGCGCTGGCGACCGGCGGCGCCGTCATCTGCGCTTACGAGCTCGGAAAAATCAAAAAACTTATGGAGCAGGACACGAGCGTCAAAAATGACTTCCCCGGCGCGAGATCCGCGGCGAAGCAGCTGCTCATCGTGCTTCTCGTCGCCTCGATACTTGTAGCGGGACTCGCGCTTTTCTTCCGGGTCGGACTGCTCAGGCTGTGTTTCGGCGCGATTGAAGACGACGTCATGGCGAACGCGCTTACATATTTTGTAATTTCAGCGATATCTTATCCATTTATAGCGATTTATAACGGTCTCGCGGCGCTCTTCCGGACGATGGGGAACTCGAAAATCACGATGATCGCCTCGTTTTTCATGAATCTGCTGAATATCTGCGGCAACGCGCTGTTCATCTACGTCTTCAATTGGGGCGTAGCCGGCGCGGCGTGGTCGACCACAATCTCGAGATTTCTCGGTATGCTTCTGCTCTTCGTGATCATCTCCAATAAAAATCACGAAATTTATATCAATTTGCGCGAAAAATTCCGGTTAGACTTCCATGTAATGAAAAAAATTCTCGGCATCGGCATTCCCGGAAGCTTAGAGAACAGCGTTTTCCAGCTCGGGCGCATCCTCGTCATCTCGATGATCGCCGGGTTCGGCACCGCGCAGGTCGCGGCGAACGCGGTCGCAAACAACCTCGACTCGCTCGGCTGTATCCCCGGTCAGGCGCTCGGACTCGCTGTCGTCACGGTCGTCGGGCAATGTATCGGCGCCGGGGACTACGATTCTGCCCGTCAATATGAACAAAAGCTTCTGAAATTTGCGTATATTTCGATGGCGGTCGTGAATATACTTATATTGGTGTCTCTGCCGCTCAGTCTCAAATTGTACAATCTCACGAAAGAGACGCTTGAGCTTGCCGCAATACTTGTCATTCTGCATGACGGTTTTGCGATGATATTCTGGCCGACGGCGTTCGTTCTGCCGAACGCTCTCCGCGCGGCGCAGGACGTGCGGTTCACTATGGTCGTTTCGATCTTCTCGATGATCGCGTTCAGAATTTTCTTCTCGTGGGTCATCGGCGTGCGGTTCGGGATGGGGATCATCGGCGTCTGGATCGCGATGATCATCGACTGGGTCTTCCGCGGCGGGTTATTCATCTGGCGCGTGCGCTCCGGGCGCTGGTTGACGCACGTTAAGCCCAAAAATAGTTAATTTGGTGATATTATGCCTGATATTTTTGATTATCTTGACTGGCGCGGCGACATTCCGATCATGGCGGACGGGTTCAACGACGCCGATCGTGTCGTCCTCGCGCAGGTCACTTACCTCGATTTCAAGGGAATGGTCCCGGAAAACTCACCTCTCCCGGTGCCGCTCGGCGAGCTCTGCCGGCGCATCGTGAACGACACGGGCGATGGCGCCGCGGATCGATTCCACCTGCATTCCGACAGGCAGCTCGCGGAGCGGCTCATCGACTGTCCGCGCTTCAAAAATCTGCCGGTTGTGTATTATGACGAAAAATTCGACGCCGAAACGGTCGAGCAGTTCGCCGCGATGACTATTCTGCTGCCGGACCGAACCGCGGCGTGTCTTTTTCGCGGGACCGACTGGACGCTCGTCGGGTGGAAAGAGGACCTCAACATGGCGCTCTCCGACGAGCTTCCCGCGCAGCTGCACGCCGTCGAATATATAAACAGTGTTATATCGTCGCTGCGAGGAACCGTGCGCATCCTCGGGCACTCAAAGGGCGGCAATCTCGCGGTTTACTCGGCGGCGTTCACGAAATATTCGCGAAATATCCTCGAAGCGGTGAGCCTTGATGGACCCGGCTACACTGATCGGGTGCTGAGCTCGCCCGGATACCGCGTGATCGAGCCGAGAATCCGCACAATCATACCTTATTCGTCGCTTGTCGGGGTTATTTTCGCGCATACGGGACGATATACCATCGTTTCGTCGAGCGCGCCGAAGCTTATGCAGCACGACCTCTACACTTGGCAGATCAAGGGTTCCGGACTTGTCGAGGTGAATGCGCGCGACGAGGCGAGCCGGCTTGCCGAGGGCGCGCTCAACGAGTGGATTTCCGGGCTGTCGACCGAGCAGCGAGGGCAGTTTATCGACGGAATCTGGTCGGTTTTCGAGACGATTGGCATCACTGACCTCCCGGACCTGCTCGACGGCCGCAACACGATCGCGGTGATCCGCGCGCTGACGAAGCTCGACGAGCCGACGCGGAACGTCATAATTGACACTTTGTCGAAACTGCGTCTCGCCGTAAAGCAGCAGAGAAGTAAATAAGCAAAAAATTACTGGTCATTCTGCACAATGACCAGTTTCTTTTTGTTCTTTTCACACCAGACACGGCTGAAATATCAACCGATTACTCGAGAGATCCTGCTCATTCCAGCGTAGGCTCGCCGCAGTTGAGCTTTTCGATCTCCCAGTCACCGGTCTTCTCGCGGAATCTGAAGACGCTCACCGAGCAGTTGTCGATCCTAAGAGGGAAGCGCCCGAACGGGTAATCCTCCGGGAAGCCCGCTATCATCGTCGCCGCCGCGCGGATGACGCCGCCGTGCGCCACAGCCGCGATCTTAAGCTCGCCGCGGCTCTCATGCGCCATCTCCTCAAGATGATTCATGAATCGCCTGACGCGCCGCTTCACATCGAGCGAACCCTCGCCGCCGAGCGCCGAATAATCCATCTTTTTCCTGCAATCGAGGTAAACGTCGCCGTACAGCCGGTACATATCCTCAAGCGTCCTCCCGTAAAATACGCCGGTGTCGATCTCGCGTAGGTCTTCCGTGAAAATAAGCTCGCCCGCGCGGTACTTTTCCGGGAAGAGTATCTCCGCTGTCTGGCGTGTTCTTAACAGATCGGACACGAAAATTTTGTCATAATTTACTGTCCGGACATACTCTTTCGCTTTTTTCGCCTGCTCAAAGCCTTTTTCGGACAGGCTCACCGGACCCCAGCCCTGATGCTTTCCGGCGACGTTGCAGGTCGTCTGACCGTGACGGATCATGTACAGCTTCATTTTTCCTCAGATTCCTTTTCGTTATTTTATACAGAAACAGTTCCAGCCGGGTATGAGTTATTCACACCCGGCTAAAATTCTGTTTATTACGCGTTCATATCGAAGTAGTCCCTGACGTCAGTGATGAGAAGATTCGCCCCGTCGTCGATCAGCGTGTAAAACTGCGGCTTGACGCCGTCGCTCAGGATGTCGTCGCGGAAGGTGCCGTCGTTCTCCATGATTTTGTACTGGAGCTTGTAGACGTACTCTGTCACAATCTTGCCATTCTGAGTGATATCCCGACGGCGGATGAACTCGACCTTCGGCTCGTAGATTTTCTGCATCGTGAACTTCTCGTACCGCTCGTGCGTGTCGAAATAGCTGTCCGCGTAGAACGTGTTCAGCTTCTCCGCGTCGCCGTGCTCAAGCGTGTCGATGTAGTCCGCGAAGAAGACCATCGGCTCTCCGTAAGCGGCGTAATCCTCGTCAACGAGCATAACTTCCATGCCGTCCTCAACATAAGAGATAAATCTTATCTTATCAAGGTACTTTTTATAGGTGAAAATGTCGGTTTCCCAGTCGGGATCGTAGAGACTCATCCGGTGCTTTCCACTTCCGTCGTAGACGTACTGAATCTCTTCGGTGTCGTCCTTTTTGCCGCCGAAGAGGTTTCCGAGCGACGGAAAATCGAACGTCATGTCGCCGGTGTTCAGGAAGAACAGACCTATGACAGAGATGATACAGACGACCGCGACCACGATCGCGACTGTCTTCTTTTTGTTTCTTTTTTGTACTATCTTGCTCTTTTTATCAGCCATTTATAAATCTCGCGAGATTATCCTTGCCGATGCGGATGCCCTTGAGATTGTCTTCCATGCCTTCGAATTCCACGGTGACGTAGCCGTCGTAGCCCTTTGATTTGAGGATCTGGATCGACTGATAGACCTTCGCCTCGCCCTGACCGATGATCGCGCCGCGGATGTAGTTCATCGCGCGGGTGCGGAACCAGCCCTCTCCGGGGTTGACGTCCATGCCGGACTTCCAGTGGAAATCCTTCGCGTGAACGTGCTTCGCGTAGGGCGCCATAATGCCGACCGACTTCACCGGATCCTCGTCCGCGCACATGAAGTTGCCGACGTCGACGAGCGCGCCGAAATTCGGGTGAGCGACCGTGTTGATGAGCTTTTCAACGCGCGCGCAGTCCTGCGAGAAGTAGCCGTGGTTCTCGGTCATCGTGCCGACGCCCTTCTGCTCGGCGTATTTGGTGACTTCGAGCGCGGCCTTCGCGATGATCGGGAGAGCGTCGTCGTAGCCGATGGAATACTTACGTCCGGTGAAGCCGTAAGCGACGTCGTGGCGCATATTCTTCGCGCCCATAGCCGCCGCGAAATCGACGTTTCTCTTCGTCCTGGCGACCTCTTCGTCAAAATCACCAAGGAAGTTCGCGCCGACGCAGAAAGCGACGACCTCGAGGTTCTTCTCGGCGCAGTGTTCCTTTATCTTCTGCGCGAGATCCAGGTCGAGATTCTTCGACCAGCCGCCGTCGGCAAACTCGATGCCGTCGAAGCCGAGTTCAGCGGCCTTGTCGATGATGCCCATGAGACCGAGCTTGTCCTCGTCGATGTATGAGCCGAAGCTGTAGGATGTTACGGAAAGTTTCATTTTGAAATTCCTGCCTTTCAAATTATTGTTACAGAAATTATAGCACAAATCCGTGCCAAGTTCAATACCTGTTTTTGCCGATGATTAACACAATCTTGCCTTTTCGACGCTCTGTGTTTGATGTGGCAGAGCCTTCAGGCGACTGTAGCCGAAAATTTGACTATCGGGTGCAGGGGCTGGCCCCTGCTTAGTGAAAGCCTTCTTCATAATACGCTCTCGCGACTACAATCGGCGGTTCATAGAACGCGCTGCCGTTGTAGTTGTCGATCGCGCGGCAGATGGGGCTGCGGTAGACGCGGAGGATTGCCTGATCGTAGTCTTCGCCGTCGTATGTCGTGTTCAGCATCAACCGGCGGTAGACTTTCGCGATGTCGATGGCGGAGGGGAAGTGCTCGCAGAGTTCGGGGTCTACGTCCGAGACGTCGTAGGTGCCGGGGACGAGGTGGTAGCGTTCAATCCAGCGATCCTCGACGTCGAGCGGGTTTTCGCAGTGCTGGACGTTCGCTACGCTGAGCTCGTGCCTGAGGGCGTCGGTGCCGAGCGCTTCGGCGGTGTAGATGTTGGGCTGCTTGAGGCGGCGGGAGACACGTTCGATCATGTAGCAGACGAAAAGCAGATCGTTGCTTGTCACTTTTTCGTCGGGAAAGTAGATGTTTTTCATATCTTGTCACCTCTTATGAACGTGAGACAGCCGAGCGCCCTCTCGGTGCAGCACACGAGCTGATGCGTCGGATACCTGAATTTCACGAGTTCCCAGAAGGCGGCGCGGGATATTTCGCCGCGCTCCAGGTCGTCTACGTAGTTCCATATCGTGTCGTCCGCCATCGGTCCCTCAACGATGTCGTAGCCGTGTTCCGCCCCTCTCCGGCAGGCGACCACGAAATCTAGCCAGCTCTCGGTCATTTCGTCGAATTTCAGGACGCCGAGGCCCTTTTTTTGTTCAAACTCGTAGACATTCACTACCCCTCCGCCAGGGCGTCTCGTGATTGCCCAGCGGCGAGCCTGTTTCTCTAAATTTGTCAGATAGAAGCCGTAGCCGAAGTCCTTGAAGTGCCCGTTCGTGTAGATTTCCGGTTTCTGAACCTCAACCGAGCTGCCGTGATAGAGAATCATTTGATATCAAATCCAAAGAAATCCTTAGTATTATTAAAGCAGATATCCGCGACAATCTCCGCGAGCGCCTCCATATCCGCCGGATACTCCCCGTTCTCAACCCAGTTTCCGAGAATATTGCAGAGAATTCTTCTGAAATACTCATGCCTTGTGTAGCTGAGGAAGGATCGCGAGTCGGTGAGCATTCCGAGGAAGTTCCCGAAGGCGGAGAGGTTCGCGAACTCGCGCATCTGTCTTGTCATGCCGTCGATGTTGTCGCCGAACCACCACGCGGAGCCCTGAACGACCTTCGGCTTTCCGTCTCCCGAGAGCTCGAAACAGCCGCAGAGAGCCGCGACAGCCGACGTATCGGTCGGGTTGATCGAGTAGAGAATCGTGCGCGGGAGCGAGTCGGTCGAGTCCATCTTGTCGAGGAGCTTCGAGATTTTTCCGACCATATCGAAGTTGCCGATAGTGTCAAATCCCGTGTCCGGACCGATAGCGTTAAACATCCTCGTGTTCTGGTTCCTGAGCACGCCGAAATGGAACTGCATCACGAATCCGCGCGCCTTGTACTCGCCGCCGAGGAAGGTCATCAGCGAAGTCTTGAACTTCGCCATGTCCTCAAACGTGACGTCCGCGCCGTCCGACGCGAGCGCCTTCTTAAAGATGTTGTCGACCTCGTAATCCGAAGCCTCGATGTAATCGAACTCGTCAAGCCCGTGGTCGGCGGTCTTGCAGCCCATCTCCGCGAAGAAATCCAGCCGCTTCAGGTAAGCCGCGCGCAGCGAGTCAAGGTCGGTGATCTCGACGCCGGCAGCCCCGCCGAGCTTCTTCATGTAATCCGCGATTCCCGCCTTGTGGATATTCAGCCCCTTGTCAGGTCTCCAAGCCGGCAGCACCTGAACGTCGAAGGAATCGTCCTCCGCGAGCATTTTATGCCACTCGAGAGTGTCCGCCGGGTCGTCGGTCGTGCAGAGCAGCTTCACGTTCGAATTCTTAATGATATTCCGCACGCTCATCGACGGGTCGCTCAGCTTCTCGTTGCAGATCTCCCAGATAGCGTCCGCGTTATCGCCGTTTATGATCAGGTCGCAGTCGAAATAACGTCTGAGCTCAAGGTGCGACCAATGATAAAGCGGGTTCCCGATCAGCTTCGGCATACACCTGCAATAAGCCACAAACTTCTCGTAATCGCTCGCGTCCCCGGTGATAAACTCCTCCGGCACGCCGCAGCAGCGCATAGCACGCCACTTATAATGATCCCCGCCGAGCCACACCTCAGTGATGTTCGAATAAACCTTATCCTCCGCGATCTCGCGCGGGGAAACATGGCAGTGATAGTCAATTATCGGCAGATTCGCGGCGTAAGTATGATAAAGCGCACGCGCCGTCTCGGTCTCGAGTAAAAAGTTCTTTCCCATGAACGTCTTCATTTTTTTGTTCTCCTTTATCGTTTGCTTGCCGGGGGAGAAGAAAAACTCTGAAGAGTTTTCCCTCTCCCCCGGCGCCCCCTCTCCCTTTCAGACTTCATAAGAAACGGAGCAGGGCGGTTTTATTGGGGCTTATCTGTGCCCGGTACCTTTATTGTAACACAAAAAAACGACGAAATCAATAATATTTGAAAAACTTTATCGAATCTACTTGCAGAATCCGAAGTTTTGTGCTAAAATATAAAGTAGGGGATTCCGCGGGCAAAAATATCCGCGGCGCAAAAGTTTTCCCCGGAGGTGTCATATTGACCACGGAATACGAAAAAATTATCGCAGGCGACATAAATAACCTGAAATTTTACGATTTACACACCCATTCACGCTATTCTTTCGACGGAGACAACCCCCCCGCCGGAGAGATCGACGCGATGGCGGAGGCGGCGATAACGGCGGGGCTGCGTGGAATCGCCGTGACCGACCACTGCGACATCGACGGCGTACTCGACGGCTACTACCCGAAGTACGACAAAGAGGAAATCCGCCGCGACGTCCTCGCCGCCAAGGAAAAGTACGCCGGAAAGCTCGAAATCCTCTACGGAATCGAGCTCGGTCAGCCGCACGCGAAGCCGGAAGAGGCGCGGCGGCTCCTCGACGAGTGCCGCTTTGAGTATGTCCTCGGCTCGCTCCACAATCTTCGCGGCGTCCCCGACTTCTCGTTCTTCCACTACGGAAAGATGGAGCCGGAGGTCATCGACCACTTCATGAGCCGCGCGGTCGACGAGCTGTGCGAAATCGCAAGATTTCCCGGATTAACGACGATGGCGCACATCACCTACCCGGCGAGATATATGCGTCAGGACGGCGTAAAATACGATTTCCTGAAATTCGAGAAGAAGTGGCGGGAGCTCTTCCACATAATGATCGAAAACGGGCTGAACCTCGAAATAAACACAAGCGGGCTCAGAAAACCGAACGACGGGAAGACGATGCCGGAGAGCGACCTCATCGCCCTGTACAAGGATCAGGGCGGAAAGCGGTTCGTCCTCGGCTCGGACGCGCACACGTCCGGCGATATCGGAAAGGGTCTCGCGGAGGGATTTGAAAAGATCAAATGATGAAGGCGGGCGACCAATGGTCGCCCCTACGGGATGGTACGTTGATCCATAGAAAATAAAAAAGGTGGCGCTACACTTGTAGGGGCGACCATTGGTCGCCCGCTCCGAAGGCAAACCGCGAACCTTCAACCTTACC
>URCP01000096.1 GCA_900546315.1 uncultured Eubacteriales bacterium
TTTTTTTACGGGGGGGGTAGATGTCCGAGGGCGCTCAAGGGGTTGCGACTTTAAAGGCGTCGTTCCCCCCCCCGCACCCCCCTCATCCCGCAAACTTCATACACTTAATATACGAAGCAATACAAGTGCGCCAAGGGGACGAAACTGCCAACCGTTTGGCAGGCAGGAAAATTCGTGCTTACATTATATTATATGAAAAAAGCACCGGTTTGTCAATAGCTGACCGCCCCGGTGCGAAAAACTTTGTAGCCGTACACAGCAGGACGCCCCTCACAGAACGTCCCACTGTATATTTTTTATAGCCAATTAAAGCGAAATTATTTCAGCGCCGCGTCAAGCCCATACTTATCAGTGATATGATGCGCTATCTTACAAAGCAGCGCCGCCGCGTCCGGCATAAGCTCCTTGTCAAAATGATTATAGAAATTATCCGCCTCATAGACAAAATCCCCATCATACCCGATGTCAATCAGCCCCTCGGCAAACCCCTTCCAATCAACATTTCCGAACCCCGGCGCCGTATGATCATCACTCTTCCCGTAATTATCATGCAAATGCAGCGCCTTCAGCCTCTTCCCCAGCGTCCGCACCATATCCCCGACCGGCTTCTCGCCGACCAGATTAGCGTGCCCCACGTCAAGGCAAGCCACAAACCGCTCCCCATTAACGCAGTCCCCGCAAAGCGAATTCAGCGTATCAACATAATCCGCCATCTCCTCACTCGAAGAGCAGACAGTCGGACATATGCACTTCTTCTCGTTATCCCAGTTGAACATATTCTCGACCGCCGTCTGAACGTTATATTTATCCAGATACGGAATCAGCCTCGAATAAACCTTCACCGCGAGCTCCTTATTCTCCTTCGCCATCGAGCCGTAACGGTTCTCACGGATGATAGGCGGATGAACGACCGCGTGACGGGCGCCGAGCAGAGACGATATGTAAAGCGCCTTGACCTCCGCGCGGAAAATCACCTCGTCATTCTCCTCGTCCCCGGTCCAAGTTGGGAACGGCGTATGCGTCTGATAGACGTACATCCCGTGATCCTCGATGAGTTTCCGAAGCTTCGTGTACTTCTCCGCGAGCTCGTCGTCGCTCATGACGAGAACGCCCGAATCGAGCGGGAAGAACATACTGTAATCAAGCGAGTCAAACCCCGCCTCCGCGAGAAGCCTGACAGTCTCCTCGATTCCGAAGAACTTGTCGAATCTCTCAGTCTGTGTGCAGATCTTCATGATATTTGTTCCTTTCTTAACTATTTCCAAGATAAGTCCAATACTCCTCAAGGCACATTCCGAGCGTCTGCATCTGCTGGGCGTGGAATCTGCCGACATAACGATAGTGCCACGGTTCGAAGGATATGCCGGTGATACTTACCTTGTCCTCCGGGTATCTGAGGATGAAGCCGAATTTCCAGCAGTTCTCCTTCAGCCACGTGTATGCCGCCTCGTTCGCGAAGGCTATGTCCGCAGCAGGGAGATTGTGCAGGTCGGCACAGAGACCTGACTGGTGCTCGCTCGAGCCCGGCGGGTTGATTATTGTCGCGGTTGTCGCGTAGGCGTCAGCTTCGCTCATTCCGCCCGCTATATATTGCTGTTTGCGGTTGTTGAAGTTGTATTCCTGCGTCGCGTAGCTGCGGTAGCCGGAGGTGACGCTCACGTCCTCGTAGCCCGCGGCTTTAAGCTCGATGAACATCGCCTCGAGAGCCTTCTCGGCGTAGAGACGCATCTGCTGGGTCTGGCGGCCGTCGTTTCTCGTGTTCACGACAGACGTGAGGTCCGGCGGGACATAGGTCGAGTCGAGATTGTGCGTCACGTTGACGAGCGTCAGGTATTCCGGCGTGTTTCCGGGGTTCAGGTACTGCTCGTAGCCGGAGAGGTCGGTCAGGAAGCCGAGCTCCGGCATCGGGACAGCCGCCGCCGCCTCGTCCTCGTCGATGTGGTCGA
Source organism: uncultured Eubacteriales bacterium (assembly GCA_900546315.1). GTDB lineage: Bacteria > Bacillota > Clostridia > Oscillospirales > CAG-272 > Flemingiibacterium. The sequence continues at coordinate 1,947 of URCP01000096.1, forward strand.
GGGTCGACGGGTACCGGAGCAGGAAATAGAGGTCGGCGTACTCCGCCTCGGTGTTTTTCGGGAGCTTGCCGTCGTCGCCGAGGTTGGTTATCACGCGGTCGACCGTGACCGTGTGCTTTCTCGAATCGACGCTGATGTTGAGACCCTTGAAATACGTCTTGACGAAATCGACCGGGACATAGACCTTGCCGTCCTTGTAGTAGCTGTCAGCCCCGAGACGCGTCTCGACCGTGTTGACATACGCGACGCGGCTTCCGGTCAGGAACCGGATCGTCTCCGCCTCGTCGTTCTTGATCACGTATTTTATGTCGTCGACGTCGCCGATGACAGCGAGACCGCAGAGATCGGCAATGTCAGAGAAGCAGACATAGATTCTCCCGTCGCGCACCGCGTCGACGTATTTCAGCGTGCTCCTGTTACCGCCGATCTCGTAGGCGTAGCCGGACTCGTCCGAACCGCTCACCTTCACGAGGTTATAGAAGAACATCATCGCCGTGATGCCCGACAGGATTACGACGAGCACGAGATAGATCATGAATCTCGAGATGAAGGTGCGTATCGCCGAGGCGCGGCGTTTTTTCGCGTAGTAGCGCTCTCTCTGCCGCTGGACCCGGTTTATCTCGATCTGCTCGGCGGTGAGCTTTATCTTCTGCGGCTCCGCGGAGCGTTTCGCGGGAGCGCGGTAGTTTCTCGGGGCGTTTCCCGGTCGGTTATTTGCCGGTCGGCTGTTTGCCGTCCTGCCGTTCGGGTTTCCCTGCCGCTGATTATTATTGTATGTGCCCCGCGCGCCGTTCTGCGCGGGGTTGTTCCGCTGGGGATTGCCGCGCGGGATATTGTTCTGCTGATTATTGTTCCCCGGAACGCCGTTCCGTGGAGTATTGTTCTGTGTGTAACCGTTCCGCCCGGCGGGACGGTTCTGACCCTGCGGATAGCCGTTGTTTCCCGGACGCGGCTGTCCTCCGGGTCGCTGATTATTGTTCATATATTTATGAAGATCCTTTCGCGAAAATCCTTTCGTGATAACGCATACACATCCCGGGCGGCGTCTCGCGACCCCGCCCGGACGGTATTATTCCATTACCACGCCGTTCTCCCAGAGAGAGTACGGGCAGACCGGCACATTAAACACAGTCGTCGTCACGTGGACTCCCGAGTTCGACGTGAAACCGGTGTTTCCGGAGACGCCGATCGATTCGCCTTTGGTAACGCTCTGACCGACCTGCACGTTCGTCGCGTCCATGTTGTAGTACCACGTCTTGAGCCCGAGACCGTGATCTATTATGACCGTGTACCCGCTGTATTCGAGATATCCTGCAAAGACGACGGTTCCGTTGTTCGCGGCGATAACCTGCTTTCCGTTCGCCACGTAGTAGTCGACGCCGTCGTTTCTGTAGACCTCGCTTGTCGCCGCGATCTTGACGTATCTTCCGAATCCGCGCTTGATGAACGCCGCCTTGCTGTCGAACAGGCTCTGATCAAGCGCCTCGATGAACGCGCCCTCCCAGAGCGGCGTCTCGGACGAGGAAGTCAGCAGAGAATCGGTCGCGTCGTGGAATGCCTTCAGCGCCGCCTCGCTGCGCGACTGGGCGACAACCGACGCATCCGCGTCAAAGCTCGACGAGCCGAACTCCTTCGGCGTTATGTCGAGAATGACGTCCTGCGTCACCTCGCCGTATGAGAAGGTCATCTTCACGCTCTCGCCGGTGAAGTCCATGCCGATCGGAATCAGAGCCCTCGAGTAGTCGCCGTCGGTGTAGAACTTCGGCGTGAACCCTATATCCGGCTCGCTCGCGAAGGTGATGCCCGACGGGTCGTCGACGTTTTTCGCCGTGATGACGACGAACTCGCCCGGCTCAATCTCGGTCTCGCCGAGGTAGAAGACAGCCGGGAGAAGGATCTTCGCCTTGAATTTATAGACAGCCTCGCCGTAGCGCGCCTTGTCCTCGGTCTCGTACCACTTCGCCTCGACGGTGACGTCGATGGTCTTGCCCTCGAGCGACGCGTTCGCTATGTTCGCGTAGAGGTCGCTGTAGACGACGTTGCCCTTGTCGCTGATTGTGACAGTGCAGAAGTCCGGCTCGATGTCGAAGTTCAGCGCGAACGCGCCCTTCATCATGTGAACCTTCTCCGGCGCGGTGCCGAGAGAGATGCCACCGAGCGGCACGTAATCGCCGCTGTAGGTCTCATAGACCCAGCTTGCGGTGTCCGGATTTATCGCCTCGCCCGAAACCGTGAGGGTCGGGAAGGTCGTCGTGTCATAGAGGCACCTCGCGTACTCGGTCGAGAGGAACGCCGACGCGTCCGCCTCGGTTATCCGGTAAGCCTTCCCGCCGTTGTCGACGAAATAAGCCTCGGACGGATCGCTCGTGAAATAATACTTGTAAACCGACTCGCGGTCGTAGGTGAAGAACCTGAACTCAAAGTAATCGGTTCCGACCAGCGGATCCGGGAGAGAGGTCTGCTCGACCGAGTGGTCGTTCAGCTCAACGAAGCTTGCGATTGTAGCAGCGGAGCGGGCGTCGTCCGAGTCAAGGTCGAACTCATTCCCGGCGGGGTCAGTGATGACGAGCTTTGAGACGCTCGCCTTCTCGACCGGAGCGTTCTGCGCCGTCACGTAGTTGGCGATCGCGACGTAGGACGGCGTGAAAAGCACGGCGACCACCGCGAGCGCGGAGAGTATATTTTTTATCGGGTTGTTCATATCGAATTCCCTTTCATCAGCGTTATATGATCTGACAGGTGTCAAAAACACCCACACACATATATTATACAATACTTTTTGCCCGAGGTCAAGCATATTCTCGAAAATTCAGAGAAGAAACACAAAAAAAATTCCCGGAAGGTTGATTTCCGGGAATGATTCGGGAAAATGAAGACAGGACGACACCGTTCGGAGCGGGCGACCAATGGTCTCATCTACAAACGTAGACATATATCCGCGCGATTGTCCGTGCCGCAAAACCCCGCAGGGGCGACCATTGGTCGTCCGCCTCACAATCAACCGAGGAGCTTCACAATCCTCTCCGCCGCCTCTTTCGTGCGATCTTTGTCGCCGAACGCGGTGAGCCTGAAGCATCCCTCGCCCATCTCGCCGAAGCCCGCGCCGGGTGTGCCGACGACGTTCGCCTTTTCGAGGAGCAGGTCGAAGAATTCCCAGCTCTTCATATTGTCCGGGCACTCGAGCCAGATATACGGGGAGTTGACGCCGCCGGTGTATCTGATTCCGATTTTGTCGAGCGCGTCGGCTATCGTCTTCGCGTTCCCGCGGTAGTAGTCGAGGTTCGCCTTTATCTGCGCGCGTCCCTCGGGGGAGAAGACGGCGGCGGCGGCTTTCTGAACCGGGTAGGAGACGCCGTTGAACTTGGTCGTCTGGCGTCTGAGCCAGAGCTTGTTGAGTATCGCTCCGTCGCGGACGAGGGTCTTCGGAACGACTGTCCAGCCGCATCTCGTTCCGGTGAACCCGGCGGTCTTCGAGAAGGAGCAGAACTCGATCGCGCACTCCTTCGCGCCCGGGATCTCGTAGATCGAGCGGACGAGGTCGGGCGACGACACGAAGGTCTCATACGCGGCGTCGAAGAGTATGACGGCGTCGCGCGCTGCCGCGTACTCGACCCATTTCGTGAGCCCGGCATGGTCATAGGCGGCGCCCGTCGGGTTGTTCGGTGAGCAGAGGTAGATGATGTCGGCGTCGACGCTGTCGTCGGGGAGCGGGAGGAAGCCGTTTTCTTTTGTGCCGGCAGCGAAGATTATCTTTCTGCCGTCCATTATGTTAGTGTCGACATAGACCGGGTAGACGGGGTCGGGAACGAGGACAGTGTTGTCCTTTGAGAAGATGTCGAGGATGTTGCCGATATCGCTCTTGGCGCCGTCCGAGATGAAGATCTCGTCGCTGTCGAGGGTGACGTTGTCCTCTTCTTTATAATAGTCGCGGATGGCGTCGCGGAGGAAGGCGTAGCCCTGTTCGGGACCGTAGCCTTTGAAGGTCTCCTTCTTTCCCATTTCGTCGGCGGCTTCGTGGAAGGCTTTGACGACTGCGTCGCAGAGCGGGAGGGTGACGTCGCCGATGCCGAGACGGATTATGTCGGCGTCCGGATGAGCGGCTTTATACGCGTTGGCGCGCTTCGCGACCTCGGAGAAGAGGTAGCTCTCCTTCAGGTTTCTGTAGTTCTGGTTGATCTTCATATCTTTTCCCTTTCTCAGAAAATGCTTTACTTTATTATATCATTTTTTTGAGGGGGTTTCTATAGGGAAAAATTAATAATGTATAAAGTTTGAGGATATAAAGGCGCGTCGACCGCAGGTACGGTCGACGCTCAGGCGTTATTCAGAAAAGATCGGAATGTGTACCGGTGCGCTGTGCGACAAGTACAAGTCTGTCACGCTCAATCTTATAAACAAGAAGCCAGTCGGGTTTGATATGACATTCGCGAAAGCCGGCGTAATTTCCGGTAAGCGCGTGGTCACGATGCGCCGCCTCAAGCGGACAGCCATTCAGAAGTTTGTCGAGAACTGTCTCTATAAGCTCACGTTCACAGCCTCTCTTCTTCATCAGCTTATAGTCGCGTCTGAACTGTGCCGTGGTCTCAAGTATCAGCATTCCGGTCCTCCGCGGCAAGCTCGTCATCAAGTTCGTCGAGCAGCTCCTTCGCGGAAGAGTATTGTTTGGTCTTGATTTTTCCCGCCGCGATGTCACGTGCTTCTGCCATTGCTTTTTCGGTCTGGGCGTTGTACCTCTGACGACGGATAGCGAACGGGAATCCGCCAGCGTCGATCGACATGCAGAGGAAAATATTCACAGCGTCGGTAAGTGTGATACCGAATGATGTAAACAATTCCTCAGCTTCCGACTTTATCTCCGGGTCGACACGGATATTCAGGTTTGACGTCTTTGCCATCTGCATCATCTCCTTACACACCCATTATATCACATTGTGTGCACGTTGTCAACCCTTTTGCGCAATAATCCTTAATTTGTATAAAGTTTGAGCAGGAGAGGGGGTGCAGGGGGAGATGGAGGACTTTTCAAAGTCCTCCATCTCCCCCTGCAAGCTATCAATTTATATCCTGCTTTTGTCATTGATTTTCCCGACCAGAGTATCGACTTCGATATCGTTGTTCTTAACGGGAATTTCGGCTTTGTTTTCGCCGTCGTCGAGGGTGAGGGTGGTGACGGCGCGTTTGAGTCCGGCGCAGGTTATTTCTTTGTCTTGGGATTTTGCCGTGACTTTTGCCATGTCGAAGGTTATGTGTCTGGCTTCGGCGGTGTCGTCGGCGGCGTTTATGTTGTAGAGTCTGAGGTCTAAAGTGTTTGACTTTTTGTCTTTGATGAAGCGGAGGTCGGCGTGGGTGAAGAGTTCGCTTCTTGGCTTTCCGGCGGAGTCGGTTTTGGCGAATTTATTTCCTTCGAAGGTGAATTCGTCGGAGGTGTAGTCGGGGGCGGTTTCGTATGAGGGTTCGGAGGCTTTGAGGGCGGTCACTTTGTCCTGGAAGTAGGCGGCGTAGGATTGGTCGCTGACTTTCAGGGTGAAGCCGAGGACGAGGAGGACGGCGCCGACGGCGAGGATGGGGGTGCTGAGCGCCCATATTTCCCATGAATAGTAGTAGATGATGAGCCCGGCGGCGAGGAATACTATCCCGGCGATCATGAGCGGCATGGTGTTTCTGAAATAGCGCATGAGTTTCTGATTCTTTGGTTTCATGGTGATTTTTCCTTTCGTTGTTCAAAAAGGTTCAGGAATGCGTTCACAACCTCATTATATCATACGTTCGTGCGATTGTCAAGTGAAAATTCATTTTAAATTATTTTTTACATTTCGCCGGATCACATGTACTGCCGTGTACGGCGGGAGGAGTCAGAGCGACGTGTCATTTCCGAGTTCCTCTGAGCGTTCGCGGAATTCGCTCGGGGTCATTCCGGTTATTTCACGGAAGACGCGGTTGAAGTTTCTCTGCGACATGAAGCCGCATTCAAACGCGATATCCGTGACCGTTTTGTCGGTGAACATCAGGAGCTGCCTTGCCTGTCTTATCCGCAGAGCGTGAAGGAACTCGGGAAAGCTCGTTTTCATCATTGAGGACATGAGCCGTGAGATCTGACTGCGGCTGAGCCCGACGGCGGCTGTGAGTTTGTTCATTGACAGCTCCGGGTCGCTTATGTTGTCCGCGCAGCAGTTCACGATTTTCTGTATGCTGTAGACGCCCGCGGAGTCGCGCGGGCTGATGTCCATCGCGCCGAGAAGCTCGCCGATAGCCGCGGAGAGGTACGCGAGAACCGTTTCTCTGGTCGTCGCGGATCCGATATAGCGGCTGTCGAGCAGCTCATTTTCGTAATTTCTCACCGCGCTTTCATTCCTTTTGTTCAGAGCCATCCACATCTGCGCGACGCGTACAAGACCGTCGCCGAATCCGGGCGGGAACTCCGAGATATTCACGACAGGGCGTCCGGGGCGTCTCGTGCACAGAAGCCTGCCGACCGCGCCCAGGTGCTCCGGCGCGAAGATAGCGAGCATCGTCACGTTGTCGCCGATATCGACATAGCTGTGCTCGTCAAACGGAAAGCCGAGCCAGATATCCCCCTCGCTGAGATCATACGTGACTCCCTTTGAGATAACGCGGTATCTGCCGCTCACGACATAGATGAGCTCCGCCTCGTAGTGAAAGTGGCTGTAGTATGTGATCTCGCGCTTCATGAGGATTATCGGCTGGCTGTGCGTGAAAAACACCGGCATGACGTATCGCTCCTTTCCGGAATAAGCGCTGGTTCGCGGCTGTTTTCATGAAAAACGTGCCGGTTCAGTGTTCCACTGTAAATATAATATCATATCCGGCGGGTTTTGTCCAGTGCTTTTCGGAAAAAATGTCCGCGGATTTTTCGCCAGGCGCGACATTCTGTCCATATCCCGCGACAATAATACTTTTCAGGAAACGCTTTGTATGGTATAATATATACAAACCTATGAGTTCGGAGGAATTAAATATGAATATAAACAAGCGCGTATCCCTTCTTCTCGCGGCGTTCCTCGCCGTTTCGTCTCTCGCCTCCTGCGGGGACACCTCAGATCAGGGCGGCGAAACCACGCCCTCCGGCGACACGACATCCGCCGAGGTCAAAGAGGAATACACCTTCTCAAGAGCTTACGACGGGCAGGAGATCAGGGTTCTGAACTGCGACGACATCTTCTCGATGCACGCCCGCGTCGACACTCAGGAGACTACCGGAGACGCCCTCAACGACGCGCAGTACAACGCCGTCAGAAAGCTTGAGAGTCTTATGGGCATCACATGGACCGAGACGAACGTCCATCTTCAGAACGAGCTTCCGGAGATGACCACCCAGCTGATCCTCTCGGGCGACGACGAATATGAGATCATATATCAGAGCAACTCTCAGAATTATTATCAATTCGCGGATCAGGGGTATTTCTACAATCTTCTTGACTACACGGAAGCTCAGCTCGACAAGGACTGGTGGCTTGACAACTTCAACAGCCTCATGACGGTTGACGGCAAGCTCTACGCGGGTCTCGGCTACTCGCATCTCTGCTGCGTCGACTCGATCGGTATGCTCTATTTCAATCAGGACATGGCGGAGAGCCTGAATCTCGATCTCCCGTACGACCTTGTCAGAAACGGCACCTGGACAATCGACGTTCTCGGTACTTACTGCAAAGCTGCCGCCAACTTGAACGGCGACGACAGCTTCACGTGGAAGGACGACGGAAGCTGCGTATGGGGCATGAGCGCCGCTTCTAACGCGGGCGCGGGCTGGCTACACTATTTCGGCGAGGATATCATTACAAACCAGAACGGAAAAGCGGTTCTCACCGGCGGCTCCACCGACAGGTTCTACAACGCCTGTGAAAAGATCGCCTCCACCATCGGCGCGAAAGACGGCTCAATCTACCTCGGTCACTACTCCGGCGACGACAACCCCGGTTCGTACATAAACTGCTTTGAGGCTCAGCGCGCGCTCTTCGGCTGCTCCGAGGTCGCGAAAGCCAACAGAATGAGAAACCTCGACTTCATGTTCGGCGCGCTTCCCTATCCGAAGCTCGACGAGAAGCAGGAGCGTTACTATGAAAGTCTGTCCTTCCCGGCGTCCGGCGTGGCAATTCCTGTGACCTGCAAGGATCCCGTCCGCTCGGCGGCTGTCGGCGACGCTGTCAACTATATCTATTATAAGGATGTCTGGCCGACCTTCTCCGAGGTCACCCTCAAGGCGAAGAACCTCCGCAATGACGATTCAATCGAGATGCTCGGCATAATCCTCGAGTCCGCGGCTCCGAACCTCGCGGAAGTATACAATATAGGCATCGGCTATACAGACGCCCTCTCGGCAAAGCTCCGCGCCGGCGATTCCGCGGTCGCCTCCCTCCTCGCCTCCTACAAGGACGCGATCGAGGCGGATCTCGAAAAGGTCAACAATCAGTGATAAAAACTTCCCGCCGAAATGGCGAGTGTGCGTAAGACAGCATTGTGCCGAAATCAACGAAGCGGCACGAAACCGCATGGAGCTGATCGTGCCAGAGCTGGCAAAGCAGTACGGCGTGACAGAGCAACTGAAAGCTGAAAACCAAATGGAATGGGTGCGGCAGATGAACGCTTGCAAGGCGCAGGCAGAGGAAGTTGT
>URCP01000097.1 GCA_900546315.1 uncultured Eubacteriales bacterium
GAAGACGAGCCGCCAACCGCCGAGTTTTATAAGCAGCGGGCAGGCGAGATAGACGCCGATTGTCCCGAACGAGCTTCCGACCGAGACCCAGACGCAGGCGGTGCTGTAGTTGTCGTCGTTCAGGTTTTCAGCCATGAGCCTGACGAGCGGCGGCCAGAACATCGCCTGACAGAGCCCGTTCACGCCCCAGATGACCGCCATGGGCGCGATGCTCCCGCAGACGCTCATGAGGAAGTTGCAGACAGATGTTGCCGCGAGCCCGAACGCGATGAGCCGGCGCGGATAGATTTTGTCCCCGACGAACCCGCTGACGAGCTGTCCGGCGCCGTAGGTGAAGAAGGCGATGGTGCTGATGAGTCCGGCTTCGCTTTTTGTGATCCCGAGCGCGCCGGTGAGCTCGAGGATGACGGCGGTGTAGTTGGTGCGCGTCAGGTAGCTTGTGAAATAGACCATCGCGCAGAGGAGCATGAACGCCCGCGCGTGTCTGCCTGTGAGTTGATTGTGTTTTTCCATGTCTGAACCTCAGGGGAGCACTGATATGCGTTTTGTCCTGTGCTTTCCCGCAAAAAATGAAGATAATACAGATAATATAACAGATGAAATAAGTGATTATACTGTTCCGGCGGACGTCAGGCTTTTTCGACACTGACGCCGTCGGGAAGGCTGATATCAGAGATGACTTTTCCGCCGCGTCTTTCAAGGCTGACCTTTATGACGCCGCGCGGGGTCGTGACGCTTCCGCACGCGTGGTTCATCTTTTCGGGCAGATAAGGCGAAAAAACGACTTTTTCCCATCCGCCCGAGCCTTTTGGCTGCCGCAGACCGAGAATGCCCTCGAAAAGCTGCCTCACCGGCGCGCCGAACATCGGATGACAGTGCGAGGAGAATGGCTGCCAGTTTTCCCAGATTGTCGTCGCGCCGTGCCGCTTCATGAAGAGATACCCGCCCGGGCTGTCGTTTTCGAGGAGCCTGTAGAAGGTCTCGCCGTGCCCGGAGCTGAAAAGCAGCTCGCAGAGTATGTCGGTGCAGATGAATCCGGTGTCAAAATGACCGAGCCTGTCATAGTATTCTGCGCAGTCGTCCGGGTCGGCAAGACCGAGCGACGCGCCAAAGACCGCGAAGCCCTGCCGGTTCTCCGGCGTGTCACCGCTGAAATAGGTCAGTCGCAGCGCCTCGAGCGCGTCGTCGCGGAGCGTCTCGTATTTCTCGTCAAACGGTTCGCCGAGCGCCCCGCAGATTTCGCCGAGCATCCCGAGCTGCTTTACAAGATACCATGTGTTTACGAGCGGTTCGGGAATCCGGCATTTTTCGAGCGTGCACCAGTCGCCGAGGCACCAGCCGCCCTCTTCCTCTCTGACGACAAGGTGGTTTTCCGAGCGCGACACGAGGTAGTCTATCCATTTCCTGATAGCGGGCAGGCATTCGCGGAGAATGTCGGTGTCTCCGAAGTTTTTCCAGTACCGGTACGGAACGACGACGACAGCCGAGCCCCAGCCGCCGGGACCTCCGCCTCCGCCCATAAAGGGCGCCGTGTGCTGTATATGACCGCTTTCCGGATCCTGACAGTCGAGTATGTCGCGTATCCACTTGCGGTAGAATTCCTTTGAGCCGAGCGTGAGCATCGCGGCCTGCGCGGTGATCTGCCCGTCGCCAGTGTAGCCGAGCCGTTCGCGGTGCGGGCAGTCGGAAGGAAAGCTCCCGTGCATATTGTCGAGTTCGGTGCGGATGTAGGCGTCATACAGGAAGTTCATCCCCTCGGAGTCCGACTCGAACGTCGACGTGACGCTGACATCCGAATGGATGACAAGCACCTCGCAGGATTCGGTCTCCCCTTCGACGTCGAAGTATCTGAACGCGTGCCAGACGAATTTCGGCTCGAAGACGCGTCTTGTCCCGTCGCAGATGAAGGTGTCGGTCATAATCTGCTTTTTTCCGGACAAGCAGGTGTAGCCCGCGCCGGTGGAGCTGAAATCGAGCTCGCCGTCCTTTGTTTCCTCGGCGAATCTGAGCGTGATTTTCCCGGAATAACCGGCTTTTGACACGACGCGGACGACGCCGCTGATGTTTTCCCCGGCGTCCCAGAGGGTTTTCCCGTTTTTCTCACCGAGCTTTTTCGGCGTTATCGTCCTGACAAGCCGGTCGGGAGCCCCGATTGACGGCGAGAGTTCTGACTCCGGCGCGTCCGCCACAGACACCCGGCGCGTCTCTGAGACCGCCGAGGGGTCGATGACCTCGCCGATGAACAGTTCGGAGCAGATGATCCGGCTGATTTTCCATTCTTCGCTCCCGTCCGAGACCACGGTTTCGTCCCCGGCGTGAAGCGCGAAGATACATTTGCAGCGCTCGCCGTATGACATATTGCCCTCGGCGATTCTCTCGGTCTGAATATACCAGCCGCCGCCGAGCTGAACCTCGAGCAGGTTTTCCCCCTCGTTCAGGTATTCCGAGATATCATATTGGTTGTAGTATATCCTGTGCGTGAAGCTGTCGCGGCACGGGTAGGTGAGATTGTCGAATTTTCTTTTCTCGTAATCCGACGCGACCGGCTGAAAGTACTCGTTCCCGATCCGTTTCCCGTTGAGGCGCGCCTCGAAGAAGCCGAGACCGGTTATGAAAAGCACGGCTCCCGTGGGTTTCCCTGAAATATTGAAGCGTTTTGTAATGACCGGCGACGCGGAGCCGATGTTCTGATCCGGCGTTATCCAGACTGCGTTCTTGAATATGCCGGAGGGATTCTTGTTCATATCAGTGAGTCTCCGTTTCGTTTTTGTGTAGAGGTGAGTTGATGACCCTGACGCCCGCCGCGCGGAATTCGTCCGCTGTTTTTTCGTCGAGCCCGGAATCGGACACGATGATGTCCGCCTCCTCCGCGTTGCAGAGCCGTATCGGTGCGACGACGCCGAACTTGGACGAGTCGCCGACGAAGATTTTTTTCTCGGAGATGGACATGAGAGCGCGCTCGAGCGGGTAGAATTCGGGTTTGAACATTCCGATGCCGTGCGTGACCGAGAAGGAGGACGGGCAGATGAAGGATTTTCCGACGCGGAATCTGCCGAGCCCCTGCTCCGCCATGAACCCGCTGATGATGCGCTCCCCGCTGAGGTAGCAGCCGCCGGGGACGAGGATTGTGACGCCGGGCTTGTCGCCGAGGATTCGTACAATGTCGAGCGAGAAGGTGACGACGGTGAGCTTTTCGAAGCGACCGGCGAGGATTTCGGCGAAGGGGTTTGCGGTGCTTCCGGAGTCGAGACCGATGGTGTCGCCTTCTTCGATGAGGTCGGCGGCGATGTTGGCGGCTTCGATTTTTGTGTTTTTGTGGAGTTCAAGCCGGACGTCGAGCGGCGGGAAATCGGGGACGCTGAAGGAGTCGGCGAGTGTCGCTCCGCCGCGGACGCGGGAGAGCTTGCCCATTTCTTCGAGTGCTTTGAGGTCGCGGCGGATGGTTTCGCCGGAGACGCCGCAGCGCGCGGCGGCGCTGTCGCAGGAGATGTAGCCTTGTCGCGCGAGTTCGTTCATGATTATGTCGTAGCGCTCACCTGTTGTCATGTTGTCCTCCCTGTGTTTTTGATGATATAGATTATACCACATTCCCGCCCGGAAGTCAAGAGAAAAAGCGAGGTTTTTCGCAGAAATCCAACATATTTTTGTGGAATAATCCACAATTGAAAACAAAAAAGTGGTCATACCCACAAAAATGAGTATGACCATGATTGTTGTGTGGAAGTGTCCACATTGTGAGCGCCGTGTGTGGATAATTCCACAAACTGCTTATTTCTTCCCGTCGTCGTGCATATGGCAGGCGCCGCCGCAGCCTTTGCAGGACCCACCGCAGCAGGATTTGCCGGATTTTTTCTGTTTTATGAGGCTTCTGATGATGAGGGCGACGATGACGACGAGGACGGCGATGATGATGATTGTGCCGATATATTGAGAGAGCCATGCGAGCATAGTGTAGATCATTCCTTTCAGGCGGCAATTAGCCACCGCTAACTTATGTCTCTATTATACCCTGCCCGGGAGAAAAAATCAAGCGGAGATTGTGAACAATCGGGAAAGAATCCCTGTATAAAGCTTTTTGAAAAGGGGTGCAGGGGAAAAACTTTTTCTCCGAAAAAGTTTTCCCCCTGCCTTTTATAACATATTGCTGTACCCCATCAGGAACGAATCGACTTCCTTGGCGCAGGCTCTGCCTTCGGCGATAGCCCACACGACGAGAGATTGACCGCGTCTCGCGTCTCCCGCGGCGAAGATGTTCCCGCGGGCGTTGTAGTTGAGCTCCGCGGCGGGCGCCGCAGGGTCGGCGTTTCCGGTGTCGATCATGCCGCGCGGGGATTTTCTGACATCGAAGGCGTTGGCGGTCTGGTCTTCGCAGCCGGTGAATCCGGCGGCGATGAGGAGGAGTTCACACGGAAGGGTTTCCTCTGTTCCTTCAACCGGGACCATCATGTATCTTCCGGATTTTTCGTCCTTTTTGGATTCGAGCTTGACGGTGACGACTGCTTTGAGTTTGCCGTCGTCGTCTTTCAGAAATTCTTTGACAGTTGTGGTGTAGATTCTCGGGTCGTGACCATAGAGGGCGATGGCTTCCTGCTGACCGTAGTCGGTCTTGCAGACGCGGGGCCACTGCGGCCACGGGTTGTCCGCGGCGCGCTCGTCCGGGGATTTGGGCATCATTTCGAGTTGGATGACGGATTTGCAGCCTTGTCTTATCGAGGTGCCGACGCAGTCGTTGCCGGTGTCGCCGCCGCCGACTATGATTACGTTCTTCCCTTCGGCGGTCGGCGCTCCGTGGATTTCTTCACCGGTGAGGCGTCTTGTGGCGTCGGAGAGGAAGTCAACGGCGAAGACGATGCCGTCGGCGTCGCGTCCGTCGGCGCTGAGATCGCGTGCCTGCTTTGCTCCGGCGCAGATTATTACGGCGTCGAAGTCTTTTTCAAGTTTAGCGGCGCCGATCGAGTTTTCGGTCTCGCAGTTTCCGGGGACGACGTTGATTCCGCAGCGGAATCTGACGCCTTCGGCTTCCATTATCGCGACGCGGCGGTCGATGAACCGCTTTTCGAGTTTCATGTTCGGGATGCCGTATCTGAGGAGTCCGCCGGGCTTTTTGTCGCGCTCGAAGACGGTGACGTCGTGTCCGCGCTGGTTGAGCTGATCGGCGGCGGCGAGACCGGACGGACCGGAACCGACGATGGCGACGCGTTTGCCGCTTCTGACTCCGGGGATATGCGGTTTGATCCAGCCGTTCTTGTAGCCTTCTTCGACGATGGCGAGTTCGTTTTCGTGGACTGTGACGGGCTTGCCGTTCATGCCGCAGGTGCAGGCGGCTTCACAGAGCGCGGGGCATACTCTTCCGGTGAACTCCGGGAAGTTGTTGGTTTTTCTGAGCCTTGAGAGCGCCTGCTTCCAGTTGCCGGAGAATATTTCGTCGTTCCATTCGGGGATGAGGTTGTGGAGCGGGCAGCCGCTGAACATCCCGCCGAATTTGACGCCGGACTGACAGAACGGGACGCCGCAGTTCATACATCTCGCGCCCTGCTTTCTGCGTTTGTCGAGGTCGAGCGGCGGGTGGAACTCGTTGAAGTTGCGTATCCGCTCGCGTGGGTCGAGCGCCGGGTTGTTTTCGCGCTCGTATTCGAGGAAACCTGTTGTTTTTCCCATTTTGTATCTCTTTCTTCCCTTTTGGGAAAGTTAGTTTCGTTATCACCGGAGCTGCCGTAGATCGACAGCTCCGTTTCCTTTTTTGTTTTGCTGCTTATTTCTGCGTCAGATAGAACGCGTCGAGCTTTGCCTGTTCGTGCGGGATGCCCTTTTCCTCGAGCTTCCCGATGGCGGTCATCATTTTCTGGTAATCGATCGGGAGGATTTTCTTGAAGCTCGGGAGCCAGTTCTCGAAGTCGCCGAGGATTTCCTTCGCGAGAGGAGAGCCGGTCGCGGCGAAGTGCTTTTCGATGAGGGTCTTCAGTTCCTCTTTGTCGTGGCGTTCGGTGACTTCGCTCATCGTGACCATCTGCTTGTTGAGCTTCAGGTAGAGGTCGTGGCCGCGGTCGAGTACGTAGGCGATGCCGCCGCTCATGCCCGCCGCGAAGTTGCGTCCGGTTCTGCCGAGGACGACGGCGCGTCCGCCGGTCATGTATTCGCAGCCGTGATCGCCGCAGCCCTCAACGACAGCGACAGCGCCGGAATTTCTCACGCAGAATCTTTCGCCCGCGACGCCGTTAATGTACGCTTCGCCGCCGGTCGCGCCGTAGAGTGCGACGTTGCCGATGATGATGTTCTCGCTCGGAACGAACGCCGCGTCGGGTGACGGCTTGACGATGAGCTTGCCGCCGGAGAGACCCTTGCCGAAATAGTCGTTGGAGTCGCCGGTGAGCTCGATCGTGAGCCCCTTCGGGATGAACGCGCCGAAGGACTGTCCGCCGCCGCCCTGCGCTTTGATGACGTAGGTGTCGGGCGCGAGGGAATCGCCGAATCTCTTCGTGATCTCGGAGCCGAGGATGGTTCCGAAGGTGCGGTTGGTGCTCGAGACGCTGACGTTCATCTCGTGCGGCTTCTTTTTCTTCATGAACGGCTCGAAGCCGGGCAGGAGCGTGTTCTCGTCGAGGGTTTTCTCAAGCTCGAAGTCGAAGACGTCCTTCTTACTGAAGTGCGCGGTCTTCCCGTCTCTGTCGCCGAGGATCGACGAGAGGTCGATGGTTTCGGCGCGCTTGGTGATCCGCTTTTCGCGGGGCTTTATGAGGTCGGTGCGACCGACGAGCTCGTCGACTGTGCGGACGCCGAGCTTTGCCATTATCTCGCGGAACTCCTCGGCGATGAAGGTCATGAAGTTCATGACGTATTCGGGCTTGCCGCAGAAACGGCATCTGAGCTCGGGGTTCTGTGTCGCGATTCCGACCGGGCAGGTGTCGAGGTTGCAGACTCTCATCATGACGCAGCCCATTGTCACCAGCGGCGCGGTCGCGAAGCCGAATTCCTCCGCGCCGAGAATGCAGGCGATAGCGACGTCACGGCCGCTCATGAGCTTGCCGTCCGTCTCGAGCCGTACTCTCGTCCTGAGCCCGTTCTTGATGAGCGTCTGGTGAGCCTCGGCGAGACCGAGCTCCCACGGGAGACCGGCGTCGTGAATCGAGGACTGCGGAGCTGCGCCGGTGCCGCCGTCGTAGCCGGAGATCAGGATGACCTGCGCGCCTGCCTTGGCGACGCCCGCCGCGATGGTTCCGACGCCCGCCTCGGAGACGAGCTTCACGGAGATTCTCGCCGCGCGGTTCGCGTTCTTGAGGTCGAAGATCAGCTGCGCGAGATCCTCGATCGAGTAGATGTCATGGTGCGGAGGCGGGGAGATGAGCGCTACGCCGGGGGTCGAGTATCTTGTCTTCGCGATCCACGGGTAGACTTTCTTTCCGGGCAGATGACCGCCCTCGCCGGGCTTCGCGCCCTGAGCCATTTTTATCTGTATTTCCTCGGCGCTCGCGAGGTAGCCGCTCGTGACGCCGAAGCGTCCGGACGCGACCTGCTTTATCGCGGAGTTCTTCTCTGTTCCGAATCTCGCGGGGTCTTCTCCGCCCTCACCGGAGTTGGATTTGCCGCCGAGACGGTTCATGGCGATAGCCATGCAGGTGTGCGCTTCCTCGGAGATCGAGCCGTAGCTCATCGCGCCGGTCTTGAAGCGCTTGACGATTTCGCTCGCGGGTTCGACCTCGTCGAGCGGTATTCCGCCGTCCTCCGGGAAGTTGAACTCGATGAGCCCGCGGAGGGTGTGCGGCTTTTTCTCGTCGTCGACCATCGCGGTGTATTCCTTGAATCTCGCGTAGCTGCCGGTCTGAGCGGCCTCTCTGAGGGCGATTATCGTCTGCGGGTTGTAGAGGTGGTCTTCGGCGACCATCGAGGAGCGGAGCTTGTGCGCGCCGACAGAATCGAGCGTCGTGTCGACGCCGAGCCCGAGCGGGTCGAAAGCGTGGTTGTGCCTCCACTCGACGCCCTCCTCAATTTCGGCAAGTCCGATTCCTTCGACGGGGCTGACGGTGTTCGTGAAGTATTTGTCGACGACTTCCTTGCAGATTCCGACCGCCTCGAAGATCTGCGCGGACTGGTAGGACTGAAGGGTGGATATGCCCATCTTCGACGCGATCTTGACGATGCCGTGAAGTATCGCGCTGTTGTAGTCGTTTATCGCGGTATAGACGTCCTTGTCGAGCTGTCCTGACGAGACGAGCTCGGCGATGCACTCGTGCGCGAGATACGGATGTATCGCTCTCGCGCCGTAGCCGAGAAGCGTCGCGAAATGGTGCACGTCGCGCGGTTCAGCCGACTCGAGGATGATCGAGACGGCGGTGCGCTTCTTGGTGCGGACGAAATACTGCTCGATAGCAGACACCGCGAGCAGCGACGGGATTGCGACATGATACTCGTCGACTCCGCGGTCGGAGAGTATGATTATGTTCGCGCCGTCGCGGTACGCCCGGTCGCACTCGACATAGAGCCGGTCGACAGCCTTTTCGAGCGACGTGTTCTTGTAGTAGAGGAGCGAGACAGTCTCGACCTTGAAGCCCGGCTTGTTCATCGAGCGTATCTTCATGAGGTCGACGCCGGTGAGGATCGGGTTGTGTATTTCGAGAACCCCGCAGTTGTCCGGCTTTTCGGTGAGGAGATTGCCGTCCGAGCCGACATAAACGGTGGTGTCGGTGACGATCTCTTCCCTCAGCGCGTCGATCGGCGGGTTCGTGACCTGCGCGAAGAGCTGCTTGAAGTAGGAGAAGAGCGGCTGGTGCTTCTCGGAGAGAACGGCGAGCGGGATATCGGTGCCCATAGACGCGGTCGGCTCGATGCCGTTCTTAGCCATCGGGAGAATCGCGCCGGAGATGTCCTCATAGGTGTAGCCGAAGACCTTGCAGAGCCTTTCGCGCTCGTCCTGCTTGTACGCCGGAACCTTGTGATTCGGCACGGGGAGGTCGGCGAGCTTCACGAGATGCCCGTCGAGCCACTCGCCGTAGGGCTGCTTCTTCGCGTAGTATTCCTTGCACTCCTCGTCCGAGATGACACGCTTCGAGACGGTGTCGACGAGCAGCATCTTGCCCGGCTGGAGACGGGACTTACATACGATCTGATCGGCGGGGATATCGAGAACGCCGACCTCGCTCGAGAGGATGAGGCGTCTGTCCTTGGTTATATAATATCTCGACGGTCTGAGTCCGTTCCTGTCGAGCACCGCGCCGAGCATATCGCCGTCGGTGAAGAGTATCGCGGCGGGACCGTCCCACGGCTCCATCATCGTCGCGTAGTAGTGGTAGAGGTCGCGCTTCTCGCGGGTTATATCCGGGTTGTTCTTCCACGGTTCGGGGATCATTATCATGACCGCGAGCGGCAGCGGAATTCCGTTCATGACGAGGAACTCAAGCGTGTTGTCGAGCATCGCGGAGTCGGAGCCGGACGCGGTGATGACCGGCAGGACCTTGTCCATGTCGTCCTTCATGACCTCGCTCGACATGGTCTCCTCGCGCGCGAGCATTCTGTCGGCGTTTCCGCGGATGGTGTTGATTTCGCCGTTGTGGAGGATGAAGCGGTTCGGGTGAGCTCTCTCCCAGGACGGCATCGTGTTCGTCGAGAATCTGGAGTGAACCATGGCGATGGCGCTCGAGTACTTCCCGTCCCTGAGGTCGAGATAGAACCGCCTGAGCTGCCCGACAAGGAACATACCCTTATACACGATGGTTCTCGAGGACAGCGAGGCGACGTATGTGTCGTCGAACGACTGCTCGAACACCCTGCGGATGACATAGAGCTTCCGGTCGAACGCGAGCCCTTTCTCTGTTCCGTCAGGGCGTCTGACGAAGCACTGGCAGATATAGGGCATGGTGTCGAGCGCTCTCTCGCCGAGAATCGAGGAGTCGACCGGCACTTCGCGCCAAGCGATGAACTCAACGCCCTCCTTCTGGCAGATGATCTCGAACATTTTCTGAGCCTGTTTTCTCGCGAGCGTGTCCTGCGGGAAGAAGAACATACCGACGCCGTAATCGCGCGCGCCGCCGATGTCTATTCCCATTTCCCCGGCGACCCCGGAGAAGAACTCGTGAGAGACCTGAAGCATAATTCCGACGCCGTCGCCGACCTTGCCGGAGGCGTCCTTGCCCGCGCGGTGCTCGAGCCGCTCGACGATAGAGAGCGCGTCGTCGACGACTCCCGCGGACGGTATTCCATCTATAGATATAACAGCGCCGATGCCGCAGGCGTCATGCTCAAACTCCGGGCTGTACAGTGTGTTTTTCATTTTTTACCTCTTGTTTATTGTTTGTTTGCCGGGGGAGGAAGGACCCTTCGGGATGGGTC
>URCP01000098.1 GCA_900546315.1 uncultured Eubacteriales bacterium
AGAGAAGTATATAAAATCCGAGTCGCAGAGGATGGATATCTACAAGAAGATCGCGCATATCGAGTGCGCCGCCGACCTCGACGACCTCGCCGACGAGCTTCAGGACAGGTTCGGCGAGATACCGCGTCAGGCGGACACGCTGATGTACGTGTCGCTCGCGCGCTCTCTGGCGTCGCAGGCGCGGATTCCGACGATCTCCCAGAAGGGGCAGATCATCTCGATCATCCCTGAGCGGTTCGACCCGGTGAAGTGGGCGGAGGCGTCCGCGAAGGCGAATATCCGACTGACCTTCCAGATGGCGGGGCGCGGATGCGTCAACTACAAGGTGAAGGACTCAAGACCGCTGTATGACGTATGTACGCTTCTTGAAACGTATCTTGATGTTCTGAAGCCCACGGAGGCGGAGACTCAGAAAAAGTAAAAAATCACCCCGGAGTGGATGGAAACGCCGTCCTCTCCGGGTTTTTTTGTTCCGGCTATATCACTGTTAATATACCTATATTCTTGATAGGAATACCTTCCGCGCGGAGTACCGTCAATATGACAGTAAGGGGTGGATTTCACAACAGTAGAATGTATTATGTTCACAATCTTTTATTTTTCGGTGCATAACCTATTGACAAATGGTCGATATTTATGTTATAATAAGTTTACGAAAAACGGATGAAAAGAGGGATAACAGACGTGAATGATATCTGTGACATTGTAAGCCTCAACAGTGATGTTGAGCCTCTGGTGATACAGGCTTCTGCCACCCGCACGCGTTTTTTCAGGGAGATCGCCGAGGACAGGTTCAGACCTCTCGGATTTGTGCATTTTTCGGATATACACGCGGTCCCCGAGCTGTGGGATCGTATTGTCGATTTTATCAATCACTACAGTGATTATGTCGATTTCGCGATACATACGGGCGACTACTGCGGCAGCTGTCAGGAGGAGTATGTTGATTTCTACGGGACCGGAAAGCCCTGCGTGCGGAGTATATACAACTGCGTCGGGAATCACGATACCGTGACGACCCCGGATTGGATAAAGAATACCAAGGAGTCGGCGCATAAGCTACTTTTTGAGCCGTGTAACTGCAAGGACGAGCTGACTTTTCTTGAGTGCGACTACTCGATGACGTATTACAGGGATTTTCCTGAGTCGAATATCCGCCTTGTTGTTCTCGATATGTATTTTGACATTGACATACAGTGCGCGTGGCTGAGGGATATCATGCGCGACGCCCGTGAGAAGGGGCTGTGCGTTATTACGGCTATGCACGAGCGCACCGACTTTGTGAACGACTCGTTCGGCGTGACTTTTCACACGAGGAATGATTATCTGTCGCTTGAGGGGCGCCGGGACAGGTCGCCGTTCGAGGAAATTATCGTTGATTTCATCGCGGACGGGGGCTGTCATATCTGCAATCTCGCCGGGCATGAGCATCATGATCTGTTCGGTCTGACTGACGCGGGGGTGCTGAATATCGCCGTGCAGAGCGGTACTTGCTGGGACGGTTGGTGCGACGGGCTGCGCGTCAGGGGGACGAGGACGTACGACTGCTTCAACTATATGGCGGTCGACGTGAATATGGGGCTTCTGAAGATAGTCCGGGTCGGGAATAACCGCGATATTTTCCTGCGGAGTCAGCGGTCGCTGTGTTATGATTACCTGAACAGGAAGATTATCTTTAATGACTGATAATCCGCGAGGGCGCGGAATGGATCCTGCCGTGAGGCGGGGCAGATAAATATAGATTTTGGATGGGAGTGGAACGGCTTGAACGGAAAAGAAAAAGATGATGACAGAAAGAAATTGCCGAGATCGTTTGTGGTGATTGCGTCGGTGCTTATCGCGCTGATTGTGCTTCTCGCCGTGTTCCCGTTCTCGAAGAGCATTGGCGGGGTGGATTGCGCTCCGGTCGATGTTGTTATGCTAATGAACGTCGAATTCTAATAATAATTAAATGCTCCGTTTTTTCTCCGGTGTTTTTTGTTTGTTGTTTTGGGTGGTGGGGGTGGGCTGTGGGGGAGGCGACCCTTTTCAAAGGGTCGCTTCCCCCTTTGCTTAGCTAACGAAGTTGATATCGATATCTCCGCCGTTTGTCTTTGCGTTCAGTTTGTACTTTGCCCGTTCGTTTTCTTTTGATTTCGGATACGCGGTCTGGTCGGTTTCGGTCGAGATCGAGAATAGCAGCTCGTCGCCGAGGATGGAGCCGGAGATGTCGGCGTTTGTCGTTCCGAGGTCGAATTTCTCGCCGAAGAGACGGGAGAAATCGATCGGGGCGTTTGTCGTCGTGAGTGTCAGGCGTTTCGCGGTGAGGTCTTCGGCGCGGATTTTGGCGTCGGTGGTTTCCGCGGTGATTTCGGTCGCGGAGAGGTTGGTCAGCGACAGGCGTCCGGTCGCGTTTGTGAGAGTTATGTCATACGCTTCGATGTCGGAGAGGGTCATTGTGCCGTTCGCGGTCGTGACGGTCAGCTCTTCTTCGAGTTTCAGGTTGCCGAGTTTTACGTCGCCGTCGGTTGATATCGCGGTGATTTTTCCACCGAAGCTCTCCGGGAGGTAGATTATCATCGCGAGTCCGGTGTAGGACGGGGCGCGCTTTTTGCCGGTCGGGATTTTCAGACCGAAGAGGTTGAGGGTTTCGCTTTCGGTCGCCGCTTCGCCGTCGCGGATTACGAGGGTGTTGTCGGAGGTCGACATTTTGTATTTGTAGGTGTCGTTCTCGAGGACGTCGACAATCACGCTGTCGGTGTCGGTTCCGGCGATAACTATGTCGCAGGCGGTGACGTCTATGTCGAGAGAGCGGTTTATGTCGGCGGAGAAGGTGTAGCGGGTCTGTGAGAAGCCGGTTTCGGTGACGTCGGGAATTGAGCCGGCGGAGCCGCTGTTTATCGTGACTCCGGCGTTGTTTTCGGACTGGATTCCGGAGAAGTCGACGCGGGTGTCGCCGACGCGGACGCCGTTTTTGTCGACGACGATCAGGTCGGCGATGTTGACCTCGTCCGGCGTGACTTTTACAATGGACGAGGCGTAATCGACCGAGCCGGTGATCATCCGCGCGACTGTCTTTACCGCGAATTTCATCGCGAAGCAGGCGGTAAGGACTATGGCGACGAAGATGATGACCGACATGATTGAGAGCTTTCTGATGCCTTTGTTGTTCATTTTTCTCCTTTTTGGCGATTTCGCCTTTGTCTGTCGGCGTTATCTTGTGATTCTTCCGGTTCCGTCGCCTCCGGTCAGGGTTTCAACTTCCTTCACCGTGACGAGGTTGAAGTCGCCGTTTATCGTGTGCTTGAGGGTGGACGCGCCGACCGCGAACTCGAGGGCGTCACGGAGCGATTTGTCTGTCATCAGCCCGTAGATCAGCCCCGCGGAGAAGGAGTCGCCGCCGCCGACGCGGTCTACTATGTCGGTGATTTCGTAGATGCGGCTTCTGATGAATTCCTTGCCGTCGTTCAGGCAGGCGGACCAGAGGCAGTGCTCGGCGGATTTGGTCTCGCGGAGGGTGATCGCGACGAGCTTCACGTTCGGGAAGTCCTTCATTACTTTGTCGCCGAGATCGTGGTAGTATTCGGGTTCGATGAGCCACGGCTCGGGGCGACCTATGTCTGTGCCGAGGGCTTTCTGGAAGTCGCCGGCTCCGGCTATCGCGACGTCGGTCAGTCTCAGGAGGTCGGGCATGACTTCTTCGGCTTTTTTGCCGTATTTCCAGAGCTTGCCGCGGTAGTTGATATCGCAGGAGGTGGTGATTCCGCGGGCTTTGGCGGCTTTGAGGGCGGCTACAGATTCTTCGGCGGCGGATTCCGAGACAGCGGGGGTTATGCCGGAGATGTGGAACCATTCGACGCCGTCAAGGACTTTGTCCCAGTCGATGTCGCCGGGCTTTATGTCGCAGAAGGCGGAGTGGGCGCGGTCGTAGACCACGTTCGAGGGACGCTGGCAGGCGCCGGACTCGAGGTAGTAGATGCCCATTCTGCCGGGTTTTCTGACAATTTTCGAGACGTCGACGCCGTATTTTCTGAGCTCGCGCAGGCAGGCGGCGCCGATTTCGTTGTCCGGGAGGATGGTGGTGTACGCGGCGTCTATGCCGAAGTTCGCGAGGGAGAGGGCGACGTTTGCCTCGCCTCCGCCGAAGGTTGCCTCTAAAGTGGGGCTCTGGAACAGGCGGTCGAATCCGGGAGCTTTGAGGCGGAGCATTATTTCGCCGAACGAGAGGAATTTGCTTTTCATTTTGGAGTGTGTCCTTTCAGGAAAATATATCTGTCTCTATTATACCATTAACCGCGCGGAATTGCAAGTGAAAAACGACCGATTTCCTCAATTTTTTTGAGAAAACCGGTTTGGCTTGATGTGTATAGCTTTTTGGAGGTGGATTCCACGGCTTGATTATATTCCGTAGCAGATGACATATTGTCTTTTGTCAAGAGCCGTGCCGAGCAGTCCGGCTAATTTCCTGACAGATTCATCCCGCGCGGCGTCCGCATACGGGCATACAATATCATAAAGCATTTTCACGGATTCAGGTGGAATCAGTGTTACGCCGTAATGGTCGATGCCCATATGCTTTCTGCCGAGGGAGCAAAAGTATGTCGTGATATTATCGGCTGACAGAATCCATTCGTTTACGAAATCGTCCGGAACAGAAACGCAATGATATTTCGCGAGGAGCGCTTTGAAGTCTCCGGAACCGCTTATTGAATAGTCTTTATCGCGGTCAATATCCGGAACAATTCCGAAATGTACGCAGTCGCCCATAGCTGTGTTTTCCCGCTTCTCATTTTATATCAACTCCGCCGAATATACAGACGGCGTTGACATAAACAGTCGGGTTGTTTTCGTTGAACGTCCGGTTCTTCGCGACGCCGGTTCCGCCGAAGATGGGGAGCGACGAGGTTTCGACGTTCACGTTGTCGGGGAGCTTGATGTCAACTCCGCCGAAGAGGGCGAGGGCGTCGATCACGGCTCCGTTTTCGATGGTCGCGTTTCCGAGGAGGAGGTCCACTCCGCCGAAGACGGCGGTGCAGAAGGCGCCGTTGAAGGTTTTTCCGTTGTAGTTCGGGGTTGAGCCGTAGAAGACGGCGATGTGGCTCGGGACGTTTTTCTGCGGCTTTCCTGCCGGTGACGAGAGATTGCCGCGGAAGATTATCGCGAGACCTATGGCGATTATCACGGCGGGGATGAGGAGCTTTGAGACAATGCCGGGGAGGATGCCGCTCTTTGACAGCAGCACGAGCGCTCCGGCGGCGAGCAGGACGAGGTAGATCGGCTTGAATCCGTGGCGTATGATCATCACGATCGCGGGGACGATCAGGAACATTGACCACCAGCCGGGGAAGAACAGGGTGAAGTTCCAGACTTCAAAGATGTTTCCTACGTAGCCGATGCCTATGATGACGAGGAGGATTCCGATGACGACGCCGGTAGATTTGTTCGATTTCATTTTGCGCTCCTTTCTGGCGGCGGTTTATCAATAATAGAAGTTAGCGGTGCAGTAGGCGAGCGGGTAGTCGGCGATTATTTCGTCGTTCGTGACGATTTCGTCGGCGTGCTCGGCGACGAGGTTCTGGAGCTTGATGCTTGTGACGGCGGAGGACATATCGCTGAACATTGCGGCGAGGTTTTCGTCGGCGTAGGCTTTGTCTTCGAGTTCATAGCGCTTTACGATGTAGATTCCGGCGGTCGTCTCGACTGTCTGCACGTCGCCGATTTTCAGTTCCTTGACGGCGTTTATGACGTCGGTCGGGAGGTAGGTGGAGGCGGAGGTGAAGTAGTAGCCGTTCTTGAAGTGCTGCATTCCGAGGTCCTCGGTGTACTGGGCGACGAGGGCGTCGAAGTCCTCACCGGCGGCGATTCTCTTTTCGAGGTCTGCGGCGAGCTCGATCTTGGCTGCCTTTTCCTCTTCGCTCAGCTCCTCGGTCTTGTAGGCTCCGGTCGAGGAGTCAACCTCCGGGTTGCCCTCGGCGTCGGTGACGTACTTCGCAGTGGTGAGGACGAGGATATGCTTGTCGTGGTAGTAGTTCTCTTTGTAGTACGCGTCAAGCTCGGCGTCGGTGACCTTCATTACTCCGTTGTCGCCGAAGAGGTAGGACTGGAGGGCGGTGAGCTTCGCTTCCGCGAGATAGACCTCATGCAGGACGTTGACGTTCGCGCCGTAGGCGGAGAGGGCGGAGTTGAGGGCGGATTTGCTGCCCGCCGCGGAGATCTTCTGGTTGACCTTCTCGTCGACGGCGTTGATTTCGTCCTTTGACAGCTGGAGTCCGTAGTCCTCAAAGAGCTTCAGGCAGACGGCGTTCGATTTGATGTTCGAGATGGCGAGCGCCTCGAGGAAGTCCCCGGCGGTCACGCCGTCGGCGAGCTGTGCCGTCCAGTACTGCGAGTTGTCGGTCGTCGTCCCGAAGTACGCGTAGAGGAACATCGCCTTGTAGCGGCTCATCCAGTAGCAGAACATATTCGACGAGATGCGCACGTCGCCGACAACAATGGCGGCGGGCGACTCGGAGCCGCACCCCGCGAGGGTCATGACGAGCATTACGGCGGCGAGCGCGAGACACAGTATCTGCGTCAGGCGGGAGCTTGTTTTCTGTAGTTTCATTTAATTATCCATGCCTTTCGTTTTTTAAGAAAAGTCCGGCGCTTTGCGGCACGCGGAAGCTTATATATTACCCTTATGGGCGTCTCCTTTAATTATACACCATATTTTCCGAAAAGTCCATAGTATTTTGAAAATTTCTGCCGCGGAAATCGAAAAAAGTGTCGGAAACGCGAAAAAGATCGGCGGATACGGAGAAAAGATTAAAATTAACTATTGACAAACCCGAGAATATGCTGTATAATATATGCTGTATAAACGGGTCAACAGAAGCCGACCAACATTAATTGATCTTCATGAAGATCGGAAGAAAAGGAAGCTCGGTTATTATGTCAGGAAAATTATCAGTCATCATCACCTCGGCGCTGCTCGCGCTGTGTCTCATACTTACCGGGACGGCGGTGAGCGCGGCGGCTCCGGTCACGGCGCGCGTCACGATTGAGGCGTCGGACGGGGTCTCGGTCAGCATTTCGTCCGGGAACTATAAGATCGGCGAGCCGGTCGATTTTTCGGTCACGACCAAGGGGGATTACCTCATCCGCGGGATCGGGATAACGACAGAAAAGGGCGCGGTCGATTTCAGCGTCACCGGGAGCTATCGCTACCGTTTTATCATGCCGTCCGAGGACGTGAACATTAAAATTTCCGCCGAGGATTACGGTATCGTCTCCTACGGCGAGTGCGCGCTCGGTCTCTGGCGTCTCGCCGGTTCGCCGGAAGCGAAGGACGCGGACATCGCGATACTTCGCGGCGGCAAGCCGGACGAAAATCCGGACGCAGACACCGTGAATTCCGCGGCGTGGGCTGTCGCGAACGGGATATTCCCGTCCTCGCCGGTTAATGAAAAGATTCCGGACGGTACTTTCGACGCGGACAAGCCGCTGATATGCGAGGATCTGTGCAGGGCTCTGGCAAACTTCGCCGCTCTGATGGGTTCCGACACGACGAAGGGCGCGGAGGAGCCGGAGACAGTCGACCGTGAGCTGATTTCGGAGAGCGCGCGGGACGGCGTCTGCTGGACGGTCGGAAACGGCATCGTCGACACCGAGAACAGCGCCGCCGGGTATTTCTTCAGACCCGCGCAGAAGATTGTGAGATGCGAATACGACCGCGTGATCTCGAAATTCATCGCCGTCACCGGCATCGGCGCGAAGAACGACGACAAGAACGGCAAGAACGATAAGAGCGATAAGAACGAAACGAAGGCGGATGTCGGCGACGTGATGATCAAGTGCGCGCCGGCATCGAACAACTGCGCGCAGAACCGCGTCTCCGCGGACTGACCGGCGCGAAAACAGAGGACAATAGCATGAAAAGAGAAGACATAAACATCCGCGACCCGTTCATCCTGACCGATCGTGAAAACGGCGTTTACTACCTTTACGGCACCCGCGGGGACGCGAGGAGAAAAGAGCTCGGGTACGGCTTCGACGTTTTCGTGAGCCGCGACCTTGAGGAGTTCTCCGAACCGACGGTGGTATTTTCGCCGTCGGACGGGTTCTGGGGAAAGTATGATTTCTGGGCGCCCGAGGTGCATTTTTACAAAGGTAAATACTATATGTTCGCCAGCTTCAAGGCGGACGGGAAGTGCCGCGCGACGCACATCCTGCGTTCGGACAGCCCGATGGGGCCGTTCGTCCCGGTGAGCGACACTCCCGCGACGCCGGCGGGGCAGGAATGCCTTGACGGCACGCTCTATGTCGAGGACGGAATTCCGTACATCGTCTACTCGCACGAGTGGCTTCAGGTGACTGACGGCGAGATGTGCGCGAGACGGCTCAGCGACGACCTGACCGAGGCGGTAGGCGAGCCGATTCTGCTGTTCCGCGCGTCCGGACCTTCGTGGGCGAAGGCTATAAACGACGACGGCGCTTATGTCACCGACGGACCTTTTCTGTACAGGACGGAGAGCGGCAGACTGCTGATGCTCTGGGCGTCATTCTCGAAGGACGGTTACGCCGAGGCTATCGCGTACTCGGACAACGGGAAAATCGACGGGAAGTGGAGCCACGACGAAAGACTCCTGTTCTCGCGCGACGGCGGGCACGGGATGGTGTTCCGCGACCTTGACGGGAAGCTCAGGTTCGTGCTTCACAGACCGAACCGCACGCCGGATGAACGCGCGGTGTTCTTTGAGCTTTGCGAGAAAGACGACAGTCTGTGGATTAAGTGAGAAGTGAACAGTGAAAAGACGCGGCGGCTTCAGGCCGCCGCTTTTGCGGTGCTGGCGGCGGCGCTCTACGCGCTGAACGCGCCGACCTCAAAAATTCTGCTCGGACACGCGGGGGCGACCATGACAGCCGGGTTCCTCTATCTCGGCGCGGGCGTCGGGCTCGCTGTCTGCGCCGCGGTCAAAAAGCTCGCGAAAACCGGGAAAAAAGAGGAAAAACTTACGAAAAAGGAGCTCCCGTACACGCTCGCGATGATTATTCTCGACATAGCGGCGCCGATACTCCTGATGCTCGGGCTCGGGTACACGGGAGCGGCGAGCGTTTCATTGCTCGGAAACTTCGAGATTGTCGCGACCTCACTCGTCGCGCTCGTCTTTTTCGGCGAGAAGATCAGCCCGCGGCTCTGGTGCGCGATCTGGCTCATCACGGCGGCGAGCATCCTCCTCGGCTTTGAGAGCGGGGATTCGCTCGGGTTCGGTGTCGGGGCTCTGTTCGTCCTCGGAGCCTGCGTCTGCTGGGGATTTGAGAACAACTGCACAAGGAAGCTCTCCTGCAAGAGCCCGACCGAGATCGTCATGCTCAAGGGCTGCTTTTCCGGGCTGGGAAGTAATCATCGCGCTCATCGTCGGTGA
Source organism: uncultured Eubacteriales bacterium (assembly GCA_900546315.1). Taxonomy (GTDB): domain Bacteria; phylum Bacillota; class Clostridia; order Oscillospirales; family CAG-272; genus Flemingiibacterium. Next base: position 9,384 of record URCP01000098.1, read on the forward strand.
GAAGTTTCCGGAGATCGTCTGGATACTCGCGATAATGGCGCTCGGGTTCGTCTCGTACGGACTCAGCATCTGGTTCTACATAAGAGCGCAGAAGACGCTCGGGGCGGCGAGAACAAGCGCTTACTACGCCGTCGCGCCGTTCATCGGCGTCGGGCTCGGGATACTCTTCGGGGACCGCCCGGGGGCGAAATTCTTTGTGGCGCTTGCCGTCATGGTCGCGGCAACCGTTATTATGGTGCGCGAGACGATGACTAGTGAAAACTGAATAAAAAAATCGGTCTGTCCACGCTTTCGGACAGACCGATTTTTTAATAATTCTCCGCTTTCAGCTCGAAGTACGCCTGCGGGTGCGCGCAGACCGGGCAGACTGCCGGGGCTTCATTTCCGATGTGTATGTGCCCGCAGTTGCGGCAGATCCATACATGCTCTCCGTCCTTTGTGAAGACCTCGCCGTTCTCGAGAGCCGTCAGGAGCTTGCGGTAGCGCTCCTCATGCGTCTTCTCGATCTCCGCCACCATGGAGAACAGCGCGGAGATACGCTCGAAGCCCTCGTTTTTCGCGTCCTCGGCGAACTTTTTGTACATCTCTGTCCACTCGTAGTTCTCGCCCTCAGCGGCGGAGAGAAGGTTTTCCGGAGTGCGCTTTTCGCCTCCGTTCAGGAGACCGAACCAGATTTTCGCGTGTGCCTCCTCGTTCTTCGCGGTCTCTTCGAAGATCGCGGCTATCTGCTCGTAGCCGTCCTCTTTCGCCTTTTTCGCGTAGAAGTCGTAGCGGTTTCTTGCCTCGGATTCGCCGGCGAAGGCGGTCGCGAGGTCGGCTTCGGTTCTTGAGCCTTTGAGTTCCATAAAAGTATCCACCATAAAAATTGTATCACGTGGGATATT
>URCP01000099.1 GCA_900546315.1 uncultured Eubacteriales bacterium
CATGAGTGCGATGATCTTTTCGAAGGAGCGGACTGGGACCCGAAGAAGGCGCCTGAATGGCTCGCCGCCGACAAGCTCGACCTTCCCGACCCGTATATACGCATGGAGCCGCAGCTCTACAACGTCGACGCGGTCGGTTACGAGAGCGTAATGCTCGGTATGTTCCAGATTTTCTACGGTCCGGAGAACAACTTCTGCGGAGATCGCGGAATCCCGAAGAACACCGGACTGATACCGATGTACTCGCGGGACGGATACAATTTCTCGAGACCGTCGAGACGGACTTTCATCGGCTCGTCGATGTACCGCGGCGCGTGGGACAGGGGATACGTGCAGTCGGTCGGCGGCGTCACGATAATTCACGGCGACGAATTGTGGATATACTATATCGCGTTTGCCGGTGACGAGAGGTACAGCCGCCTGAATTGCCGCAATCTGCACGACATGGAGTCCGGAATGTACATGAACGGCGCGACCGGAATCGCGCAGCTCAGACGCGACGGCTTCGTCTCACTCGATGGAAAGGGAAGAATCGAGACCCGTGTGCTTGAGATAAACGACACGAAACGCTCGCTTCACCTGAACGCCGTCGGAAAGGTCAGGGTCACGATACTGACTCCGGACGGAGAATCGCTCGCCTCGGCTGATTTTGACGGCGACAGCACGAACGCGCGGCTCGGATTCAGTGAGCATGATATAATGTCTCTCATCGGAAAGACATTCAGGCTGCGCTTTGATGTCGACGGCGTTCTCTACTCGTTCGGCTTCGCGGATGAGAACGGAGACTTCGGCGGAGCGGGCGCGGCGGGTGTTGTCGGACGGTAATCCGGTAAACGATGATTCATAAGGAAAGGAACACTCAAAAATGAAAGATTGGAAAAGAAAGTACACAAGTATGATGCTCCTCGCGTCGATGCTGATCCTGTGCGTATCCTGCGGTTCTGACGCGGGGGAACCTTCAGGCGGAGAAACGACGGCAGGAGACGAAACGACGACTTCAGAGGAGACCACCGGAAGGTATGACCCCGGTCTGCCGGACGCCGATTTCGGCGGATACGAGTTCACCTTCGCGGTCCGCGGTGAGGAAGGCGTTCAGTATCACTGGAACGGTACGGACATTGTGGCTGACGAACAGAACGGAGACATCCTGAATGACGCCGTCTATGAACGCAACAGTTATCTCAGGGATAAGTATAACGTGAAGATAGCGGCGAAATTCTGCGGCGGAACATCCACGTCGACGAGCGGCAGTGAGATGTCAAAGGTGATCTCAAGCTCGATAATGAGCGGGGACGCCGACTTTGACGCGATACTTACGTCTCCGTACGATTCGGTCGGATATGTCATGAATGAATACGTGACTGATCTGTCAAAGATCAACAACATGGATCTGACGAGAGAATGGTGGGATCAGAACGTTACCCGCGACCTGTCGTTCGGAAGCAAGGTCTATATGGCGTCCGGCGACATATCATATATAGACAACAAGGCGACTCACGTAATGGTCTTTGATAAGCAGCTCGTCGATGAATATGATATCGACGACCCGTACGAGGATGTCCGGAGCGGAAAATGGACGCTTGACAAGTTCTTCGCGAACTGCGACAAGGTCACGGCAGACCTGAACGGAGACAACGTTTTTTCGAAGGAAGACAGGTTCGGTTACGCGTATTGGCAGGACGCGGCGTTCGCGTTTATCTACTCGACCGGCAACTCTTTCGGAGAGATAAGGAACGGCGAGCCGGAGCTGACACTGTATTCCGAGAGGATGGTCGACTCGTGGCAGAAGCTGATCTCTTTCATCAAGACTGACAGCGCGTTCTCGATACTTGACAACCTGAAGCAGTTTGAGGACAATAACGCTGACGGCGCGCTTGATTATATGCTTTCCGGGCATCATACGCTCTACGGGTTTACCACCGTGTCGGTCGTGCTCCAGCTCCGCTCGAGCGACGCTGATTTCGGCATAATCCCGCACCCGAAGTTTGACGAGGCGCAGAAGAACTATATTGTCTCGCCGCATTCATACGGCAATACTCTCCTGACCGTGCCGGTCACGACCCGGGATCCTGACCGCACCGGGTTCATACTTGAGGCTTTCTCCGCGAAGAGCGCGGAGATCGTCACTCCGGCTTTCTATGACAAGACACTGATCGGAAAGTCGACGCGTGACGATGAGTCCGCCGAGATGCTCGAGCTGATTTTCTCCAGCAAGAAATACGATATAGGAAACTTCTTCGCGTGGGGTGATCTGACAAACAAGGTTATGACGGCGTGGAACAAGAAAAACGAAAATATCGCGTCGGTATATCAGGGCGCGGAGGCCAAGGCACTCGCGGATATCGACAAAATAAAAGAACTGTTTGAGTGAGAGAGGGCGGAATAATGACACAGCTTGAGACACTGAGAAATATCCTGTCTGATGAGGACAGAGCACGTCTTGAAAAAATCTATGAGCCGACTGTCACAGGCGTACAACCGGAGGATTCCCGCAGAAGTCTCGTCGTCATGCCTGACGGTGAGATAAGAAGCTATGGAGTCGCGGATAAGCGGAGCGTGTTCGCGGACGGAAGGCGTGTGTATATATCCTCACGCAGCTGCGGGCTTGACTGGAAGTTTCATTACGCCGTGAGCGACACCGTACTCGGCGCGGCGTCGTATCTGCCGTGGAGCGGGAAGTGGGTCACTGTCGATTTCAGCCGGAAAGAGGGAAGCCGCGGCACTTTTGCCCTGATATCCGAAACCGGACCGGATGACACCGCTCCGCGCAGGGTGGACATATCCGACGAGATCTTCATAGATATGTTCCAGCCGACAATATTTGAAGATGAGCGCCGTATCATTTGCTGCGGTCACACACATCGCGACGGGTGGGATATACCGACCGTGATGTACTCGGACGACGACGGGGAAAACTGGACGCTCGTGCCGCTCAGATCAGCGCCGAAGCATGAGGCTGTCTTCCCGCACCTCGGTGTCAGGTGGCAGAATACCGGCACTGAGGCGACATTCACGAGACTTGACGGCAAAAGACTCATGATGCTTGTGCGTACCTCGCTTGACTATCTGTATGTCTACTATTCGGATGATCTTGGCGAGACCTGGACTGACGGCGAACCGTCAGGATTCCATTGTACGCTGACGACACCGTATTTGCTTAGGCTCAGCGACGGTCGGACCGTGCTGTTCTGGAACAATACCCGACCGTTGGCGGAACGCAATCACGAGAACGAGTGGCCGCCCGTCTCCGCCGGATGCAAAGCCGGAAATGGCGAGGACGTCTTCACGAATCGTGACGCCTGCCACGTCGCGATATCAGATGACTGCTCGGAGTGGACGGGGTTCCGTGAGCTCGGTCTGAATATGATCCGGAACGCGCCGGATTTCCGCGTGAATGGAGGAAACCTCTCCTCCGCGGACAAGAGTGTGCATCAGTTCCAGGCAATCGAACTTCCCGGCGGCAAGATACTTGTCGAGTACGGTCAGCACGAGGCGAGCCGCCGTATTGTCATTTTCGACGTGAACTGGCTCTATGAGAAGAGCCGTACCGAGGACTGGCAGAACGGAATGAAGAATGTCAGCACGCATCTGTTTGTGAAGAGTATTTCGGACTGTCATCTTGATACCGGGTTCGGCGGGCACTGCGCGTGGAACCGCACCGAGGGCGCGCTTCTCGTGCCTGACCCGGATGTGACGTTCGGTGAGGCGCTTCAGCTCTGCCGGGTGAAGGATGAACGGCTTGTCTCGGATCGACAGGGGATGGTCTGGAATTTCCCGAAGGCGCTGAGAGGAGAGATACTTCTCGATATGCGTGTCGAGGGTTCGGGTGTTAAAATCCGGCTGTGCGACCACTGGATGAATCCATCTGACGAGTACGCGGGGCTTTACGCGGCGTACGATTTCGAGCTCGACCGCAGAACGCTCGGACGCGGCAGGTGGCTGAAGGTCAGGATAACCTTCGATTGCCTGACCGGAGACGGCGAGGTATCCTGCGACGGCGTCAGACTGTTCGGGATAAAGAAGAAGCTTGACACACCGGACGGCATATCCTATCTTCACGTGCAGACCATGGCGGAGGATACCGACTACGCCGGAACGCTGATTAGACGAATGGAATACAGAAGCTGACAAAAAAAGCGGCACACGCGTTGTGTGCCGTTATTTTTATGCCTTTTTCGTGGAACGTTTCTTCACAAGATGAATGACTATTCCGATAACAAGTCCTGCCACCGCCGGGCAGATCCATCCGAGACCGAGCTTCGCGAGCGGGAGAACTTCCTTTATAACCCCGAGCGCCGGATCGACGTGCAGGAACGCGCGGACGCCGTCTGGCAGCGTGCGGAGCATATCGTAGAGCGCGGCGATCAGCGTGAGCGCCGTGACCGGGATATAAACGGCGCGGTCGTTGTCGAAAAACTTTCCGAACAGCGCCATCAGCGGCAGCGTTATCGCGAGCGGGTAGAGGAACATCAGCACCGGTATCGAGTACGCGATGATAAGGTCAAGCCCGAGGTTAGCGAACAGAAATGACGCCGCGGAGAATATCACGACCCAGACCCTGTACGCCGGTCCCTTCGGGAATATCGCGGAAAACGTCTCGGAACAGCTCGTTATGAGCCCGACCGACGTCTTGAGGCAGGCGAGCGTCACGGTCGCCGCGAGGACGAACAGTCCCGTGTAGCCGAGATAATGTCTCGAAATCTCCGCAAGCGCGATTCCCCCGTTCTGGCTTGTCTCGAAGAGCCCGCGGCTCTGTGTTCCGACTATTGTTATGACAACATAGATGAACGCCATGATGGCGCAGCTGTAAACGCCCGAACGGACGGTTACGGCGGCGACGTCACTGTCTCTCTCAACGCCCAGCCCCCGTATGGTGCGCACGACGATTATACCGAAAGCGAGGCTTGCGAGCGCGTCCATCGTGTTGTATCCCTCGAGAAAGCCGGTGAAGAACGGCTGCGACATATAATCTCCCTGCGGAGCGACCCCGGATATCGCCGCGCCCGGATTCAGAAGCGCCGCCACGGCGATTATTGCGAGACAGACAAGAAAGCACGGATTCAGCACCTTTCCGACGACAGTCAGTATCCTGTTCGGAGACAGTGAGAAGTAAAGCGCCGTCGCGAAAAACACGAGAGTGAAGGCGAGGAGGAACAGCGTGTGATGCTCACCCGGAAGTATCTGCTCAAGCCCGACCGTGAACGAGGTCGTCGCGCACCTCGGTATAGCGAAAAACGGTCCTATCGTCAGATAAAGCAGGCAGGTGAAGACATAAGAATACTTCTTCCCGACCTTGCCCGCGAGCTCAAAGAGTCCGTTGCTGCGGCTGACGCCGAGAGCCGCCACTCCGAGGAGAGGGAGGCTGACGCCAGTCAGCAGGAATCCGAGCACCGCGGGTATGACGCGGTTTCCCGCCATCTGCCCCATATGAACCGGAAAAATAAGATTACCCGCGCCGAAAAACAGCCCGAACAGCATACTCGCGACCTGGAGATATTCCTTGAAACTCAGTTTTTTCTTCATATCAATAAAGTCCTTTGAAATGATGAGTGGCGCGTTCATCTCAGCCATAAGTTCTGAGAGCGTCGGCGCCTTCAATAATTATACACCAAAACGAGACGGTTTTCAAGCGTTCGGACACAATTTCGCAAATTTCGGCTATATGACGCATATGAGGTAATATGTTAAAGTATTATAGTGCAAAAATTGCGGAAATAACCGTCAATCCGGCGGCTAATTGCGGAGCGCGGTTGAATACCAGCCGAAAAAAATACAGTCAGTCCGGATAAAAACCCGCCTGACTGTAAAATTTTCTGTCACGCCAGAAGCCCGAGATCCCAGAGCAGTCTCCCGAGAACATACTTGTCGCGCATATCCTTTGCCATGATGAACGCCTCGTGAAGGTCGTCGTCGGATATACCGATCTCCATCGGTGTCACCGGCAGTCCTGTGCGGCGCATCAGCGATTCAAGCTCATCCTGCGACGGCATCTCGTCGATCACGGCTTTTATTTCGTTCCAGTGGGCGATTATCCGTTCAAGCCTTGATCTGTGCTTTTCCTTGTCGTATTTGTGCTCGCGGGCTTCACCGGCTATCATCGCTTCGGCTCCCGCGCCGAGCTTTTCTCTGAGGTGCGCGGACCATTTGTCAGGGTCGAAAGACGAGACATACGCTAAAGCCTTTTCGCGGTCGGGAGTGATTCCGGCGAGCTTCTTGTAGGAACGGACGGTCACAAGCGTCGCGAGGGCGCACTGTATTCCGTGCAGCCCCGCGGGGGTCCCGAAGGCGAGCGAGCGCATATCGATTATGTGAGAAATGTAGTGCTCCATCCCCGACGCCGGTCTCGAGCAGCCCGCGGCGTTCATTGCCATTCCGGCGACGAGCAGACCGCGCATGACGTTTCCGCAGGCGTCCTTGTCACCGTGAATCGCCTTTTCCGCGCCTGAAACGCATTCGTCGAGGGCTCTTGTCACCATCCCGGCGATGTGCGGGCAGAAATATTCTTCATTTATTATATGCGATATTTTCCACTCGGCGATGCTGGTGTATTTCGCGATCATGTCCCCGACGCCGGACGAGATGAGCTTTGCCGGAGCGCCCGCGAGTATTCCGAGGTCGCCGACGACCGCGTCCGCACATTTCGAGGGCAGGGAGACCTTAAGCCCCGAGCGGTCCATAGACGAGGTCGCGGAGGCGAAGCCATCCATTGACGGCGCTGTTGCGGCGATGATATACGGGCATTTTTTCGCGGCTGATATTATCTTGCAGGTGTCGTTTATGACGCCGCCGCCGACGCCTATGACCGAGTCCGCTCCGGTCGGGCAGTACATGAGCGCCTCGCCGACAATCCTCTCGTCCGGCTTCGGCATACGCTGATCGACGACATGGAGATGGAAGCTCAGCCCGGCGTCAGTGAGTATCCGGCATATGTCTTTCCCAGCGGCGTCGTATGTGTTCAGGTCGCAGAGGACGAAAGGCTCTTTTCCGCCGAGTTCCTTCAGTATCGACGGTATGTTTTTTATCGCCCCGTCCGAGATGTCGAGGCGTCCGAGCCCGCCGGTGTGCCGTCTGCCGCAGGAGGGGCAGACAAAGCCTTCGGGGAGCATGAGGGATTCAAGGTCATTTTTTGTGTTCATATATATCTCTTTCCGCCGGGAAATTTTTCTTTCCGGCTTGAATTATCTTTGCTCTTGTGGTATAATTATAGCGTAAGTTTCAGAAAAAGTCAAGATAAAGATGAAATAACGGCGAAACGATCATACTCATGAACGGTTTTCTGAACGTTTGGTTCAACATTTGAAAGAAGGAAGAGAAAAATGCCATTCAGCGACAGAGAAGAGAAGATACTCGACATACTGCGGCGTCAGGGGAGCGCCGGAGCCGACGAGATGGCGCGGGAGCTGTATATCAGCCGACCGACTCTCCGGCGGGATCTCATAAAGCTTGAGCAAAAGGGCGCCGTCACCCGCACGCACGGCGGCGCGAAGCTCACGACAAGACCCGCGGACGACACTATACCCGCGTCACTCAGGATGGACGAGGACAGCAGAGCGAAGAACATGATAGCGGCTGAGGCGGCAAAGCTCGTGAGGGACGGGGACACTGTGATGCTTGACGGCTCGACGAGCGCGCTTTACCTCGCCGCGGCGCTCAGGGAAAAGCATGACGTCGTCGTCATAACGAGCGGCGCGAGGACAGCGCTCATTCTCGGCGGGATGGGAATAAACACGATCTGCACCGGCGGACAGCTGATCGGGTCGTCCGAATCATTCATCGGGGGCGACGCGCTGAGGACGATATCCTGTTATAACGCGGATGTTGTCTTCTTTTCCTGCCGCGGACTCGACGATGAGGGAAACCTGACCGACAACTCGGTCGGAGAGGACATCGTGAGACTTGAGATGATGAAGCGGAGCCGGAAGAGCGTACTGCTGCTTGATTCCGGCAAGGTCGGGCGCAGATGCCTGCATAATCTCTGCCATGTGTCGGAAATTGATCTTGTCGTCTGCGATAAGCCGCTCCCGGAGGATATTCGCGCGCTTGTCGGGATTGCGAAACAGGCTTGACTTCCCGGGAAATATGTGGTATAATATATGCGATAAAATAACACAGAATCCCGGAACTTACCGGGGAAAGGTTTGTATGGCAAAGAAAAAGAGACGCGCTGCGGCGCTCATATCCGCCATTATGGCGGCGGCAATGACGTTTTCCGGATGTGCCGGAGAAGGTGATACAGTGACCGACACAACAGACGAAACGACAGAGGAGACAACGATGATGGAAGAGACGAGGGTTCCGACGCCAAAGGTCGATCAGCCGGACGCGGCAGAGCTCCCCGGAGCAAAAGACGCCGATTGGACAGCCGTGCCGATGACGACAAAATATCAGTATGATAATGGTATACAGGGCGGCGAGGGCTGTCAGTGGATGCTCTATATCACATACGCGAACACTGACGGGAATATCGCATACGCGGGCTCGGACGTCGCTGGGATGTACCGTTCAGAGGACGGCGGCGTGACATGGGAGCCATGTACGGTAGGTATACGATCGAGCGCCGCTACGGGCATTGAGGTCGACCCGACGAACGCTGACAGAGTGCTGATAGTCGGCTGCAACTCTGGTCCTTTCGATGAGAACGGGCTCTACCTGTCGACCGACGGCGGGGACACGTTCCACAGGACGCTTCAGATGAACATTGTCGGACACCGCGACTTCAGACCGCAGATCGCGTGGGATATGTCGAGCTATGACGAGTCCTTCGGCGGATGCCGGGTCGTCTACTGGTCGCGCGAGACTAAAATTTACAATAACGGCGGTTATAAAGAGACCGCGCTCTATCGCTCGGATGACGGCGGCGAGAACTGGGAACTTATCTCGACCGATGAAAAGATAGGCGGCGCGATGATATTCTGTGATCCGGTGAGCGGGGATCTGTACGCCGGAAACGAGAACGGAACCTTTGTGTCGAGGGACGGCGGGAAGAGCTTTGAGCTTATTCTCGAGGGCGAATGCCTGTCGCTCGATGTTGTTTACAACAATCCCGGTTATGTCTACGTGACAAAGCAGGACGCGCTCTACATATCTTCCGACGGCGGAAAGAGCTTCAATAAGATGAGCGAGAGTGGATACCCGTCCTCCGGAAACCCGTCGCATATCCGCGTCAGCCCGGCGGATCATGACTATATCGTGCTTCAGAACGACATGATGAGCGACACATATTTCTCGCACGACGGCGGAAAGATATGGAAAAAGAGCGGACGGCACGATGAGATATCATTCATACCGTACAATCAGCGTCAGGGCAATCTCGCGTGGCACCCGACCGACAGAAATATATGCCTCTCGTTCGGCGGCGATTACATACTGCGCTCGACTGACGGCGGCGAAAACTTTGAGTGGTCGAACAGTGGGTTCAACGGCGGATGCTTTACCCGGATAGCCATTAACGTGAATAATCCCGATCTGATGGCGCTCGGAAACCAGGACTACAGCGGAGCTTTCACGACAGACGGCGGGAAGACATGGAAATACACGAATTTCTACGAGGGATGGGGCGGATACTCCTACGGCGCGTATGTCGTCGACGAGCGGACGATAATATTCGTGTGCCGCGACTTTTCGGGCAAGTACGGAAGCGGAGAGGGCGTCGATGTGATAATCCGCTCGACCGACGGCGGCGAGACATGGGAATCGACAGGAGTCGTGCTTGACGGAAGCTTGAATATCCTCGGTGTGGTCGGAGATGAAAATGTTTTGCTTGTCGGCGGATGGCACTCTGAGGACAAGGGAGAGACCTGGACGAAATCCGACGAGAAGGAGAGCGTCGAAGCTGTCCTGACGTACGCTCTTGACGGCAGCGCGATATTCGGTCTGCGCGGCTCGTGGATCGTGAAGTCGACCGACAAGGGGCTTACGTGGGAGAAGTACGGTCGCGCCGGGGTGAATGTGCTCGACATGGCGTATGACAACCAGAACGACACGCTGTGGGTACTCGGCGAGGGCGGATACCTCTTCCGGTTCATCGACGGCGAGAGAGTGAACATAAAGCTCCCGACAGGAGGAGAGATGCGCACGAGGACAATCGCCTGCGACCCGTTTGACGGAAATATCATCTATGTCGGAAACGCGCTGAACATAGCAAAGAGCGAGGCGAGCGTGATCCGTTCGACCGACGGCGGCGCGACATGGGAGAATATG
>URCP01000100.1 GCA_900546315.1 uncultured Eubacteriales bacterium
GACTCGTAGCAGCTCCGGATACTAAAGTATCCAGCTGCCACGAGTCTTTGGTTTATAATGGAGCATTTCAATACCGGACTTCCGGCAATACGCCGGTAGCCCAGTCTGGAATTCCCACATTGGTACTTGCCGCTTTTTTACCAGTTCGTAAGGGGATTCACGCTTGAACTCCTCGACTGTTTGCTTATTGAAATACAGCGCGAAGAGGTTGCTCCACATATTTATCGCGAGGTCGCCAGTCATCGCGTAGAGCTTTCCGTTGTGATTCAGATATGCAATTAATCGAGATTTTTGACGCTCTCGATGAAGCTGTCGATGCCGGCTTTGACTTTGTCCTTCTGCTCGGCGTATACGGTTGACCAGCTGTTGTCTTTGGTTATCGCGTCTTTGATCTGCACTGCGAGGTTTACACCTGTAGCGCCGCTGTAGAGGCGTCCGAAATCGAAGGCTACACCCTCGCGGATCAGGTCAAACATCTTTGCTGACTCATCGTCGCGCGAGTACTTGACTTTCAGCGCGACCTCGAAATACGCGGGCGAAACTGTGTAATGATTCTCTTCGCAGAGCGCTTCCATCGTCGCTGACGCCGCGTCGATGTCTTTCGTTGAGGTGGTTATTCCGAAGAGCGTGTTGCCTTCGTTTATAAGTGTCAGGTAACTATCCTGATTTTTGTCGTATTTCGGCACAGGAAGGACGCCGAAATCGTCTTTCATGTCGTTGTATTTCGTTGCCGCGTCACTTATGAGACCGGACGCGAATAACGTCAATCCGTTTGCGAAGGCTCCTTTCACAGCGTCACCATTGTCAACAGTAATGTCAACCGATGACAGAGAACCTTCTGAACTATGGACGAACTTCGTGATCTTACTCATTACGTCGATCATTTTCTCGCTTCCGAGTGTCAGTTCGGGGTATCCGTCTTTTGTCTGTGTTGTGTTCTGAATGCCTGCTCCGGTTACCAGCGGAGGGAAGTTGTTGTCGGTACTGAAAGAGATTCCGTACAGATCACCAATTGACTTTTTCCCATCGTTGTCAAGGTCGGAATAGACGTTTCCGGAGAGCTCGAACAGCTTGTCAAGCGTCCACTCGCCTGATTCGACGAGCTTGTACGGGTCTTCGATCGAGTATTCGTCGGCGAGACGCTTGTTATAGAAGAAACAGCTCAGCTCCTTGATGTTGGATATCGAAATTTCACCGGACGCCAGATAAACCTTTCCGTTTATCGCCGTTTCCTCGACGAGTCCGCGAGCCCACCACGGGTTTGAGAAGTCGATATATTTTGTGTCGTTAAGCGCTAAGAGAACTCCGTCAGGTATAAGCGTCGGCATGGTCGCGTACTGTCCGCTGACAAGATCAAAGGAATCATCGCCTGCCATGACGCTCTGACGGATTGCGTCGATGTATTCCATTCTGGAATCCCAGGTGTACGAGCGCGGAAGATTCGCGAGCTTGACTCCGAGACGGTCTTCAACGGTGCGGTCACGGTCATAGAGCGCGTCATTGACGACTTCACCATTCTGCTCGTCGGTGCACTCGCCCTGCTCAAGCCAGTAGAGAATCTTGATTTCCTTTCCGCCAAAATTGAGACCTTCGGGCAGAGAAGACGCGCGGGTTTCCGCGGGGGCTTCAGTTGAGTCGCCGCTCCCTGCCGTTGTCACAGTCGGGTCGACCGTTGTTTCGCCACACGCGGCAAGCTGTGCGAGGATAAGCAATGACGCGATCAGAGTTGCTTTCTTTTTCATTTTTATTCTCCTTTTTGCTGAAATTTTGTATAGAATAATTATAGCGCTTCGAAGATATTTATGCTATAATATATTTGCATAAAAATGCGACAAATCTGCAAAAATGGAGCAAATATGAAGAAGAAAAGTGATTATCCGATAGATTTCGGACACAGAACTGACGGCGATAGCTGGATTACATTACAAAGAAAGCCGATGCACACCGGTGCGTCTGAACCACATTGGCACGAGACTTATGAGGTCGCCTATCAGCTCAGCGGTGAGCGGACATATATTTATCCGGATGGATTATTCACTCTTCACGCTGGTGAAGTATTGATAATTCCGCCAAGAACGATGCATGGCACGCTTATTTCGGACGGTGATTTTCAGGCATATGTCTTCGGCTACCCCTCTAATATCATCTATTCGCACGATATTTCCTTCCGTAATATGAAGTATTTATTGGCTTTTTCGGGTGAGCACTCGTTCGAGCGCTGCCGATTCTCGGGCGACTCGCCCGCTATGGACGAGCTGCGCGCAGAGATTATCCGGCTAGCCGAATACGGCAATTCGCCGATGACCGAGCTTCTTGTCCGCGCGTCGATACTCCGCATCCACGATATGATCTATAGGCTTTACAACCGCAAAAATCAGAATACCTCCGAATTTCTGGAGGCGGTGCAGAGTTACATCGATGATCACATATTAGAGGATATCTCTCCTTATAATATTGCAGATTTTTTGCATATCAGTCATAGCCTTCTCTGCCACAAGCTGCAAGCCGAGCTTGGCTGTACGCCAAACGAGCTGATCATGCGCTGCAAGCTCAATCTCGCCGAAAATCTTCTGCTCGACCGCCGCGGACTTTCGGTGACAGAGGTCGGTCTTGAGATCGGAATCCCGGACACGAGCTATTTTATCAAATGCTTCAAGAATTCGCGAGGCGTCACTCCCGGCCAGTTTCGCAGGCTGACACGCGATATGAGGAATGAAAAAAAACAGTAACCGCGCCGGCTCCCCGCTTCAATCGTGCATTTTTTTACGATTTCATTGTAAAACCGACAAATGTGCGCGAAACCCCTTCCATTTTCCTGAAATATGCGGTAGAATATATATATACCATTTGTCCCCATATGTCAAGGAGGACCTCCACATGAAAACCTACGGAAAAACCACATGGCTGATACCGGATTGTTACCTCGAGCCTGTCTCGAACGGTCAGATAAGCCACGAAGCTATATGCGTCCTGAACACATCGCCGGAGGAAGCGGCGATAGAGCTCACGCTGTTCTTTGAGGACCGGAAGACCGACACGGCGTTCCGCTCATCGTGCCCGTCGATGCGAACGCACCACATACGGCTCGACAGACTGATTTCTGAGGACGGGCGCGAGATACCGCGAGGGGTGCCCTACGCCGTCCTCGTCGAGTCGAGTGTCCCTGTCGTCGTGCAGTACTCGAGACTTGACACGGCGCAGTCCGAGCTCGCGCTGATGACGACGATGGCTTACGCGGTTGACTGAGCGGCAATAAAACGAAAACGCCTGACGCGGATTTTATTCCACGTCGGGCGTTGATTTATGTTCACTTATACCTGATTTCCGCTGTCCACACGGCGGGCAGACACCCAGCGGTTTATGAGCAGCACCGCTCCGAGCGCGAGTACGGCGGCGGTTATCAGCATCGCCGGAATATACCGTGATACCGTTTCCGTGTTCCCGGGCAGAGCGCCGATCAGATTACCACCCTCACCGGAGAGAAGGTCAGCGGTGCCGTATTTCTCAGCGAATCGCGCGACAGTCATGTACTCCGACGTATCGTCCGCGGTCAGGACGGCGGTCCTGTATGTGCCGTCGGAGGACGCGGTTATGCCGTATCCCGAGAGCGGCTTTATCATTATATCGTTTCCCTTCGTGTAAGCCGTCGCCGCCATCGTGTAATTCTGGAGCGACAGGACATACAGCGGGCTTATGTCCTCCGACATAGACACGGTCTTCATCGCGTCTATAGCGTCGAACGCCGGGTTATATGTATCAGAGAGGGCAAGCGAATAAACGTGCCACTGCCCCTGTTTCTTCGTGAATTCCTCTGCCTGCTCGTCGGTTATCACGTTCTCTTCGACGAGTTTCGCGAGGTGCTCCGGGTCCGCCCCGCTGTATCTCGAAAGGCGAACCGTGACGTTCACGTCCTCTATATCGACCTGAAGTATCCACTCATATTCGTTTTCCTCAAGCACATTTTCAAGCCTGTCCGGTGCCATGCCGGCGGTGAACACCGTGTCCGGCAGGGTGTGGAGCCTGTACATCGTGAGCCCGGCGATATCCTCGCGTGTCACGTGCGGGAGCGTCTTCTTTGTATAGCGGTGCTCCGAATTCTCGGCGTCAATGACACTGTTCACGGCGGAAACGATATCATCGGCGAGAGCCGCTATCTCGTCGTTCTCGTCAGCGAGCCTGCGCGTCTCCACGGCGGAAACCGGAAGGGACATAACCACCGCGAATAAAATCATGATAGCAAACGCGAACTTTTTCACAGACATACCTCCTGTTCAGCTGTTTATCAATGTTATGTCGACTCTTGTGATATCATTATATCACGCGCGGGACGATATGTCAACATTTTTTTACACGAATAATATTTTCGTATATCTGCACAATCCGCTATGCCTATGATTGTGCAATATTGCCTGACGCATATCCGGCAGACGCTTTCCTTCGTATGTTCGAAAACATATATTTCCGCCCCACTCTGCCCGATTTTTTACATATAAGTTAAAAATATAATAAATTTTCCGTCCCGCTCTTCCATTTTGCACCGCTTTGAGTTAAAATATAATTATAGCCGGGAATCCCCCGGCACTACATAAAAAGGAGATATCCATCATGAAATTACCGTTCAAAATAGATCTGTCCGGAAAAGTCGCCCTCGTCACCGGCGGCGGCG
Organism: uncultured Eubacteriales bacterium; assembly: GCA_900546315.1. Lineage (GTDB taxonomy): Bacteria > Bacillota > Clostridia > Oscillospirales > CAG-272 > Flemingiibacterium. The sequence goes on from URCP01000100.1 coordinate 4,667, forward strand.
GAGTCCTCTGCTCCGAATTCGCGAAAGCCCTCGCCGCGAGCGGCGCGAAAGTCGCCGTCTGCGACCTCAGAGTCGACGCCGCGCAGAAAGTAGTCGACGAAATCACCAAAGACGGCGGCACCGCCATAGCAGTCGGCGCAAACGTTCTCGACAAGGCAAGCCTCGAAGCCGCGCGCGAAACCATCCTTGAGAAATTCGGCACAGTCGACATTCTCCTGAACGGCGCCGGCGGAAACAACCCCAAGGGCACCACCTCCAAAGACACCCTCGACCCCGAAGACCTCGAAGGCGCAGCAGAGGGCATCAAAACCTTCTTCGATCTTGACCCCGCCGGCATAGAATTCGTCTTCAACCTCAACTTCCTCGGCACCCTCCTCCCGACCCAGGTCTTCGCCAAAGACATGGCAAAAAAAGGCGACGCCGTAATTCTCAACGTCTCCAGCATGAACGCCTTCCGCCCCCTCACAAGAATCCCCGCATACTCCGGAGCAAAAGCCGCAGTATCCAACTTCACACAATGGCTCGCCGTCCACTTCGCAAAAGTCGGAATCCGCGTCAACGCCATCGCCCCCGGATTCTTCCTCACCAACCAGAACCACGACCTCCTGATCAACCCCGACGGCTCCTACACCGCCCGCTCCCAGAAAATCCTCGCCCACACCCCCATGAACCGCTTCGGCGTAACCGACGACCTCATCGGAACCCTCCTCTGGCTCGTCGACAACAACGCCTCCGGCTTCGTCAACGGAACGGTCATCCCGGTCGACGGTGGATTCGCAGCTTATTCCGGAGTCTGAAAAGTGGAGGAGGAAGAACCGCTTTGAAAAGCGGTCCTCCCTCCCCCACACCCCCTCTCTCCCCGTAAACTTTTCATAATTTTTCAGGCGCTTATCTCAGGCTTCGTATGAAGACTGAGATAAGCGCTTATTTGTACAACAAAAAATTGCAAAAAGTATTGCAAAGTGTTCCGGAATATGTTAAAATAATTCAGTGGGCACAAAACCCAATCAAGTATAAAAAGGAAAGGATTCCAAATGGTCTTCTCAAGTCTCGAATTCCTCCTGATGTTTCTGACAATCACCCTCCTCGTCTACTTCATAGTACCGCTGAAAATCAGAAACATCGTCCTCCTCATCGTCAGCCTCATATTCTACGGCTGGGGCGAACCCGTCTACGTCTTTCTGATGATCTTCACCATAGCCGTCGACTACATCTTCGGCCTCCTCGTAGAGCGGAACCTCAAAAAAGACGACCGGAAGAGGGCTAAAACCTGCCTTGTTCTGAGCATCGTCATCAACCTCTCCATCCTCGGCTTCTTCAAATACTACGACTTCTTCGTCTCCAACCTCAGACTCATCCCCGGTCTCTCCGGTCTGCCGCTCCTCGGACTCAGCCTCCCGATCGGCATCTCCTTCTACACCTTCCAGGCGCTCTCCTACGTCATCGACGTCTACCGCGGCGACACCGGCGCACAGCACAATGCCGCCGCCTTCGGAGCCTACGTCACCCTCTACCCGCAGCTCATCGCCGGCCCGATCGTCCGCTACAAGGACGTAGACGACCAGCTCACCGAACGCGAACACAGTGTCCCACTCTTCGCCGACGGCGTCCGCACCTTCGTCGCCGGAATGGGCAAGAAAGTCCTCCTCGCCAACATGGCAGGGCAACTCTGGGAATATTTCAAAGCGACCCCGACCGACGAACGCACAGTCGTCGGCGCGTGGCTCGGAATGCTCTGCTACACCTTCCAGATCTACTTCGACTTCTCCGGATACTCCGACATGGCGATCGGACTCGGAAAAATGATCGGCTTCCGGTTCCTCGAAAACTTCAACTATCCGTACATATCGAAAAGCATAACCGAATTCTGGCGCCGCTGGCACATCTCGCTCGGCACATGGTTCCGTGAATACGTCTACATCCCCCTCGGCGGCAACAGGTGCTCGAGAGCGAAAAACCTCCGCAACATCTTCATCGTATGGTTTCTGACCGGCTTCTGGCACGGCGCAAGCTGGAACTACATCCTCTGGGGACTCTACTATTTTGTGCTCCTCATGATCGAAAAGACCTTCCTGCTCGAAAAGCTGAAGAAAGCCCCCGCCGTCGTCTCGCACATCTACACGATGTTCTTCGTCGTCATCGGCTGGCTCCTGTTCGTCTTCGAGGATCTTTCGACCGGAGTCGTCTGGCTCGGGAATATGTTCGGCGTCGGCGTTTCCGGCGTTGCGAGCGGGTCCGACGTGTACAACCTCCTGCGCAACCTCATATTCTTCGCGATACTCGTCGTCGCCTGCACGCCGCTCCCGAAGAAGCTCTGGAAAAAGTTCACCGACAGCTCCGCGGCAGTGAAAACGATAAGCGCCGTCGGCTGTACGCTGATGCTCCTTCTGTGCATGGCGTACCTTGTCGACTCGACGTTCAACCCGTTCCTGTATTTCAGGTTCTGACAGAGGTGGTAAGTCTGAAAATAAATTTTCAGACTAAACAGTTTTGAGGCTTTCACGACATAGGGTCGTGAATTTTGAAAGCCGGACAAGCCGTCTTTCAAAACCGCCTCAAAACTGTAAGTTACTACGAAAGGCATGGTCATAAAGATGAAAAAATATAAAATATATGATATATTAACGATAGCCGGTCTTCTCGTCACAATCTACGGCTTCGCGCTTGCGACCCTTATCCTCCCGGACAAGGATTTTTCGGAGGACGAGAACCGATACCTCCAGCAGAAGCCGAAGTTCTCGATCAGCGCGCTCACAAGCGGCAAATTCACCTCCGAGATCGCGACCTACTTCTCGGACCAGATTCCGCTCAGGAACGTCTTCGTCGGCACGAAAGCGGTCGTTGAGATAGCCATGCAGAAGCAGGAGAACGACGATGTCCTGCTCGGCTCCGACGGATACCTCATCCCGAAGAACGACCACCCGGACTACGACCGCGCCGGAAAGAACATCAAGGCGATAAACCGCTTTTCCGAGACGCTGATCACCTCGTCCGACTCGTCGCTTTCCGTCGATATGCGGGTCGCCATAGCCGGAAGACCTCAGGACGTCCTGACGCGCTATATCCCCGCGATTTACCCGGCGGAGCACTACACCGACCGGATATTCACCGATATCTGCGGAGAACTCGCGGCGCCGTCGATCGATCTTCTGACCCCCCTGACCTCGCGCGCCGACGCCGGGGAATATGTCTACTACCGCACCGACCACCACTGGACGACCCTCGGCGCGTATTACGCGTACTGCGAAATAATGAAATCCTTTGACATGGAGCCGTATCCGCTTGAGCACTTCACGCGCGAAATCGTCTCCGAAGAGTTCTACGGCACGACATGGTCGAAAGCCGGCATGAAATGGATAAAGCCGGACGAGATGGAATACTTCCGCTGGGACGGCGACACCGATATGGTGACAGAGATCACCGACACCGGGAGAGTGATCGACGGGATGTACGACCTCGATCGCCTCGAAGTCAAGGACAAATACAGCTCCTTCATAGGCGGCAACAACGGATACGTGAAGATATATCCAAAAGAAGGAACAGCGCTCGCCGCTGAAAAGCGCGAAAAGCTCATCCTCATCAAGGACAGCTTCGGGCACTCCGTGGCGCCCTTCCTCGCCGAGCATTTCGACCTCGAGATACTCGACCTCCGCTACTACAAGCTCCAGGTGATAGACTTCGTCGCGGAGTCTGACGCCGACAAGCTCCTCGTCCTCGTCAACGCCGACAGCCTCGTCACCTCGAACTCCCTTGCCATGCTGAACCTCGGTCTTGGCGGCAACTGATGATATGAACTCTCAAAGAAAGAAGAAAAGCCAACCAGGCTCATAAGATCGCAATGAACAAGAACTTCCGCACAATCTCCCTATTCTTCGCGAACGCCCTTGTCTACGGGCTGAACTCCCTGTACTACTGCTTCATCCAGATCTACATCGGCGAATACCACCCGGACAATATCGCCGGGATCCTCCTATCAATCGGACCGTTCGTCTCGATCTTCGCGCCGGTATTCTGGGGAATATTCGCCGACAAAGCAAAATCAAAGAATCTCGTCCTCGCAATATCAATCATAGGCTCCGCCGTATTCTACTGTCTTCTCGGCGCCGGTCACTCCTTCTGGTATCTCGCGGCGATGCTGGTTTTAGTGATGTTCTTCATGTCCCCGTTCGGCGGACTCATAGACATCATCACCCTCGAATACACAGCGGAAAACAATGTCTCCTACGGACCCATCCGCATCTGCGGCACCATCGCTTTCGGCGGGCTTCCGATGCTCCTCAGCGGCTTTACGGGAGACAACATCTTCGTGATATTCTACGCCTACGCCGTCTGCGCCGTCGCCGCAGCCGTCTTCGTAACGCTCTCCCCAAAAGTCGCCGGACACAGCACAACCGAAAAACAACCCGGCATCCTCCCCCTCTTCAAAGACGGACGTCTCATGCTGATCTTCATCTTCGTCGGCATATCTCAGTTCACCTGGGCATACTACCTCAACAGCTTCCCGAACCACCTGACAGGCGATCTTGGTCTTCCGCAGACAATCTGGGGCATAAACACCTTCCTCACCGCCGCCGGAGAAATTCCCTTCTTCCTCATGTTCACAAGACTCTTCGATAAAATGGGAATGAAAAAACTCCTCCTCGTCAGCCTCGCCCTCGTAACCCTCAGATACGCCGCCCTCGCGTTTCTCACAAACGTACCCATAATGCTCATAGTCGGCTTCGTAACCGGCTCCGCCACCACGATCTTCACCTACTGCGGCTCCGTCTACATAAACGAGAACATCGCTCCTGAATCCAAAGCCTCCGCCAACTCCCTCATGTACGCCCTCGGCAACGGTATTCCAAAAGTCCTCGCGGGAGTCCTCGGCGGGCAAATGACAACAATCTTCGGATTCACGGTATCAATGATAATCTGCACCGCACTCTGCGCGGGCGGTCTTATGTGTTTCTTTATTACGCAAAGGACAAAAAAACTCAGCTACTGATAATCGTTCGCTTGCAGGGGAGGAAAAACCTTTGAAAAGGTTTTTCCTCCCCTGCACCCCTCCTTTTCTAAACTTTTATACATTAAGGAAAACAACACACATGACACACGCTATCGGGAAAATGGCAAATCAAATATACGAGACGACAAAAAATGACTGCTCCATATACCTATACGGGTCAGTCACGCTCGATGATTTCAGAGAAGGCTGGAGCGACATCGATATAATCGCGCTCACCGGGCACAAAATGTCAGACGATGAAGAAAACACCCTCGTTTACCTGCGGCAGAAAATGATGAAGGACAACCCAATATACCGCTCCTTCGAAGGCGTCATCCTCCCCCTCGCCGACCTCATCTCCGAAACCCCGTCCCGCGCCGTATACTGGGGCACCAGCGGTCAGAAGATCACCGACGACTTCACCGCCGATCCCTTCCTCATGAAACAGCTCACAACCTCCGCGAAGCTCCTTATCGGCAATGACATCCGCGC
>URCP01000101.1 GCA_900546315.1 uncultured Eubacteriales bacterium
ACGTTTGTCGTTATACCGTCGGTTTCGGAGGAATTGCTGTTCCGCGGGGTGCTGATACCTGAGTATGAGGATAACGGGGCGGTGACGGCGGTTGTCGCGACGTCTCTGCTTTACGGGATGTTCGGGATGAGCTTCGGGTATTTTCCGGTTTATTTTTTGCAGGGGCTGTTCTTCGGGACGGTGACTTATCTCGCGCGGAGCGTGTTCGCTTCGATGCTGTGTCATTTTGTGTTCAGCTCGGTCTGGCTGGTGTTCGGCGAGACTGTGTGGAGGATCATTGAGAAGCCGCAGAGTACGGCGTTTCTCGTGGTCGCGCTCGGCGGGATATTCCTTGTGGCGATGTCGAGCCTGCTTTCCGAGTGCGAGAGGATATATTATAATTATTCAACGGCGGGCAGGGAGTCGGATTACGCGAAGGAGTGCCCGAGATTTTCACCGGCGAAGTTTGCCGAGGCGCTGTTCGCTCCGCCTTTTCCGGCGGCGGCGCTGGTGTTCGCGGCGGCGGCTGTGCACTTCGGTTAATTGGGTTTATTCAGTCTTTTGTAAAGGCATGGTTATTATAGATGGAAGAAAATAAAGATACGAAAAAGAAGGACGCGATCACCGACGAGGAGCTCGACGAGATTTTCGAGGACACGATCGTGTTCCACCGCGAGTCGGATACTATCGTCGGCAGCGATAAGTCCCGCCGACCGGGCGAGGCGCCGGGTAATACCGGTAATTCCGGAAGCCCCGGAAATACCGGCGGCAGGAGTACCCCGAGAATTCCGGTGAGTTCCCCGAGACAGAACAGTATCCCGCCTGAGATGCAGGATACGGCGAAGCTTCAGGGCGGCGCGGTGATACGACCGCTCAGACCCGGACAAAACGGCGCGAACAGGAATCAGGGAACGTCCGCACAACGTCCGCAGCAGCGCCCGGCACAGGGGAACTATAACGGTCAGAACCGTGTTCAGGGACAGGCAGGCGGTCAGCCGAGACTGGCGTATAATCAGCAGTCCGGTCAGCAGCCTGTACATCCGCAGAGCCAGAATCCGGCACAGCAGAACGGAGCTGTCAGACGCCCGGCGCAGAATAACGTTCAGGGCTCCGCGCAGAGCAGAACCGGAGCGGCGGGACAGAACCAGCAGGCGCGTCAGAATCCGCAGAATCACCCGGTTCAGCAAAATCCGCAGGTCGGGCAGAACTCACAGGTTTCGCGTAATCAGCTCGTTCCGCGCTCTCAGAGTCAGAACCGGCAGGACGAGCCGAAATATGAGCCGAGAAGAGCTCCGATGAGTCAGAGCGCGTCTCAGACGACTCCGCGCAGATCTCCGGACCCGGATTTCGATTTCGGTGGATATGACACTGAAACATCTTCCCGCGGGCGGCGGGAGAGAGAGTACAGCCCGGTGCGCGATTCGGCGTCGAGCGCCATCATGAGCGCGGTCAAGGCTGTCGTCTATATCGTCTGCGTCATCGCGGTCGCGATACCGCTCGCAATTTTCATAATCAATACGGCGAACGACGCTTTCGCGTTCGTCAAGGAGGAGAAGGTCGTCACCGTCACGATCGACGAGTACGCGACTATCGATTCTATCGCCGACACGCTGTATGACGCCGGGGTCATCAAGTATAAGTGGGCGTTCAGGCTCTGGTGCAACATGAAGGAGAACAAGCGGATAAAGGCGGGAAATCCGTCTGAGTTCGTCGCGGGGACATATGAGGTGTCGACGACTATGAACTATGACTACCTCATCGGTACGTTCCGCAAGAAGGTGACCTATGAGACGGTGCGTATCACTATCCCGGAGGGCTACACGGTCGATCAGATAATCGATTTGTTCGTGTCTCAGGGGATATCCTCGAAGGAGGAGTTCACGAAGGCTATAAACGAGACGAGCTATGACTATAAGTTCCTCGAGGGGCTGACTACTTCTCCTAACCGGATATGGCGGCTTGAGGGGTATCTGTTCCCGGATACCTATGATTTCTATAAGAGCTCGAGCGCGGAGATGGTCGTTAAGAAGCTGCTTGATAACTTCGACCGGAAGTTCGAGAGCGAGTATTACGACAGGTGCCGGTCGCTCGGCATGACGGTGGATCAGCTGATCACGCTGGCGTCGATGCTCGAGAAGGAGGTCAAGTATTCGGATGAGCTCGCTGACGTTTCGTCGGTGTTCCATAACAGGCTGAACCATTCGGATACTTTCCCGCTGCTCCAGAGTGACGCGACGGTCAAGTACGCTATCGACCACGCTACGGGGACTATTCTGGACGACGTGACGAGCGACGACCTGAAGTATGATTCGCCGTACAATACGTATCTGTACCGCGGACTGCCTCCGGGACCGATTTCGAACCCGTCGCTGAACTCGATATCGGCGGCGCTGTATCCGAACGAGACGCAGTATTACTATTTCGTCTCGAACAGATCGGGTCATATCCTGTTCGCGAAGACTTTGGACGAGCAGACTCAGAATATCAATATAGCACGCGGAAACGCGCAGTAAAGTATAAAGTTTCAAAAGAGAAGGGGTGTGGGGAGGAGAAAAGCTTTTCAAAGCTTTTCTTCTCCCCACGTAAGGAGCTATGAATTACGGATTTATAAAGGTAGCGGCGGCGTCGCCGAAGGTGATTGTCGCGGACACGAAACATAACGCGCGGGAGATAATCGGCGCGGCTGAGACGGCGGCGTCCCGCGGGGTGAAGCTGCTTGTTACTCCGGAGCTTGGGGTTACGGCGTATACATGCGGGGATTTGTTTTTGCAGAGAAGGCTTATAACGGCGGCGGACGCGGCGGTCGGGGAGATCGCGGCGGCGACCGCGGGGCTTGATACGCTGCTTGTGATCGGCGCTCCGGTGAGACGCGGGGCGAGCCTTTTCAACTGCGCGCTGGTGCTTTATCACGGCGAGGTGCTGGGGGCTGTGCCGAAGACTAATATTCCGAATTACGGGGAGTTTTATGAGCTCAGGCATTTCACTCCGGCGCCGGAGTGCGGCGGGACTATAGTTGTCGCGGGTCAAGAGGTGCCGTTCGGGACTGATCTGGTGTTTTCCTGCCGGGAGATGCCGGAGTTTTCGTTCGGGTGCGAGATATGCGAGGATCTTTGGGTTCCCGCGCCGCCGTCGGTGAGACTTGCCGAGGCGGGGGCGATGATTATCTGCAATCTGTCGGCGAGCGACGAGACGGTCGGGAAGGCGGCTTACAGGCGTTCGCTTGTGGCTGACCAGTCGGCGAGACTGCTCGCGGGGTATATTTACGCGGACGCCGGGTGCGGGGAGTCGACGCAGGATATGGTGTTCGCCGGGCATGATATCATCGGCGAGAACGGCGCGCTGCTTTCCGAGTCGAAGCCTTTCGCGGACGCTGACGGTCTGCCTATGGCGGTGACCGAGATCGACGTGCAGAAGCTGTCGGCGGAGAGACAGAGGATGAATACTTTCCGCGCGAGGGACGAGGTGTCGTCGAGAAATATCGTTTTCGATATGAAGCTGACACCGACCGCGCTCACGAGGACGTTTGAGCGGCATCCGTTCGTTCCGGACTCAAAGACCGAGAGGGAGGAGCGCTGTGAGGCGATACTCGCGATGCAGTCGTTCGGGCTGAGAAAGCGGATTGAGCACGCTCACGCGAAGTGCGCCGTCATCGGGATTTCCGGCGGGCTTGATTCCTGCCTCGCGCTGCTCGTTTCGGTTCGCGCGATGGATCTTCTTAAGAGACCGAGAACCGACGTCATCGCGGTGACGATGCCGTGCTTCGGTACGACGAAGCGGACGAGGTCGAACGCGGAGGTGCTGTGCGAGCGGCTCGGCGTCACCTTCCGGTGCGTCGACATAAAGGCGGCGGTGAATCAGCATTTCGCGGACATCGGGCACGACCCGGAAAAATTCGACGTCGTCTACGAGAACTCGCAGGCGCGCGAGCGCACGCAGATAATCATGGACATCGCGAACGCGGAGAACGGGCTTGTCATTGGAACCGGCGACCTCTCGGAGCTCGCGCTCGGATGGGCGACATATAACGGCGACCATATGTCGATGTACGGCGTGAACGCTTCGATACCTAAGACGCTCGTCAGACATATCGTGCGCTATTTCGCGGACACTGCGGAGGACGGCGAGCTGTCGCGGGTGCTTTACGATATCCTCGACACGCCGGTCAGCCCGGAGCTGCTTCCGGCGGACAAGAACGGCGAGATCGCGCAGAAGACGGAGGATCTTGTCGGCCCGTATGACCTGCACGACTTCTTCCTGTATTATTTCCTGCGCTTCGGGTTTACTCCGGAGAAGCTTGAGTATTTGGCGAATTACACGTTCGCGGGTGTGTTCGATTCCGAGACTATCCATAAGTGGCTGACGACGTTTATCAGGCGGTTCTTCATCCAGCAGTTCAAGCGTTCCTGCCTGCCGGATGGTCCGAAGGTCGGCTCGGTCACGCTGTCGCCGAGAGGGGATTGGCGGATGCCGTCCGACGCTTCGAGCGAGATCTGGAAGATGTGAGATAAGAAAATCACCGGATTGTACGATTTTCGTACAATCCGGTGACATTTTTTTATTTTGGGATTGACAAATGTAATTCTGTATGATATAATGTAATCAGAAACACTACATCTATCGTAATACTATCCGACGCATGGAGGGCACTTTCATGAAAAAGATAAATCTCAGGAATCCGCTGGTGATATATTGCCTGACGCTTGCTTCATTAATTTTCACAATTGGGATCATCTATGTCATTGTCGACGTAAATTCAAAGCTTGCGCCGGATAATCAGATATTGTTTTCTCCAAATGAAGATAAGGAGAACGAAGATAAGCACTTCCTCAAAGTAAGCGTTTGGGAGCATCTTGGAGGAAAGGTCGTATTGATTCCACAAAAATTGCCTGTTCATTGGGGAGCGATGGAACAGAAGGAGCGCTACAAGGAGACTTTTCTGAAAAAAGGTGAGATTGTCAGAATCGCTGGGGCTGAAAGGTTCAAACAATTGGATGATGAATATATTGACAAGTATTGGGATGGCTTCAGCGAAAACACTAGAGGAATATTCTTAGCTTATGCCGACACGGAACTGACAGTTAAAAGCTGTTTCCCGACACCGTATTGGGGCGAACCGTGCGGGCTTGATGAGTTTATGTCAGACAAATTGTATTACCATGGAGACCGGGCGGAAAAATGCGCCGGGATTCGCTGATGGTTGAGGCGTACATAAGAGATTACGGCGATGACTACATTGTCGGACAAACCGACGAGCGCGGGCAGCAGCTCGATTATTCGCGGTCAACCGAGCGGCTGTGCGACGTGAATCCGAAGGTCGGCGGGCAGGATGCTTATGTCACTCGTGATGTGTTCGTGGCGACGCTTGAGTTTTTAGCGTATTCGCGGACGGATCCGGAGAAGGTGATCGCGTTCGCGAAGATTCGGATAACGAATTACTCGAACTGGAATTTCAGGGACGTCAACCTTGAAGAATACGACATTGACAATGACGGGATCGGCGATTATTGCGAGAGGCTCGCGAGCGTCGGTTTCGGGTTGGAGGATGACCTTGAGAATTATACTTATACTACCGCTGAGCTGATAGACTATTGGGAGAGCGACGATTTGCGTTAAATCCCAATGTATAAAGCTTTTTGGAAGGGGGGCGGGCGAAACCTTTTTCTCCTAAAAAGGTTTCCCCCGCATACTTATAACAGTTCGATTATCTCATCCTTAGGCTTGTACCCGACGGATATTTCTTTTATTTCGCCGTCTTTGATGATTACGACGGTGGGGATGCTTTGGACGCCGAAGGCGGCGGCGAGGTCGGGTTCGTCGTCTACGTTGACTTTGCCGACTTTGAGGGCGGGGGTTTCTTCGGCGATTTCGTCGATTACGGGGGAGAGCATACGGCAGGGGCCGCACCAGCTTGCCCAGAAGTCTAAGAGGACTTCGCCTTTGAAGGATTTGACTTCTGACTCGAAGTTGGTTTTGGTTATGGTGATGGGTGACATATTGATATTCCTTTCTTTTATCCGTGAAGATGGCTTCGCGGTTATTTTTTGCGAAAAAACAAGGTTTATTCAGCTTTCGCTTCTGGCGCCGAGGATTTCGCGGTAGTGGCGGTAGAATTCTTCGTATTTGCCTTCGTCTAAGGCGTCGCGGATTTTTTGCATTAAGTCGTTGTAGAAGTAGAGGTTGTGGAGGACGGCGAGACGCATTCCGAGCATTTCTTTGGCTTTGAAGAGGTGGCGGATGTAGGAGCGGGAGTAGTGCTGACAAGCCGGACAGCCGCAGTTTTCGTCTATCGGACGGGGGTCGCGGATGTATTTTTCGTTGAGGAGGTTCATTTTGCCGTGCCAGGTGAAGATGTTGCCGTGGCGGGCGTTGCGGCTGGGCATTACGCAGTCGAAGAAGTCGACGCCGCGGTGGACGGCTTCGAGGATGTTGCAGGGAGTGCCGACGCCCATGAGGTAGCGGGGCTTGTCTTTCGGCATATGGGGTTCTACTACATCTATCGTTTCGTACATTTCCTCGGCGGATTCACCGACGGCGAGACCGCCTATCGCGTAGCCGTCGAGGTCGAGTTCGGCGATTTTTTCCATGTGCTCGACTCTGAGGTCGGCGTAGGTGCTGCCTTGGTTTATGCCGAAGAGCATCTGCTTCGGGTTGATCGTCTCCGGGTCGGCGTTGAGTCTCGCGAGCTCGTCGCGGCATCTGACGAGCCAGCGGGCGGTGCGGTCGCAGGATTTCTTTACGTAGTCGTAGGGGGCTGGGTTTTCTATACATTCGTCGAACGCCATCGCTATTGTGGACGCGAGGTTCGACTGGATCCGCATGGATTCTTCGGGTCCCATGAAGATGCGCGCGCCGTCGATGTGGGAGGCGAATTTTACGCCTTCTTCGGTGATTTTTCTGAGCTGCGCGAGCGAGAAGACCTGGAATCCGCCGGAGTCGGTGAGGACGGGCTTGTCCCAGTTGAAGAATTTGCGCAGTCCGCCCATGTCGTGGATGAGGCGGTCGCCGGGGCGGAGGTGGAGGTGGTAGGTGTTCGAGAGTTCGACCTGGCATTTGACGTCGATGAGATCCATCGTCGAAATGCCGCCCTTGATGGCGGCGCAGGTGCCGACGTTCATGAAGACGGGGGTCTCGATCGTGCCGTGCGGGGTCTCAAAGCGCCCGCGGCGCGCCGCGCCTTCCTGTTTGAGTAGTGTGTACATGGGTTCTCCTTAATTTAATGTGTGATTGATTTTTCTGAGTTTATTCTCTGCCGAAGCGTTTTTCTATCTGATTCTTGGTCATTTCAAAAGCCACCGGTCTGCCGTGGGGGCAGAATTTTATGCAGTCGAGAGCTAAGAGACGGTCGCAGATCCAGCGGATGTGCGAGATGTCTTCGTCGTGACCGGCTTTTATCGCGGCTTTGCAGGACATCTGGTAGAGGGCGCGCTCGAGCTTCAGTTCCCTTGAGATGCTGACGCTTCCGGTGCCGCTTATTATCTGTTCGGCGAAGGACAGCAGCATATCGCCCGCGGCGTCCGGAACCGTGTCCGGCGGAACGCCCTCGATCAGGATGCCGTCGCCGCTCGGCAGAGGCTTGAAATTGAAGCCGAGGGAGTGGATGTCCTTTTTGTAGTCGGTGACGGCGGCGAGCTCGGTCGGGGTAAGCTTCAGCGTCACGGGGACGAGAAGGAGCTGGACGAACGGTACGCGGCGCTTCATGCTCTGTTTGAGCTGTTCGAAGATTATCCTCTCGTGCGCGGCGTGTTTGTCGATCATCATGACCCGGTCGCCGACTTCGATTATCACGTAGGAGTAGAAGACCTCGCCGATTATCCGGTAAGCCGGGATGTCGTAGAAATAACCTTCGCCGTCGCCGTCCTGCATATATAGCTTCCCGGCGGGGCGGATTCTCAGGTCCTTCCCGGAGCGCTTTTCCGCTTCAAGCTCGTCGATGGTTCTCTGCGACAGCACCGGCTCGGGCTGACGTGGGAACTCCGCGTAGCGCGGGTCGGGCGCCTTGCCGTTCTCGGTTCCGTCGGTGAAGTAGTTGTCGTCCGGGCTGCCGGAGCCGAACTGTTTCGGGGAAAGATCGGACTTTCCGGCGGGCGGTTCGGGCGCTTTTTCGTCCTGCTGGACCGGCGGAATCTGACTGACCGGCGGCGTCTGAACTACCGGCGGCTCTTCCGGTTTAATGAAACCCGGCTGCGTCGCGGGAGTCTCCGGTTCGGATACCTGAGCGTTTTTCTCAGCCTCGCGCCGGTCGAATTCCTTTTCGGCGGCGGTTATGGCTTCTTTGTCCTCTCTGTCCCAGACCTTTTTCCAGTCGCTCCACCTGTCCCACGGTTTCCATGTCGGGATCGGGGCTCCGGATTTTATCAGCTCGCGCGGGATGGGCTTCGGGTTCAGGTAGTCGTCCATCTCCTTCTCGGTCGGTCTGCGCGGTATGACGCCGTCCGGAATCTGAGCGCCGGAGGACAGGGAAGGTCTCCCCGCGTCGTGCTTCTCGCGGGAAATCCGCAGAGCCTCGTCTATCGCCTTTTTCCGCGCGTCGGCTGTACTCATTTCCGGCTCGGGCGCTTTTTCCGGCTTAACCGGCGTCGTTGCCGGCGGAACGGCAGATATTTCCGGCTTCCGCGTCTCCGGCTCAACCGGCTGGTCGGTCAGCCTTAACTGCTCCGCCGATATATTCTTATGGTTCACGTAAGGGTCATGGTTCGGCGTCCTTGTTCCATCCTTCAGCGGGACAAAAGAATTCAGCAGCTTCTCCGCCTTCCTCTCGTCGACCTTATCCGGCGAAGTCCCCATAGTCGGTCTCGGTATCCTCTTCTCGAGCGCGCCGCGCACCGCGTAGAACACCGCCTCGAAGACCTCCTTCTCGTTCGCGAACTTCACCTCAAGCTTCGCCGGGTGAACATTCACGTCCACCGCCGCCGGCGGGATAGTTATGAACAGAACGCAGGACGGAAATTTATCCGAAGGAATATACGACGAATACGCCTGCTCCAGCGACGCCTGAACGCACCGCGACTTCACGTACCGCCCGTTTATGAACACATTCTGATAATTCCGGTTAATCCGTATATTCTCCGGCGTTCCGATATACCCTCCGATAACGACGCCAGACTTCCATCCGTCCGACCCCGTCCCGATAGACAACTTCGAATAATCCCTCTCAGGCACCGCAATCAGCCTTGAGGCAAACTCACGCCCCATAATCGCGTATATAGTATTTATAAGCTTCCCGTCACCAGCGGTAGAAAACTTAACCACGCCGTCAACAATCAACGTAATCGCCACCGAAGGCCGCGACATAGCCACCTTCTCAACCGCCGCCGCGACCGCCAGAGCCTCAGTCTGATCCTTCTTAAGAAACTTCCGTCTCGCCGGAACATTCATAAAAAGATCCTCGACAATAACAGTAGTCCCGTCAGACGCCCCCGTATCAGTCACAGCAGGCGTCCCCCCGGCAAATGACTCAAGCAAAGTCCCCACCGGATCCTCCCGCCGCTTAGTCATAATCCGTATATGCGAAACCGAAGATATCGCCGCGAGCGCCTCCCCGCGGAACCCAAGCGTCGATATAGCGTCAAGATCAGCCGCCGTCCGTATCTTACTCGTAGCATGACGCATAACAGCCACCGGCACGTCCTCTCTCGCCATACCGCACCCATTATCCGTCACCCGCATGAACGACACCCCGCCATTCTTAATCTCAACAGTTATCTTATCAGCCCCAGAATCAAGCGCATTCTCAACAAGCTCCTTACAAGCCGACGCAGGACGCTCAACAACCTCTCCGGCTGCAATCAGGTTCGCCGTCTGGAAGTCTAATTTATTTATAATTCCCAAGTCGTTAGTTTGCGGGGGGGGGGGGGGAGCCGGAAGAAAAAAATGTTGTGGGGCCCCCCCCCCCCCGGCGGGGGGAGTTAGA
>URCP01000102.1 GCA_900546315.1 uncultured Eubacteriales bacterium
CCCAACAAACTTGTGCATAACGCCAAAACGAGAGAAAATTCAAAATAACGGTTGACAAACGTTGTCCTACGTGATATACTATAGACAACAAACGTTGACCAACAATATAAACGGTTGAAAGGACGGTACATATAATATGGAAATCTCATTCTCTGACGGCGAATGGAAGCTCATGCGGCTCCTCTGGGAACACTCACCGCTCACCATCGCCGACATGGTGGAATCCCTGCGCGACGACACCGGCTGGTCAAAAAACACAATCTTCGTAATGCTCGACCGCCTCGAACACAAAGGCGCCGTTGCCGAAACCGAAGGCAAAAACCCCAACGGCAGAGCCGTCCGCCTCTACCGCCCCCTCGTCGAAAAAACCCCCGCCGCCGCAAAAGAAACAGAAAGCTTCCTCGACCGCGTCTGGGACGGCAGCCTCGCCATGCTCGTCTCCTCCCTCGTCGGCGAAAAGAAACTCAGCGAGAACGAAATCAAAGAGCTCCAGAAAATAATCGACGAAGCCGAAAAAGGTGAAAGAAAATGAACATCATCATCTCTTCCCTGACAATCCTCGCGGTTCTTCTCCTTCGCGCCGTCTTCCAAGGAAAAGTCAGCCGACGCGCCATCAGCGCGCTCTGGCTCATAGCCGCAGTAAGGCTCTGCCTGCCGTTCGTGTCGTTTCAAGTTGCTGTCCCACTCCCGGTCACACTGAACAATATCGTACCGGATGCCGCCGCGCCGGACGCAATATTCACCGCGGACACCGAACAGAGCACCGATCAGAACAGCCCATTGTCGAACCTCACACCGACGGAAAATCCTGAAACAGCCGAATACGATAACACATTCGTTTTCTCCATGCGAGATATCGCGTTTTTGATCTACATCTCCGCCGCGTCTCTGATCGTTTTGTCCTGCTCGATATCCGGAACCGTGTTTTATCTGAGGCTCAGAAAGACAAGAAAATTCCGCCATTCCGTCGGCGGAATAAGCATATACGAAACAAATCAGGTAACATCCCCGTGCGTGTTCGGCGCGAAGAGCGTATATCTCCCGGTCGGCGGCGGACAGTCATTCGCTCTGCGGCATGAGATCGGGCATATACGGCATCTTGACTTTTTCTTCAATATACTCCGCGTCATCCTGTGCGCCGCATATTGGTTCAACCCGCTCGTCTGGCTCGCCGCCGTCGTCTCGAAGAGGGATTCCGAAGCCGCGGCGGACGAATACGCCGTGCGAGGAATGAGCGCGGACAGAAGGCTTGACTACGCGAAAAAGCTCCTCGCCGCCGCGAGCGGTCAGAATAACCGAAGCATCTTCGCCCCCGGCGCATCCGGCGGCGCGAGAGAACTTAAAGGGAGGATTAAAATGCTGACAAAGGAAAACAAGCTCAGAATATCGTCTGTCATAATCTGCGCGTTTTGTGCTATATTAATCGCCGCGTTCTCGTTCGTTTCCTGCTCCGGAGACAGTACGAAGCCCATGCATGAGGTGCGTTTTGACGGTATCCCGGACTATGTGTGCGAAGCCGCGGCGGAACAGACCGAAGAAGAATTCGACAATAACAAAGACGCCGGCGAATACTACGAATCAACAAAACCGGAAGCCGTCTGGCACGCGCTCGACTGGCGGGTCGAGGACCTGCGTCACTCCTATACATACGAGGATTTCGACGGAATGAAGCTCGACATCTATGTGTACAACGTAAAGTTCCTGTCGGATAACCCGGAAAATATGCTTCTCGCAGGCGGGATGTACATAACCGATGATGGCTGGTACTGCCCCGACTACGATAACAGCCGCTATCTCGTCTTCGAGGGTGAGAAATTCATCTGCGCGTTCGGTTCGAACGACTCAGAACCCGGCACCGACCTGTTCACCTCCGGACTCGGAAAGGAGCTGTACAACCTCGGTCTCACGACGACCGACTACGCGGCGCTCGAGTACAGACAGACGCTCGACCGCTACAGCGCCGACCTTCAGCGCTACATCGACGCGAACCGCGACCTGAGAGCACAGATCGCCGAAAATGAACAGGATCGTGAGGAGCTGCTTGCTCAGATCGCCGAAAATGAACAGGATCGCGAGAAGCTGCTTGCTCAGATCGCCGAACTGCAAAAGAAGCAGCAAGAACTGATGGCGCAGATCTCCGCGACGCGCGAGGGCAAGGAATAAATTTACAGTATGTTCAATAATTGTTTACTATAATTTTACCATTCCATCAGCGAAACGTAGTATAATATTTGAGCTTTGCCGTTACCAAAGCGCATGATAATAAACGAAAGATATCCCCGGAAAGCGGCTTCCGGGGTATTTTCGTCCGCTGTCCGCGAAAAACGGAATATGAATCGGAAAGGAATGGTGATACAATTGATAAAGCTCGATCACATAAGAAAAACCTTCCGGGTGTCAAAGCGTGACCCCGGACTGAAAAACGCCCTTCGCGGCTTTGTGAAACGGCAGTACGACATGATTGAGGCGCTCGCCGACATATCGTTTCAGGTAAGCGACGGCGAGATGGTCGGATACATAGGTCCGAACGGCGCCGGGAAATCCTCGACAATCAAAGTCATGTCCGGAATACTCACGCCGGATTCCGGCGAATGCGTGATTGACGGCAGAATCCCATGGAAACAGCGGCGGGAGCACGTCGCGAACCTCGGCGTTGTCTTCGGACAGCGCTCCGGGCTCTGGTGGGACGTGCCGGTCGGCGACTCCTTCGAGCTGCTGCGGGACATCTACTCGGTCCCGGCGGACGAGTACAGAAAGAACCTCGACAGGCTCACGGAAATGCTCGACCTCGGCGACCTGCTGAAAACGCCGACGAGACAGCTGTCCCTCGGTCAGCGTATGCGCTGTGAGATCGCCACGGCGCTCATCCACTCGCCAAAGCTCCTCTTTCTCGACGAGCCTACGATAGGGCTTGACGCCGTCTCAAAGCTCGCCGTGCGCTCCTTCGTGTCAGAGCTCAACCGTGAGCGCGGCACGACGGTCATCCTGACGACCCACGATATGCAGGACGTCGAGGCTCTCGCGAAAAGAATAATCCTCATCGGCAAAGGCAGGATACTTCTCGACGGAAGTCTTTCCGACCTGCGCCACCGCTTTGAGGGCAGGCGGCGCCTGACCGCCGAATTTTCCGGCGAGCTTGACTTCGGCGAAAATCAGGGAAATAAGTTATTTGTCATCCCGGACGGCGCGTCGCTTGTCGATATTCAGGTGTCGTCCGGCTCGTCGCGCGCGGTGTTCGAGCTTGATTCCTGCCCGGTGTCAAGGCTCGTCGCCGCCCTCTCGGAAAAGGTCGAGCTCACCGACATGAGCGTCGACGGTACGTCCATCGACGAGATCGTCCTCAATATGTACAGGGAGTACGGCATATGACGGCGCCGGAAATCACTCGTTCCGCTGAGAGATCGAAAAACAGCGGAATCAAAAAATACCTCTCCTTCTTCCGCATACGCTTCACCGCCGGGTTCCAGTACCGCGCGGCGGCGCTCGCCGGGGTCGCGACGCAGTTCTTCTGGGGGCTGATGGAGATCAGGATGTTCATGGCGTTCTACCGCACCGACCCGGCGGCGTTCCCGATGGGGATTGACGCCGTCGCGTCCTATGTCTGGCTCCAGCAGGCGACGCTCACGATGTTCATGATGTGGATATTCGACAACGGCATATTCGAGGAGATAAGGAGCGGAGGCGTCGCCGTCTCGCTCTGCCGCCCGTGCGGAATTTACCCGATGTGGTTCGCTCAGAATGTCTCGATGCGCCTCTCAAGGGCGATAATGCGGGCAATCCCGATATTTGTGGTGACGGCGTTTCTACCGGCTCCGTACCATATCTCGCTGCCGGACAGTCCGGTTGTTCTCCCGCTGTTCGCGCTGTCGCTCGTGCTCGGATTCATCGTTGTCATAGCGTTTTCGATGCTCGTCTATATCTCGGCGTTCTACACGCTCGACGTTTCTGGGACGCGGATAATCGTCGCTATGGTCGCGGAGTTCTGCTCCGGCGCGGTCATACCTCTTCCCTTTCTCCCGGACGGCGCGAGACGGGTGCTCGACCTGCTTCCGTTCGCCTCGATGCAGTCAACTCCGTTTCTGATCTGGGGCGGGAGTATATCCGTGAAGGACGCGCCCGCGGCTGTCGCTCTACAGCTTTTCTGGGCTGTCATCCTGATTGTAATCGGAGAGCTCTGGATGCGTCAGGCGCTTCGTAAAGTCGTTTTACAGGGAGGCTGAGGCAATGAAAAAATATTCCGCGATAAAGCTGTACGGCAGATTTCTCTCGATACACCTGCGCTCGGCGATGCAGTACAAGGCTTCGTTCATAATGACCTTTCTCGGGCAGTTCCTCGGGTCTTTCTCGGCATTTCTCGGGATCAGCTTCATGTTCATGCGGTTCGACTCGGTCGAGGGGTATACCTATAACGAGACGCTTCTCTGTTTCTCGACGATCCTGATGGCGTTCGCCATCGCAGAGTGCTTCGCGCGCGGGCTCGACAGATTTCCGTCGATTATTTCGAACGGCGAGTTCGACCGGATGCTCGTCCGTCCGCGCGGGGAAATCTTTCAGGTGCTGACCTCGAAGATCGAGTTCTCGCGCGTCGGAAGGCTCCTGCAGGCGTCCCTCGTGCTCGCGTACGCGATTCCGACCTGCGGAGTTGAATTCACGCCGACGAAGGCGCTGTGCCTTGTTCTGATGATTCTCTGCGGCGCGGTGCTGTTCTCGGGTGTGTTCGTCGTGTTCGCGTTTTTCTGCTTCTTCACGACCGAAGGGCTCGAGTTCATGAACATCTTCACCGACGGTATGCGCGAGTACGGAAAGTATCCGCTCGCCGTCTACGGGCGGGATATACTGACGTTCTACACTTATGTGATTCCGTTCGCGCTCGTGCAGTATTACCCGTTTCTCTATCTCATCGGGCGGGTCGACAGTCCGCTGTACCTGCTTCTTCCGCCGCTCTCGGCGCTGTTTCTCGTGCCTGCGCTGATACTCTGGCGGATAGGCGTCAGACATTACCGCTCAACCGGGTCCTGAATCAGAAGTCCACCTCAACGGTGGGCTTTTCACTTTCACTTTACAATTATGTAAAGTCGGTTTACATAGTCCGGAAGTCGCGCGCTATTGACAAAACGCCTTTTTTATGGTAAAATATTAATGAAAACAATTACGTGATATCGTGGAAAAATTCGGCATGAAAGAGATGTCGGTCAGATGTCTGAAAGGAAATTACGAAATGCTTAAAGGTAACGCTGTCATAGGACAATCCGGCGGTCCGACCGCCGCCATCAACGCAACCCTCGCGGGGGTCATACGCGGATGTCTCGCATCCGAGGCGATCGACCGCGTATACGGCGCGCTCAACGGCGTGGAAGGACTCCTCGACGGTAGGGTGATCGAACTCGACCGGCAGTGCGCGTCCGAGGAGGATCTGAGGCTCCTCGAGAACACTCCCGCTGCGGCGCTCGGCTCCTGCCGCAAGAAACTGCCCGACCCGGACGATCCCAAGGGGGACGAGATCTACAGGCGGCTCTTCGCGCTTTTCCGCGAACTTGATATACGCTATTTCTTCTATATCGGCGGAAACGATTCGATGGACACGGTCGCGAAGCTCGCGCGCCGCGCCGCAAAGGGCGACCTCGGATGGGAGATGCGCGTCATGGGCGTCCCGAAGACAATCGACAACGACGTCGTCGGCACCGACCACACGCCGGGCTTCGGCTCCGCGGCGAAGTTCATCGCGGCGTCTATGCAGGAGATGCTTCGCGACACGGCGGTTTATGTCTGCAACGCCGTCACTATCGTCGAGATAATGGGGCGCGACGCCGGATGGCTGACGGCTTCCTCGGCGCTCACGAGGAAAATCTGCGGCGTCGGACCGGACCTCGTCTACCTGCCGGAGAGACCGTTCGATTACGATAAGTTCTTCGCGGACATCCGCGCGGCGCTGAAAATCCACCCGAACGTCGTCGTCGCCGTTTCGGAAGGAATCCGTCTCGCGGACGGAAGCTACGTCGGCGAGGGCACCCAGAGCGGAGCCGTCGACGTCTTCGGTCACCGCTATCTCGCCGGGACCGGCAAGGAGCTCGAGCTCCGGGTCAAGGAAGAGATCGGCTGCAAGGTCCGCTCGATCGAGCTGAACATTCTCCAGCGCTGCGCGTCGCACATAGCGTCGAAGACCGACCTCATGGAATCGGTCGACGTCGGAAAAGTGGCTGTCAAAGCGGCTGTCAACGGTGAGAGCGGACGTATGATGACCTTTACACGCGTATCCGATTCTCCGTATCACATAAAGATTGACAGCGAGGACATTTCGGCGATAGCTAACAAGATAAGACACGTACCGGACGAGTTCATAAACGCCGAGGGCAACAACGTCACCGAAAAATGTATCGATTACCTGCTCCCACTCATTCAGGGCGAGCCGGACCTCGTCTGGGAAGCCGGGATACCGAAGCATTTCTCGTTCAGAAAATGACGCCCACAAGCCTCGCGGACGTCCGCCCGTTCATCCGTAACGCGACAATGTCGGTCTAGACGTGGGACAACCCGGACTTTTCGGCGGCTTATGACTGCCGGATATTTTCGGTCGTCTCCGGGAAGGCGGCGCTCAGGACGCCGGACAGAGAGTACACGCTGTCCTGCGGCGGGACGGCGTTCTTCAACACCGGTCAGCCGTATCATTTCAGAAGCCCGGACAGCTCGGGGTTCAAGTATATCTGCCTGAATCTCGACCTCACGCGGGAGCACACGGACATTGTGAAGTTCGTGCAGCCGTCCCTGCTCGGCGATTACGACGAAAGCCGTATTGTCGAGCGCCTCGAGCTGCCGGAGCTGCGACGTCCGCTGGTCTTTACCGAGGATAACGGGCTCGCCGGGACGGTCAGGGAGATATTCGAGGAATTTCTCGGCGGCGCGCCGTATTCGGAGGCGCGGACCTCCCTTCTGGCAGCGGATTATCTCATAAACGCCGTCAGGCACTCTGCGTCGGACACCTCCGGGCGCGCCGCGCTCGTCGCGGACGTCAAGAGATATATCCATGGGCACTACGGCGAGCAGCTGACGAACAGCGACATCGCGGCGTCTCTCGGTTATCATCCTTATTACCTCTCCCGCGTCTTCCGCGAGACGGCGGGGATGACGCTTCACAGATATCTGCTCGAATACCGGCTGACGACGGCGTATTCACAGCTCGCGCTGAGCCCTTCGCCGATCGAGCGGATCGCGGCGTCCTGCGGGTTTGCGACCGCCTCGCACTTCACGGCGGCGTTCAGAAAAAAGTACGGAAAGCTCCCGAGCGAGTGCCGCGGAACGAGGCTTGTGTGAAAAAAATCCGCTTCCGGTTGTAATTAATTGCGTTTTTTTTGAAATACTGTTGCAATCCGGCTTAATTTGTGATATAATACATTTACCGTTATAATTCGGTAGATGATAACATCAAGATTTTTTGGAGGAACATCAGAATGATAGTTAAGAGACCGCCTATGGGCTGGAACACATGGAACACCTTCGGTCCGGACGTAAACGAGCAGATCGTCCGCGAGTCGACCGACGCTTTCGCTGAGCTCGGACTCAAGGATTATGGCTATGAATACATAGTAATCGACGACTGCTGGTCGAAAAGGCAGCGCGACCCGGAGACCGACCGTCTCGTCGCCGACCCGATCAAGTTCCCGAGCGGAATGAAGAGCGTCGGCGATTACATCCATTCGAAGGGACTCAAGTTCGGTATGTATTCCTGCACCGGCGTGCGCACCTGCGCCGACTATCCGGGCAGCTTCGACCATGAGTACCTCGACGCGAAGACCTTCGCCGAGTGGGGCGTCGATTTCCTGAAGTACGACAACTGCTACAAGCCGCACACCGCCGACTGCCAGCTGCTCTATCACCGCATGGGAATCGCGCTTGAGAACTGCGGACGCGACATTCTCTTCTCCGCCTGCAACTGGGGCACCGAGGACGTCTGGACATGGATCCGCTCGACCGGCGCGCATATGTACCGTTCGACCGGCGACATCGTCGACTCGTTCCAGAGCTACTATGACATCGCGAAGAGCCAGATGAACAAGTTCGGCTACTCCGCTGAGAACTGCTACAATGACGTCGATATGCTGACCGTCGGTATGTACGGCAAGGGTCTTGTCGGAAACGCGGGCTGCGGCGACGCTGAGTACCGTCAGCAGTTCATTCTCTGGTGTATGTACTGCGCTCCGCTGATGCTCGGCTGCGACATCTGCAAGATCTCGCCTGAGGCTCTGAAGCTCGTCACCAACCGTGAGCTCATCGCGATCGACCAGGACGAGGCTAACCGCCCGCCGGTATGGCAGTCGCACCCGTGGAACGAAAACCTCCGCTGCGCGTTCAAGCATCTCGCGAACGGCGAGTACGCTATGGCGTTCTACAACTTCTCCGATAAGGACGCGGGCGTTCCGGCTATGCTCGAGCTCTTCGGCATCACTTCAAACAGTGGTCTGAAGGCGCGCCTCACCGACGTCATGACCGGCGAGTGCATAGGCGAGTTCCGCGATTACATCAACATTCAGGTCCCGACTCACGACGTGAAGCTCTTCAGAGTGAAGCTCGTAAAGTGACCGATAAGAACCACTGTAAGAAATGCGGCGCGGAGCTGTGCCAGCTCGACAAGGCTCTGCACCGCAAGCTCGTAAGCCGCGGCGCGGAGGATTTCATGTGCAAGGCGTGCCTTGCCGAATACTTCGGAACGACGACAGAACATCTTGACGAGCTCGCCGCATACTACAAGAGCGCGGGCTGCACTTTATTTGACTGAGATATACTGAGATATGATAATTAAGAAACCGCCGATGGGGTGGAACACCTGGAACACCTTCCAGAGCGGCATAAACGAAAATCTGATCAAGGAATCCGCGGAGGCGTTCGTCTCACAGGGACTGCGCGACGCCGGGTACGAGTATGTCGTCATCGACGACTGCTGGTCAGAGAAAAAACGCGACGAAAACGAACGTCTCGTCCCCGACCACGAAAAGTTCCCGGGAGGAATGAAAGCGCTCGGCGACTATATCCACTCGCTCGGTCTGAAGTTCGGTATCTACTCGGCGATGGGCATACAGACCTGCGCCGGACACCCGGCGAGCTTCGACCGGGAATATCATGACGCGGAAACCTTCGCCTCCTGGGGCGTCGACTACCTCAAATACGACGGATGCTACTTCATGCCGTATATCGACCAGCAGCTTATGTATCAGCGTATGGGCGTCGCGCTCGAGAACTGCGGACGCGACATCGTCTACGCGGTCTGCAACGGCGGCGAGTCGGACGTCTGGTCATGGATAAGGTCAACCGGCGCGCACCTTTTCAGGTCTACCGGGGATATCCTCGACAACTTCCGCAGCTACTACGATATCGCGATGAGCCAGAGGGACAGATTCGGCTTCTCCGCTCCTAACTGCTATAACGACGTCGATATGCTGACCGTCGGCATCTACGGCGGCGGCAAAGTCGGCACCGGCTGCACCGAGTCAGAATACCGTCAGCAGTTCGTCCTCTGGTGTATGTACGGCGCGCCGCTGATGCTCGGGTGCGACATCCGCTCGATGAATGAGGCGACGAGAAAGCTCGTGACAAATCCCGCGCTGATCGCGATTGATCAGGACGAGGCGGCGAGACCGCCGGTCTGGCAGCGCCACAAGTGGAACGAGGATCTTCACTGCGCGTTCCGGCACCTCTCGAAGGGCTATGCGCTCGCGTTCTACAACTTCGCCGATTACGACACGAAGA
>URCP01000103.1 GCA_900546315.1 uncultured Eubacteriales bacterium
AACAAGTACGAGGGTACTCCGGAGCAGTGGGATGAGGCTCAGTCGCTCATGGCGAAGATCCTCGACGACCTTGATGTCGATTACTCGATAGGTATCGACGAGGCGGCGTTCTACGGACCGAAGCTTGATGTTCAGTACAGAAACGTTTACGGCAAGGAAGATACGCTCGTCACGATCCAGATCGACCTGCTTCTCGCAAAGCAGTTCGGCATGGAGTACGTCGACGCGGACGGTCAGAAGAAGACGCCGTATATCATCCACAGAACTTCTCTCGGATGCTTTGAGAGAACTCTCGCCTACATGATCGAGAAGTACGCGGGCGCGTTCCCGATGTGGCTGTCGCCCACGCAGGTCGCCGTTCTCCCGATCGGCGAGGAGCAGTATCCTTACGCCGAGGAGATAAAGTCGAAGCTCGAGGCGGCGGGCATCCGCGTGTTCCTCGACGAGCGCAACGAGAAGATCGGCTACAAGATCAGATCGGCACAGCTCGAGAAGACCCCGTATATGCTCGTCATCGGCGAGAAGGAGACAAGCGACGGCACTGTCGCGGTGCGTCACCGCAGCGGCACCGACCTCGGAGCTATGAAGTTCGATGAGTTCCTTTCGAAGGCGCTTGTTGAGATCAACACCAAAGAGAGAAAGTAATTTCTGAACAGCATAAGGCTGCCACGGGATTTCGTGACAGCCTTTTTTCCGGTTTTATGTAATTTTCCGCTTTGTTTCCTGTCTTGATAGGTGAGTACTCAAAAAAGCGAAAGGAGATCCTATGACTGACAAAGAGATGACTGACAGACTGCTCGCGCGGGATGAGAGCGTGCTCAGTGAGATTGACTGTCAGCTTGGCGGGATGATAACGCGTGTCGCGCTGAACATCACGGGAGATCCCCGGGACGCCGAGGAGATACGCTATGATGTTCTGAGAAAGCTCTGGGAGTCAATCCCGCCCGCCTGTCCGGACAGTGTGGCGGCATGGGCGGCGATGATAACGAGACGGCTCGCGATAAATCGTCTGAACTACGAGAACGCGAAGAAGCGCCGCGGAACACTCCCGCTTGACGAGCTGACAGCCGTGGCTGACGACTCTGAGATATCGGATCGGATCACTGCAAAGGAGCTCGGGCAGGCGATAAGCGATTTTCTGACGACGCTGTCAGAGCGCGACCGGAGAATGTTCGTCCTGCGCTATGTGACGGCTGAGACTCCGGAGATGATCGCCGGAAAGCTCGGGATCACCACAAATTCCCTGAACGTGCGGCTTCACAGGCTCCGCGCGAAGCTCAGGGCTTATCTGAAAGAGAGGGGTTACATTGACGGGTAAAAGAAGCGGAAACAGACTTGATGAGGCGCTCGGATACATAGACGGCGCGCTGATATCCGGGGCGCTGACTGAAACCGGAAAGGAGAGCAGGAAAATGAGGCGTATCAGAATGAGATTCGTCCCGCTCGCGGCGGCTCTGGCGGTGCTTCTCACGATAGGGGCGGCGGCGCTCGGTATACGTTATTTCGCGCCCGGCTACGGAATCGCCGACGGCGGCGTGAAGATGCTGACGGCGAAAGAAAGCGTAAAGCTCGCGGACACGGCGGTTGAAGCCGTCATGCTGACCGAGTCGGACGAGGGAAACACCCTGACCGTCTGGCTCTGGCGCGAGAACGAGGTTGAGATAACCGAGGATGAGAGAACAGAGGGCAGACCTCCGGCGGTGCTCGGGGATCTGACGGCGGAGATAAACGGAAATGTCTACGACGACCCGAACTGGGGAGGCGGAACCTCCGGGTATGTCACGTATATGTTCGGTGACGTCGAAGCGGGAACCTCTGTGATTCTCCGTTCGGCGGGAGATGAGGTGACAGTGGAGCTGACTGACGCCAGGGCGGCGAACAAGAGCGGCAGGATAAAGTACGGCAGGCGTCAGATAGACCTCATACAGGTGACTGACAAAGACGATCTCTGGGCGGCTGAGATATATGACCCGTTCGCGAAGGGACTTCTTGATGACAATATCGGTGTTCAGGCGCATCTTTTCATGGCGGCCGACATGGACGGCGTTGTCGGCAGCTACGGCGGAAGCGCGACGGTCGTCGGAGGCAAGGTCTCAAATGACCTTGTCAAGGCGAACATCATGACGCATGGGAAAAATATCGGAACTCTGTATCTCAAAAGCATCATATACGCTCTGAGCTTCCGTTCCGCGGACATTCCGGACGTGAAGATAAGCATACCGGAGATCGGCGAGACAAAGGAGCTCGACCTTGTCCTGTACGATAACCGCGGAATAAGAGTGCGGCTGAAATCCGTGACGAGAAGCGAAAAAGGACTGAGCTATGACTGCGTGACAGAGGACACCGGAGGTTTGAAATGGGTGAGCGCCCTGACCGACGTCAGAACCTGTCTGCGCCGTGACTACGAGTATGAAGTGAACGGCGAGACTATAAGTGCCAAGAACGCTCTGACACCCGTATACACGGTCGGAAGCGACCTGTGTGTGTATGATTTCCCGACAGACAGCGATATAGCTCTGGGCGCGGGCGACGAGGTGGTTGTCAGGCTGGACGATATCAGGATTCAGTACGGTGAAACCGGGATGGATATCGAACCTTACCTCGGTAAGACCGAAATCAGATAAAAAAATGGGGGCTGCCGCGAAACGACAGCTCCCTGTTTTTTTTCTATCTGTCAGCCCGTTCAATCATAACGTCGCAGTAACTCCCCGCAGCCGGTCTTTCAATCCGCCCGCTCTCCTGCCACTCCCGGCAGACCTCCGCGAACATTGAAAACCAGAAATAACGCGATAAGCGCGCCGCGTCGTCGGCGAGATGCTTCGGAAACAGCTTAGTGTAGCCCGCCGCGAGCCTGACTATCACAGAGTCCCACGCCGGAACAATGCCGGCGAATTCCATCTCGACAGACGCGCGGAACTTTTCGTATTCCTCCCGCCTGAACGCCGGGATCAGCGACCTCTTCTGACCGTCGTCCGAGACAAAGCCGTCGCGCACGCATGAGGCGAAGTTCGCCTTGTCCTCGGTCGAGCCGCTCAGCAGATCCTCGCAGACATTAAGCTCGAGGTCGGTTATCATCCGCCGCCACCCGAATCCTGCGAAGTTGTACTGACTTCCCGAAAAATGCCCACGGCTTCCGTTGTTCGAGTTGTTCTGACAGCCGAGCGACCGCACCGGATGCTCCTTCTCCGTGTGACCTATGTAGCGCCAGTTGTTGCCGTCATAGCTGTCGGGAATCTCCGGATACGGCAGCTTACAGTATTTCGCGCTGAGGTAACTGAACGCCATAGCGCCGTACAGATAGGTAAGCTCGGACTCACTCTTTCCGGCGCGGTAGAATCCGACAGATTTCATGTCCGCGCTCAGACGCGTCAGCGCCGCGAAAATCTCATCCGAGAGCGGTTCGACCGCTTTCGGGGCGTTTTCCTCGAGCCATAGCCCGTGCTTATCCGACATGATAGCGAAATCGGTCAGGAATCTTCCGCGGGACGGCTCAATTATCGCGCCGCGCTTTTTCAGGTTCGAAAGGCTGTCCTCGATGTAGAACGCCGGAACCCCGCACCTCGATGAGAGCTCCTCCACGCTGAGCGGACGCTCGTATGCCTGCCAGAGAATGTTCTGGCTGAGGGCGTCGGAAATGAGTTCCTCCGGCGTGACAGCCCCGATCTGAAAATTTCCGCTCCCGTAGATATCAATCCGCATCTTTACCGGACGCAAAGCAGTTTCTTCCATATTCCCACACTCCTTTTTCAGTTTCCGACGCGCCTCGGACAGCCGCCAGGTGACCGTGCCCTCGGGGATTCCAAGACGTTCAGAGATATTTTTCGTCGAAAGTCCGTCGTAATAATGGAGTATGATGATCTCGCGGTATATCGCCGAAAGACGCGAGACGCTGAGCCTGAGCCGCGATTCTGTCTCCTCGGCTTCGGCGGATTCGTCCGGCGCGTCTGGAATCTCGGGGATGAGGTCGATCGAGACGAGAGACCGTGCCTTCCCGCGCGAGCGTCTGAAAGCGCGCTCGGTGTTTTTTGCTATCGACCAGAGCCATGGCTCAAAGCGGCTGTCGTCGCGGAGTCCGGGGAGCTTTCTCAGCGCGGTGAGCAGGATCTCCTGGGAGAGCTCGTCCGCCTCGTCGCAGGAGAACGTGTGTCTGACCGACCAGCCGTAGACGCGGTCGACGTAATCGGCGAGGATCATCTTGTCCATTGTCATCAACATCCTTTCGCCTGTAAAGTGCGGGATGGCGGGGTTTCATTGGGTGGAAATGAGAAAAAATCCGAAAAATTTCCGCGTTATCAGACAGCGCGGCGCCGGAAGACTTCAGACGTGTCGATTTCAGCGGATACCTGATTCATCTCAGCTGAAGCGACAGGTCATACATCCGCTCATATTTCCCGAAAAGCTCGTCATAAATCCGCCTTCTCGAGTCGTCCGGCAAGTAGGTGTCAGCCTCCTTCACGAAATACGGCGCGGCGTCCTTCAGCGAGCCGTAGACCCCGAGCGCGCGGGCGCAGGACATTATCACGCCGGCGGCGCCCACCTCGTCAAGGGCGCTTGTGGTTATCGGCAGACCGGTTATGTCCGCCTTGATCTGGTTCCAGACGCGGCTCTTCGCGCCGCCTCCGGTCGCGAGAAGTCGTTTCGGGCGGATGTCCGCCTTTTTCAGCAGTCCGAGATTTACGCGGATCTCATACGCGACTCCCTCGAGGACGGCCTTGTAGAGGTCGTATTTTGTCGAGCCAAGCGTCATGCCGTATATAAGCGCTCTCGAGC
Organism: uncultured Eubacteriales bacterium; assembly: GCA_900546315.1. Classification (GTDB taxonomy): domain Bacteria; phylum Bacillota; class Clostridia; order Oscillospirales; family CAG-272; genus Flemingiibacterium. The sequence continues at coordinate 4,771 of URCP01000103.1, forward strand.
CCGGATCCATATATGGCGAGGCGGCTCCCGCGAGGTGCGGCATCATGAGAATCCCGCCCGGCACGTAGTCGATATTTCCGTTATCCTTTGCGGAGCATATCCCGCCGTCGAGCTCACGGTAACTGTCGCCGCCTCCGAAATTGTCGCGGTACCAGCGCACCGCAGCTCCGCCCGTGTAGGACATCGCGCATCCGGAGTACATCCCCTCCTCATACGTCTGGAAGGTCGCCCCGGCGCGGTATACGCCGTTGTCGTCCGGGAGAGACGAGACTATCGGGGTCACACACTCGACGCTGCCACTTCCGTCGACGGCGTCTCCGGGGGTGAGCGCTCCGGCTCCGACCGAGGCGGCGTTCTGGTCGTGCATCGCGGTGATTATCTTCGTGCCGGAAAGCCCGAATTTGCTTGATGTCCCGACGATCGTCCCGTCCGGAACAGGGGTCGGCATCAGCGCCGTGTCGATTCCCGCGTGCGCGAAGATGTCCTCGCTCCAGCGTTTCTTTCTGATATCGAACCCCATCGTTCTTGCGGCGGCGGAGTAGTTTATCACTCGCTCTCCGGTAAGGGTATAGATGACGAAATCGGTCATCAGCATTATCTTCTTCGCCCTGCGCATGAGGTCGGGGCGGTGTATCCTCGTCCACATCAGCTTCGGCAGGGTATAGATCGCGGTCGGGGTCATGCAGCAGGTGTTCTCGACCTTTTCGCGGTCGAAGGTCACGCATTCCTCGCTCCCGCGCGGGTCGTTGTAGAGCATCGGCTCGTTCAGTATGGCGTCATTTTCGTCAAGCAGCACGAACGACTCGCCAAAGGAGGTGACGCCGAGCGCGTCAAGCCTCACCCCGGGGTCGGACAGCAGACTGCCGACCGATGAGAGTATCAGTGAGGCGTCTATCGTGTGTGTCCGGTCAGTGTGTTTCGCTTCATATGGTATGTATCTTGTTCCGACAAAATTTCCTCTTTCATCCGAGATCGTCAGCTTGCATCCGCCGGAGCCGACGTCGAGACCTCCTATATACATGGCCGCTTTTTCCTTTCGCGCGGGTATTCCCGCATTAGTCTTTATAAGAATATTATACACGGAAAACGGCTTTTTGTCAATCTCCGGGCGCGCTTTTCCGCAAAAAAAGCGGGACCGCAAGCGCGATCCCGCAAAAGGTTCTTTTTCAGCCGATATTATGCTTTTCGATGTACGCGTCCATGAGACGGTTTCTGACAGATGTGTCTGCTCTGAACGCATCGTCCGGCAGGGCGGCGAGCTCGCGCTTCAATCCGTCATAGACGGTCGTCAGCTCCGACTGCTTCATTCCGGTGACCGAGAGTATCTTCGAGTTGTCCATCACGCGGTCGAGCATCCGGTCGTAATCGAGCTGCCAGCGCGCCCAGACAGTATTGCCCTCGTTCATGCAGGAGATGAAGTCCTCGTTGCTGACCGTGACGTATTTCAGCCCGATCAGCTCCTTATAGTATTCAGCGACAGTTCTCCACGGATTGTGCTCCGCGGTGCAGACCGAATAGACCTCGCGCGCCGCGTACGGGTTCATGACGAGCCTCGAGATCATCTTCGCGACGTCGCCCGCCCAGCTCATCGTCGCCTGAACGCTCATCGCGTCCTCCGGCAGAAGGACAGTCTTCCCTGCTTTCGCGCGGTGGATGACCTCCGGCGCCTCGAGGATGGTCAGCTGGAAACGGCGCTTCGAGAAGGTTATCGCCGGGCGTATCGCCGTCCAGTTCGCGCATCCGGACTCACGGAGGATATTCTCGCCGCGCGCCTTGTAGAGCGAATAGTCCTCGCTCGCGAGGTACTGTATGTCGTGCGAGACGCTGTGGGAATCGAGAAGCCGCGGGGAGGTCTCCCTGACCGGTATCTCGTCGCCGGAGTAGACGCGGTATGACGAGAGATAGATGTAGTGTCCGCAGTTCGTGAGAAGCTCACGGTGAGCCGCGCGGAACTCCTCGGTTCCGTAGATCATGAAATCCACTATCGCGTCGTAATCGTTTTTCAGAAACTCCGAGCGGACGGCGGGATCCTTGAAATTCGCCTTGAAGTAACGAAGATCCGGGTTGTCGGACTTTATGTCGTCAAGCGACACGACGTCGACCGCGTAGCCGAGGTGCAGAAGTTCGGGTATCAGATACACGCCCATCGCGCCGGTGCCGCCGGGGACGAGAACTTTTTTCTTTGACATTGCTGTATTCCTTTCAGTCTTTGACGGTGAGCACGACCTTGCCGACGTTCTCGCCGCGCTCTAAGATGGCGTGAGCTTTCTCCGCCCGCTGTATCGGGAGAACCTTGTAAATCGACGGCTTCAGCAGTCCTTCCTCGACCTTCGGCCAGACGTTCTTCACGAGAGACGCGAGCAGCTCCGCCTTGAAAGCGGGAGTTCTCGAACGAAGGGTCGAGCCGATTATGCGGACGTTGCGGACATAGATGTTCTTGAGGTCGATCTCGGTGAAGCGTCCGGCGAGAGCCGCGATCATGATCCAGCGCGCGCCGTGCGACAGATACTGGAGGCAGCCGCCCATATAGTCGCCGCCGAGGCAGTCTATCGCGATGTCGACGGGCGTTCCGGCGTCAAGCTGTGCCTTCAGAACCTCGTGAATATCCTCAGCGCTCGTGTCGACTACGATATCCGCGCCGGTCTTTCTGACGCTCTCGACGAACTCGGCGGAGCGGACGGTCGTGATGACCCTGAGTCCGAAAGCCTTCGCCATCGGGATGACGACAGACGCGAGACCCGAAGCGCCCGCGTTCATAAGCAGTGTGTCGCCCGCCTTTGCCTTGCCCTCGATGAAGAGGTTCAGGTAAGCGGTCGCGTAAGCCTCCGGCATCGCCGCCGCCTCGATGAGCGTGCGGTTCTTCGGAACGGGCATCAGCATATCGTACTTGACATTCGCGTACTCAGCGTATCCGCCGCCGCCGAGAAGCGCGCAGACCTGGTCTCCGAGCCTGTACGGTGACTTTTCCTCGGCGATCTTACCCATCTTCACGATGACGCCGGAGATTTCGAGTCCCATCCACTCCGGGCAGCCGGGAGGGGGCGGATAATCTCCCTCGCGCTGCATGAGGTCGGCACGGTTGAGCGCCGCGCAGTGTATCTCGACGAGAACATCCTCGTCGCCGACGATCGGATCCGGAACGTCGCTCCAGACGAGTGATTTGTCGGGGTTTACAAGTATTGCTTTCATGGATTTTGTTCCTCTCTTGGGAAATAGAATATATATCATCGCCCTTTTCGGGACGCGGATATCGGAAAACACGTTTTCCCTGACGGATTATATATTATATCATCCGTCAGGGCGATTGTCTTTATTTGAAGGTTGATCTCAGATTCACGAGATATTTTTCGAGGGCGGAATCGAGCCGTTTCTGGTTTTTCGCGACGTTCGACGCGAGCGAGTTTTCTTTCTTGTAGCTGTCAACGAAGATACTCTCGGGACCGCCTATCGCGTTGCCGAAGAGATATCCGAAATCGAGCTTCATGCTGTCGCGGATTATGTCGTACATACGCGCCGAGTCATCGTCGCGCGCGTACTTTTTCTTGAGCGCCGTCTCGAAGTACGCGGGGAGCACGGTGTCATGGTTCGACGATGACAACGCCTCGAGCACCGCGCCCGCCATCTCCGGATCCTCGCAGGTTATCGGCATCGAGAACGCGTTGTGCGTGTTGCGGGCGGAGGAGACGTATTCCTTTTGATTCTCGTCCGCCTTCGGGTAAGGAAGAATGCCGTAATCGTCCTTCATGTCCCTCAACTGGCTGACCGAGTCGTCGATCTCGGCGGTCATGATGAATATTTCGCCGGACGCGAACTTCGCGGAGATCTTTCCGTAGAGCTCCTGATACTCCGGGACGGCGTTGGTGATACCCGGGAACCAGCTTCCCTCATTCGCGTACATCAGGTTGTAGAGCTTATTGACGACGTCTATGTCATGCTCAGAGCCGTACGTGAACTTCCACTCGCCGGACGAGTCTCTTGAATACATGACCGATTCGGTCGACGCCCAGAAGCCCTTCGGGTGATTCCAGTCATGGACGACAAAACCGAGCTTATCCTCGATATCGTACTTGCTGTTTCCGTCGATGTCCTGTGACGCCGCTGACGCTATCTCGGCGACCTTGTCGAGAGTCCATTTTCCGGCGTCGACAATGTCATACGGATTCTCGATGTTGAAGTTCTCGACGAGCCTCTGATTGAAATACATGGCGAACGCGCACTTCATATAACCGAGCGAAGCGTCGCCGGACACGAAGAACAGCTTCCCGTCGATCGCGCCCTGATCCATCAGTCCGCCGAGATAATACGGCTTATCGAGGTCGATGTATTTGTTCTGCGCGAGGTCGTGGAAGATGCCCTGCTGCATGAGAACCGGCGAGTTGCCTATCATCAGGTCGACAAAGTCGTATTCGCTGTCTCCGGCGAGAATCGTGCTTGTGATGTGGTTCATGTATTCCTGACGCACGTCGGTGTAGTGACCGGGGCGCTTCACGACGTTTATGTCTACGCCGAGGCGCTCCTCGACATTGCGGAAGCTGTCAAAAATCGCGTCATTCACGACGTCTCCGTCAGCCTGATCGGCGAAGAACTCGTTCGATACCTCCTCGCGGTAGAGGAAGGTAACGGTCTTTCCGTCAAATCTGAGGTCCGACGGTAAATCATCCGCATATTGCGGGGGGGGGGGGGGGGGGGGGGCGGGGAAAAAAAAAAAAAAACGAAAGTGCCGACCAGGGGCCGGGTTGGGCGCCCAAGGTATACGGCCGAAAAGAGACGCGTAAAA
>URCP01000104.1 GCA_900546315.1 uncultured Eubacteriales bacterium
AATTCGGGTTTTCGCGTGAAAAGTCTTGGATTTATGGACTTTTTACGCGAAAACAACCTTAGATCAATGTTTCCTTGGAAACATTGAATAATTCGGGTTTTCGCGTGAAAAGTCTTGGATTTATGGACTTTTTACGCGAAAACAACCTTAGATCAATGTTTCCTTGACCGTTTCGCCGTCAGTGCGCGAAGCAGCACGCTCACGACCGCGAAGCCGATCGCCATTCCGGATATCGCGCGGATAGTCGAGAAGAACCATGTCTTCGCCGCCGCGGCGTCTCCGGCAAAAATGTTATACATTGTGTAGTAAAGGCTTCCACCGGGAATCATCGGGACCGTCGCGGGCATCTGAAGAACCACCTTCGGCACCTTTATCTTCCACGCCATGACCGCGGCGACAATACTGCAAAACATGGCGGAGACGATACTTGCAGCGAAGTCCCCGGCAAAGGAGTTGACGAGCAGGTAAACCGCCCACGAGAGTCCGGCGTTCAGAGCGACGAGAATCATGTACTTCTTACGGATTCCGAAAACAACAGAGAATCCGAGCCCGCCGAGCGCCCCCGCGGCGATCTGAATGATACTGTCTGTCATCAGAGTATCCTCCCAGCGACAACCGTCGAGAGCAGGAACCCGCCCGCGATACTCGCCGCGATAAGCAGCGACTCGGTGAACCTGAGAAACCCCGTGATGCTCTCGCCGAGCAGCATATCCCGCATGGCGTAGGTGATCGGGATTCCGGGCATGGTCAGCATGATGCAGCCGATGAGAATCTTGTCGAGGTTGACCCCGATGCCGAACCGCACCAGCAGACAGCCGAGAAAACCGGTCAGCATCGAGCAGACAAAGTAGAACAGCAGCTGATTCGTTCTCTTGTAGATGCCGCGTCTGTCCATCCATGTGATGAGACAGGCGAGTATCGCCGTCGCGGGCAGATCTGAAGGTGTCCCGCCGAAGAAGACAGCGAAGCTCCCAGCGGAGAGTATGGCGCCTGTGTAGCTTATCCATGCCTTCTCGCTTTTCGGATGCTCTATCCCGTCCAGCCGCTCCCTGATCTCTTCCGGCGCGGGGCGTTCATCACAGATGTCGCGCGAGAGGGCGTTGAGCCGCTCCACACGGTCGAGGTCGGTGGCGTATCCGCCGGTTACGCGTCTTGTGCGGACGATCTCGTCCCCGTCCGGCGTCCGCGCCGTCACCTCGATGAGCGAGGTTATTGTGAAGACCCCGACGCCGCGCATTCCGTACGCGTGCAGGAGACGTGATATGGTGTCCTCGACGCGCGTCACCTCGCCTCCGGCGAGCAGCATTGCCTTCCCGATGTCGAGGCTGACGTCGACGAGCTGTTCTTCGTTTGTCATCATGGTTAATACTTTTTCTTTCCCAACATAGAAATCCTTTAGTTTAAGTATACCACATTCCGTGCAAAATGTCAAGAGGAAATTGAACAGAATTTGAAATTCGAGAAAAAATTAACATCAAACGAAAAAATTCGCCTGTTTCTGCGGGAAAAACGAAAAAAAGAAACCGGATGTAAAAATCCGGTTTCTTTATATTCAGTTTATTGACCAGACGTCAGAACACAGCCATATGACAGTGCACGAACCGTCGAAGTTTATTTCCACTCCTTGGAGTGGAAATAAACTTCTTTGGAAACCGCTCCGCGGTTTCCTTTACGCGTTCTTCAGAGCTGCCTGAGCCGCTGCCAGTCTTGCGATCGGCACACGGAACGGCGAGCAGGAGACGTAGGTCAGACCGACCTTGTGGCAGAACTCAACAGAGGACGGGTCGCCGCCGTGTTCGCCGCAGATACCGAGCTTGATGTCCGGGCGGGTCTTGCGACCGAGGTCAGCCGCGAGAGCGACGAGCTTGCCGACACCGTTCTGGTCGAGCTTTGCGAAAGGATCGTTCTCGTAGATCTTCTTGTCGTAGTAAGCGCCGAGGAACTTGCCCGCGTCGTCACGGGAGAAGCCGAAGGTCATCTGAGTCAGGTCGTTGGTACCGAAGGAGAAGAACTCAGCCTCCTTAGCGATCTCGTCAGCGGTGATAGCCGCTCTCGGGATCTCGATCATGGTACCGACCTTGTAGTGCATATCGCTGCCCGCTGCCTTGATCTCAGCGTCAGCGGTCTCGCAGACAACGCCCTTGACGTACTTGAGCTCCTTGACTTCGCCGACCAGCGGAATCATGATCTCCGGAACGATATTCCAGTCCGGATGAGCCTTCTTGACGTTGAGAGCCGCGCGGATGACAGCCTTGGTCTGCATTCTCGCGATCTCAGGATAAGTGACAGCCAGACGGCAGCCGCGGTGACCCATCATCGGGTTGAACTCATGGAGTCCGGCGATGATAGCCTTGACCTGCTCGACAGTCTTGTGAGTGTCGTTTGCGAGGAGCTCGATGTCCTTCTCTTCGGTCGGAACGAACTCGTGAAGCGGCGGGTCGAGGAAACGGATGGTGACCGGGCAGCCCTCGAGAGCCTCATAGAGCTTCTCGAAATCGCCCTGCTGCATCGGAAGCAGCTTGTCAAGAGCCGCCTCGCGCTCTTCAACGGTGTCAGCGCAGATCATCTCGCGGATAGCGGCGATTCTGTCAGCGTCGAAGAACATATGCTCAGTACGGCAGAGACCGATGCCCTCCGCGCCGAGCTCACGTGCCTTCTTAGCGTCACGCGGGGTGTCGGCGTTGGTGCGGACCTGGAGCTTACGATACTTGTCAGCCCAAGCCATGATGCGGCCGAACTCACCGACGATCGAAGCGTCGACGGTCGGGATGGTGCCGTCATAGATATTACCGGTGGAACCGTCGATCGAGATGAAATCTCCCTCGTGATATTCCTTGCCGGCGAGAGTGAACTTCTTGTTCTCCTCGTCCATGTTGATAGCGGAGCAGCCGGAGACGCAGCAGGTGCCCATGCCGCGCGCGACGACAGCCGCGTGGGAGGTCATACCGCCGCGGACGGTCAGGATACCCTGAGAAGCCTTCATGCCCTCGATGTCCTCAGGAGAGGTCTCGAGACGGACGAGAACGACCTTCTCGCCGCGAGCCTTCCACTCCTTAGCGTCTTCTGCGGTGAAGACGATCTTACCGGTAGCGGCTCCGGGGGATGCTGCGAGTGCCTTAGCGACCGGAACAGCCTTCTTCAGAGCTTCCGGATCGAACTGCGGGTGGAGAAGAGTATCGAGAGTTCTGGGCTCGATCATGAGAACGGCCTGCTTGTCGTCGATTCTGCCCTCGTCAACGAGATCGCACGCGATCTTGAGAGCAGCCTTAGCGGTACGCTTGCCGTTTCTGGTCTGGAGCATATAGAGCTTCTTGTTCTCGATGGTGAACTCCATATCCTGCATATCGTGATAGTGATCCTCGAGGATAGCGCAGACCTTCGTGAACTCAGCGAAAGCCTCCGGGAACTTCTCAGCCATCATATCGATCGGCATAGGAGTTCTGACGCCGGCGACGACGTCCTCGCCCTGTGCGTTGGTGAGGAACTCGCCGAACAGCTTCTTCTCGCCGGTAGCGGGGTTACGGGTGAAAGCGACGCCGGTACCGCAGTCGTCACCCATGTTGCCGAACGCCATCATCTGGACGTTGACAGCGGTGCCCCAGCTGTACGGAATGTCGTTGTCGCGGCGGTAAACGTTCGCGCGCGGGTTGTCCCAGGAACGGAAGACGGCCTTGATAGCGCCCATGAGCTGTTCCTTCGGATCGGTCGGGAAGTCTTCGCCGATCTTGGACTTGTACTCAGCCTTGAACTGACCTGCGAGGGTCTTAAGATCCTCAGCGGTGAGCTCGACGTCCTGCTTGACGCCCTTTTCTTCCTTCATCTTGTCGATGAGCTGCTCGAAGTACTTCTTGCCGACCTCCATGACGACGTCGGAATACATCTGGATGAATCTTCTGTAGCAGTCCCAAGCCCATCTCGGGTTGTTCGACTTCTTCGAGATGACATCAACAACTTCCTCGTTGAGACCGAGGTTGAGGATGGTGTCCATCATGCCGGGCATCGACGCGCGCGCGCCGGATCTGACCGAAACGAGAAGCGGGTTCTCAAGGTCGCCGAACTTCTTGCCGGTGATCTTCTCCATCTTCTCGATGTACTCCATGATCTCAGCCATGATGTCGTCATTGATCTGCTTGCCGTCCTCGTAGTACTGGGTGCAGGCCTCGGTGGTGATGGTGAAGCCCTGCGGAACCGGAAGACCGAGGTTGGTCATCTCGGCGAGGTTGGCGCCCTTGCCGCCGAGAAGCTCGCGCATGTTAGCGTTGCCCTCGGAGAAAAGGTAACAATACTTTTTGCTCATAGGTGAATTTGACCTCCATATATGATTTTGATTTACAACGGTTAATACAGCCACGCCGATGACGCTACAAACGGCGAAAGGGTCGGAAAACCCGACCGCGCGAAAATACCGACACCGACTGCAATGTACATTATAACATATTCTGCCCGAAATATCCAGTGTTTTTTCAAAGATTTATAAAGTTCTTCGATTTCATTCATAATCGCCCCGGATTATGAACGTTTTTAAGTAAAATCGTATAAAAGCGGGGACAGAAAAAGTAAAATATCGTCAATCAAGGTTTTCCACAGCCCGCACACGGCGCCGGGGCGGCGGAGCCGTTTTCCCCCACGGGCGCGCAGCGCCTTTTTAAATGTTTAGTTTAAAAACAGTTTAGTTTGGTTTATAATGTATGCACACGTTTCAGGCTCAACTTCAGGCTCAACTTTACCCTCAAAATATGAGCCTGAAGCTGAGGGTAAAGTTGAGGGAGTGGTATATGAGCTGTTTTTGTGTGACGCGAATTGTGGAAAAGTACTGTGTTTTCAACACGAAATCAACAAGTAATCAACATGGCGCTGTGGAGAAAATATCGACGGGTGTATTGACAAAAATGCGAGGGTGTGGTATAATATATACGGGGAAAATAACTTGAAGACTGCGGATGGTGACTGAATATGAAAAGAGTGTTTGTCGAACTGCCTTCATTCAGAAAGGCATGGGCAGATATGGGACTTGGAGACAGCGATCTCAGAAGATTGCAGAGCCAATTGCTTGAAGATCCGAAAATCGGCAGTGTAATCAGGGGCGCGGGCGGCGTCAGAAAAATGAGGTTTGCTTTTGAGGATCGTGGGAAAAGTGGAAGTGTAAGAATCATTTACATTGATTTCGAAGTATATGAAAAAATATATTTGCTTGCTGCATATCAGAAGAACGTTAAGGAGAACCTGAGTATGCAGGAACGAAACGATCTTGGCAGAATCGTATCAATACTTGAGGATGAGATAAAAAACAAACAGTGAATTGTGAGGTGCGACATGAGTCTGTACGAACTGATAAAAACCGGTCTCGAAGAAGCGGTAGAATACGAGCGCGGCACCACCGGCGCGCGCGTCACGGTGCTCACATCGGAAAAGGACACCGGCGCTTTGCCGGATACCCACGAAAAGCTCCCGCTGTCCGCCGGTCAGGGAAAAAGCGATACCGGAAACGTGAAAAATTTCCGCTGACCTCTTGCATTTTCCGCGAATCTGTGCTATAATATAAAAACAAATCCAGAATAATATCAATCCACAGGGCTGTCCACGACAGCCTTTGTGGAGTTTTTCGGCGTTCACACGCCGGCGAAAGGAAAAATAAATGGCAGACATATTCGATCTGTTCAAACAGATATCAAAACCGCAGACCCCGGCGGGGAACATCTCGTTCCTGCTCGTCGGGCTCGGGAATCCCGGTCCGGAGTACACCTTCACAAGGCATAATTCCGGTTTTCTCGCGATAGACTATATTTCGCAGAAGCTCGGCTTCAGAGTCGACCGCTCCCGCTTCAAGGCGCTCTGCGGAGAGGTCGTGATCGCAGGCAGACGCGGGCTCGTCATGAAGCCGCAGACCTTTATGAACGCGTCCGGCGAAGCTGTGCGCGAGGCGGCGGATTTCTACAAGATTTCGCCGGAGAACATCTACGTCATCTGCGACGACATAAGCCTCGCGCCCGGTCGGGTGAGGCTCCGTACAAAGGGCAGCGACGGCGGGCAGAAGGGGCTTCGCAGCATCATATACCAGCTCGGCTCTGACGATTTCCCGCGCATCCGCGTCGGCGTCGGAGAGAAGCCGAGACCTGACTACGACCTCGCGGACTGGGTCCTCGGAACCTTCCCGGAGAGTGACAAGACCGCGGTTTTCGAGGCGCTCGGACGGATATGCGACACGCTCCCGACACTTATCGGCGGCGACACCGACAAGGCGATGAATATACTCAACACCGCCGCGAAATGATTTTTCGGAGATTTTTAACGGATGGCACAAATGACAGAAATCGACGACAGAATACGGCTGGTAGCCGACTCGATACTCCTCGAGAAGGAGTTCGAGGACATATCGAAGCAGATAACCTCGCGTCACGGCGAGACGCTTCATCCTATCGCGGTGAACGGTCTCTCGGACGGCGCGAGGGCGGTCTTCTACGCCGCGATGATAAGAAAGACCGCCGGAAAGCGTCCCGCGCTCATCATCGTCCCGGACGAGAAGGAGGGACTGAAGCTATCGAACGCCCTCGGCGAGCTCTCGGTGAAGACGCTGACCTATCCGCTCCGCGACTTCATATTCCACAAGATAACCTCGTCGCACGAATATGAGCACGAACGTCTCAGGACGCTCTCAGCGCTCGCCTGCGCCTCGGAAGAGTGCGGGGCTGTAATTACCACCCCCGACGCCTTAATGCAGCTCACGATGCCCTCTGAGGTCCTAAAACGCGATACGATGATCATCGACCGCGACGAGCCGCTCGACATGACCGATCTCACTGCTCGTCTCGAGGCGGGCGGGTATGTCCGCACCGATCTTGTCGACGGCACCGGGCAGTATTCGGTGCGTGGCGGGATCATAGATATCTACCCGCCGTCCTCCGCGGCTCCGGTCAGAATCGAGCTCTTCGGCGACGAGATCGACCAGATGGGCTATTTCGACATAATGACCCAGAGAAAGACCGGGAACATCACTGCGGTCGACATAACTCCCGCCCGCGAGCTCTCGATCACCCCGGAAGCGCGCGCGGAAATCTCGAAGGCGATAGAGACGCAGATGAAAAAAGCGTCGGACGAGCGGGTCAAAGGCGAGCTCTCGGCGGAGCTTGAAGCCTGCGACAATAGTCTCGAGCTCGAGTTCGCGGACAAGTACATCTCACTCATCTACGAGAATAAAACGACCCTCGCCGACTACTACCTCGACGCGGCAAAGGCGGACGGCATGATGCCGCTCGTCATAGTTCAGGAGACGAACGCCTGCGCCGACAGAATGAAGGCCTTCGAGTTCCACATCACAAGCGAGATCGAGTCGATGCTCGAGCACGGAGAGGTTTCGCCGAGATACGCGATGTACGCGCGGTATTCGGATTATTACGAGGTCTTCACCGACAAGTGCGGCGCGCTGCTCTGCGACGCGTTCATGCAGGGGAACGGCGGCAGGCTCTCGGGAATGTACTCGTTCAGAACCCGCGCGACGGCGTCGTATGCCGATAACATCGACCTTCTCGCCGAGGACCTGACGTCCTACGCCGGAGGAAAGTTCCGCACGGTCGTGCTCTGCGAGAACGACGTCACGGCGAAGAACGTCGTGAATGAGCTCACCGAGCGCGGGCTTCAGGCGGTGAAGCAGCCGGACGACAAGCCGTACGGGATACTCACTCTCCCCGAGGGGGTGGCGCTTGTCGTGTCCGGCTTCAATCTCGCCGGGTTCGAACTGACCTCGACGAGATTCGCGTTGCTGTCGATGTACCAGAACCCGAACAGCTACTCGCGCACGATCCTCTCGCACGCGAAGAAGGCGAAGAACAGCCATTCCTCGCAGGAGAAGATACTCTCCTACAACGACCTGACGCCGGGCGATTTCGTCGTCCACGCGAACCACGGCATCGGTCAGTATATGGGCATAGAGCAGTTATCCGTCCTCGGCGTCACGAAGGATTATATCAAGATAAAGTACGCGGGCAGCGACCTTCTCTATCTCCCGACCGACCAGCTCGACATGGTCTCGAAGTATATAGGCGCGCACTCGGATTCCGGCGCCGTCAAGCTCTCGAAGATGGGCGGAAGCGACTGGATAAAGGCAAAGACGAAGGCGAAGCTCGCCGCGAAGGCGATGGCGAAGGAGCTGATCCGCCTCTACGCCGAGCGTCAGCGCCGCGAGGGGTACGCCTTCGAGCCGGACGACGATATGCAGCGCGAGTTCGAGGCGTCGTTCGAGTACGAGGAGACCGAGGGACAGCTCGAGTCGATAAACGACATCAAGAAGGACATGGAATCAAAGGTTCCGATGGACAGACTTCTCTGCGGGGACGTCGGCTTCGGAAAGACCGAGGTCGCTCTCAGGGCCGCGTTCAAGGCGGTCATGAGCGGCAAGCAGGTGGCTCTGCTCGTCCCGACGACGATTCTCGCGATGCAGCATTACCAGACGCTGCTGTCGCGTATGCGCGGCTTCCCGGTGAAGTGCGACATGATCTCCCGCTTCCGCACACCGAAGCAGCAGCAGGAGACGCTGAGGGCGCTCAGGCGTGGCGATATAGATATCATAGTCGGAACCCACCGACTTGTCTCGAACGATATCGTGTTCAAGGATCTCGGGCTCGTTATCGTCGACGAGGAGCAGCGCTTCGGCGTCGCGCAGAAGGAGAAGTTAAAGCAGATAGCGGGGAACGTCGATGTGCTGACCCTTTCCGCGACGCCTATCCCGCGCACGCTGAACATGGCTATGAGCGGCATCCGCGATATGTCGGTTCTCGACGAGGCGCCCGGGGACAGGTTCCCGGTCCAGACCTTCGTCATGGAGTACGACGACCTCATCATCACCGAGGCGATAAAGAAGGAGCTGCGGCGCGGAGGGCAGGTGTTCTTCCTGCACAACACGGTCGACGACATAGACGGCGTCGCGCTCAGGCTCTCGAACGCCATTCCGGAGGCGAGAATCGCAGTCGCGCATGGACAGATGGACAAGGAGAGACTTTCCGACATCTGGCGCGGAATGGTCATGGGCGAGATAGACATCCTCGTCTCGACGACGATCATCGAGTCGGGCGTCGATGTGCCGAACGCGAACACGCTGATAATCGACCACGCCGACCGGCTCGGGCTCTCGCAGCTGCACCAGATACGCGGGCGCGTCGGGCGCTCGAGCAGGCGCGCTTACGCGTATTTCACCTATCCGCCGCGCCTGTCGCTCAGCGAGATCGCGACGAAGAGACTGTCCGCGATGCGCGAGTACACGGAGTTCGGCTCCGGCTTCAAGATAGCCCTGAGAGACCTCGAGATACGCGGCGCGGGCAATATCCTCGGCGCGGAGCAGCACGGACAGCTCGACGCTATCGGTTACGATCTCTACGTCAAGATCCTGAACGACGCGGTGCTCGAGGAGAAGGGAGAGGCGCCGAAGCCGAAGTTCGAGTCGAAGGTCGACGTGAATATCGACGCGTACCT
>URCP01000105.1 GCA_900546315.1 uncultured Eubacteriales bacterium
ATTTATCGCGGGGGTGATGTTGATTCTGTCCATACTGACGCTTCGGCTCCCGCAGTGGCGGAAGCTCCCTTTCTCCCTGTTTCGGGGATGATTTCGCGGGGAAGACGCGCTTACTGACAATCCATGTCCGGGTTTCCCGGCAAGAGAAGGTTTCAGAACGCATTTCCCTGTCTTACGAATCAATTATACCATAATAACTATTTCGAGTCAATAGCAATTGTACACATATTCGCGACAGTATTTTTATACATAGTGCACCATTTACAGTCTTTTTAGTGACAATATATAGTTTAAGTTGATAAAATCACTGATCTGAGGTTGTTCCCGCGGATGTCTGCGGGACAGAAAAAACGCCGCCCATTGCCGGCAGCGTTTCAATCTTTTGATATATCGTTTCAGCGGAAGACAGTCACTCTTCCCTGTCCCCGCTTTTCATTCTTCCCCTCGCGCTGAATAATTCATCGAAATCGTACTGCTTCCCGTCGGTCTTATACCCGACCATCGTGTCAAGCTGAACCGAGTGAATGCTGTTGAATATGCTCTTCTCAATATCAGGGTTATCCTTTTTCAGCGCCTTTATCAGGTTCTTCGTCTCAAGCCGCTTCGAAACGCCCTCGTTCGCGGCGCTGTTTTCGGTGAAGCGGCAGGCGCAGCGTATGAAATCGAGGTTATTGTACCTCGCCCACGAGATTATATCATCTTCTCTCACCATGTAGAGCGGTCTGATCAGCTGCATCCCCTCAAAGTTCGTCGACCACAGCTTCGGCGGCATCGCCTGTATCTGCGCACCCCAGAACATTCCCATCACCGTCGTCTCGATGACGTCCGAAAAATGGTGTCCGAGCGCGATCTTGTTGCAGCCCATCTCCCGCGCCTTGTTGTAGAGGTGCCCGCGCCGCATTCTCGCGCAGAGATAGCACGGCGATTTCCCGGCAGCGTTCGCCACGTCGAAAATATTCGTCTCGAATATCGTCAGCGGTATGTCAAGCAGCTTCGCGTTATACTCGATCTTGGCGCGGTTCTCCGCGTTGTACCCGGGATCCATGCAGAGGAAAGTCAGCTCAAACGGCACGTCGCTGTGCTCATGAAGCATCTGAAGCAGCTTCGCCATAAGCATCGAATCCTTGCCGCCGGAGATGCACGCCGCTACCCTGTCCCCCGGCTCGATCAGGCTGTATCGCTTGACCGCCGTCGTGAACGGGTTCCATATCGTCTTCCTGTATTTTTTCTGTATGCTGCGTTTCGCCTGCTCGTGCGGCTCGAAATGCCTGTTTCCTTCGCTCATTTCAGATGACCTTTCAGTGTTGATTGCCTATAGACACAATAGGCTTTACTATTATACCCCTCCGCGTGTCAAAAGTCAATATATATTTTGTAACAATTCCTGACAGCGGGATAATTTTCGCGAATACTATTGATTTTCCGCGCGGAGAGTGGTATAATAGAATTATATGCAACCTGACAGGAAAGGCAAGGTTTTTTATAATGGTAAAACACATAGTATGCTTCAAGCTCAAGGACCCTACCCCCGAGGCGTGCGAGAAATGCCGCGAGGTTCTTCTCTCGATGAAGGGCAACGTCCCGACTCTTCGCGGGATCGAGGTCGGGATCGACTTCATGCGCTCCGCGCGCTCCTGTGACGTCGTTCTGCTCGTCGACGTCGAGGACAGGAACGCCCTCACCGAGTACGACCATGACAAGTACCACTGCGAGGTCGTAAAGACCCATATGCACGCCGTCTGCGCGTCAAGCACCTCCGCGGACTACGAGTATTGATTTTTAGAAACGAGGTTTTATAATATGCAGCATTTCAACTACGACCATCCGTCGGTAAGATATACCGGCCGCTTCGGGCGCTCAGCCGGAATGGCGGCGACAGCCTGCGGCTCATATTTTGAGGTCGCCTTCAGGGGATCTTATATCGTTCTGTTCTTCGACACTGATTTCATGCCGGATCAGCATGGTCATGTCTATCTCGAGCTTGACGGCGGCGCCAGATTCGAGTCGGACATCCAGAAGTACATCCGCGTCGACGCGAGGGCTGACGGGGAGCACACGCTGAAGGTCATTTACAAGTCGAACGTCGAGATGAACCAGCGCTGGTATCAGCCGCTGACCGGCAAGATGGACTTCACCGGCTACGACGCCGAGGACGCCGGGACTCTCGCTCCGGACAACAGAAAGACTATAGAGATTGTCGGCGACTCGATCACCGAGGGCGTGCTCATTGACGCGTTCAGGAATCCTTTCCGGAACGACCAGTCGAACAGACCGTTCCAGGACGATGTCACCGCGACCTACGGCTGGCTGACAGCAGAGGCGCTTGACCTTCGCCCGTTCATGATGGGCTACGGCGCGGTCGGCAACACTCACGGCGGATGCGGAGGAGTTCCGAAGACGGCGGACGCTTACCCGTTCAACTTCAACGGCTCGCCGGTAACATATCCGTCCTGCGATTATATCATGATAAACCACGGCGCGAACGACCGCGGACACTCCGATTACCTGCCGGAGTATGAGGGTGTCCTCGATCTCATCCGCGGGCGGAACCCTGAGTCGGTGATCATCGTTCTCTCCCCGTTCTGCGGCGCGTTTGACGATGATCTGCCGGGATTTATAAGGGATTACAACGAAAAGCGCGGAGACAGCGTCAGGTATATCTCCTCTCACGGCTGGGTACCATTAGATCCGCTCCACCCGCTGCGCGACGGCCACGCCGAGATCGCGAAGCGCCTTATTCCCGAGATGAAGAAGATCATCTGACATATCCCCGTCCGATTCCGGACAAGCGCGAAAACCCGAATACACCGAAAGGCGGAGCCGCATCATGATAAAATACCACATCGAAGACGAGAACAACAGAATAGTGACGGTCGACTCCTTCCCGGACAACGATAAGTGCTGGATACAGATGATCGACCCGACAGACGACGAGCTGCGTGAGATCACGATGCGCTTTGACCTGCCGATGGAGGCGTGCCGCGCCGCCCTCGACCTTGACGAGCGCTCGCGTATAGATATCGACGACAATTACCGTATGCTTCTCGTGAACATACCGACCCGTGAGGAGACGAGCGACCGGGAGCTGTACACGACGATTCCTTTGTCGATGATCCTCGCCGGCAACGCGATAATCACGATCTGCCCGAAGGATACGCATATCCTGCGAGGCTTTTCTAACGGGAGTGAGCGCGGGTTCCATCCGTCGATGCGCTCGAGATGCGTGTTTCAGATACTCTACGCGACGGCGAGGCGGTATCTGATCTATCTGAGACTTATCGAGAAGAAGATAGACGGCGTAGAGCTTGAGTTCAGCCGGATGCAGAAGAACCGCGAGCTGCTCGAGCTGATGAAGCTCCAGAAGTCGCTTGTCTACTTCACGACCGGGCTCCGTTCGAACGAGGCGGTGCTCGAGAAGCTGGTGCGCACTGACGTCGTCAAGAAATACGACGAGGACGCCGACCTGCTCGAGGACGTGATCGTCGAGAACAAGCAGGCGATAGAGATGGCGAAGATACACACGGAGATTCTCTCGAATCTGTCGAACACCTTTGCCGCCGTGATCTCGAACAACCTGAACGTCGCGATGAAGGTCCTCGCGATAATAACGATAGTGATGGCGATCCCGACGATAATCTTCTCCGCGTACGGCATGAACGTGATAAACATCCCTCTCGACGAGAACCCGTACGGCTTCGTGATAGTCATCGCGATATCGGTGATAGCGAGCCTCCTGACGATAGTCATCTTCTCAAAAATCAAACTGTTCAAATAGCCAAAAAACCGCTGATTTTGTGTCAGCGGTTTCTTTTTCGACGCACTATGTCTGATGTGGCAGAGCCTTCAGACGACTGTAGCCGAATATTTGACTATGCCCCCGGCGGCTCCGCCGGTTAGTCGAACGCGAGCGGCGTGTGAGCGATTCCTACGCGCTTTACAGCCATGTAGGGCTCGACGGTGTCGCGCCACTTTTTGTAGTGTTCGGTTTCTTTGTGCGCTTTCGCGTCTTCGGGGGTCTTGTAGACTTCGTAGAGGGTGAAGTAGGTGGGGGCGTCGTTCGACTGGAGGACGTCGAAGCGGACGTTGCCGGGCTCCTTGCGGGAGTTTTCGTGGTTGTAGAGGGAGATTTTCTTGAAATCCTCTACGTTTTCCGGCTTTACGTGAATTATTACTGTTGTCGCTATCATTTTTTTACCTTTATATCATCTTGAAGAATTCGATCTGCTCGTTGTCCGGACCGTAGACGAACGCGATGCGGAGCGTGACCTTCTCGGGCTTGCTGTCGAGCGGAACGGTCTTCGGAGGGGTGAGCGGCTTAGCGCCTGCCGCGAGAGCGGTCTCGTACGCCTGATCGACGTCGTCGACGCCGTAAGCGAAGTGGATGTACTTGCCGAGCTCAGCCTCAGCGTCAGAGCCGCCCGCGAAGAGCTCGAGTATGCCGGCGCCGGAGCCGAACTTCAGCATCTGCACGTGTCCGTCGCCCTCGCCCCACGAGATGTAGGGGATCATTCCGAGACCTTCGGTGTAGAACTTGTAGGACTTGTCAAAATCGGTTGCTTTGAGCGCGAGGTGCGCGATGGTGAGTCCGGGGATCTTCTTGTTTTCCATGGTGTTTGTTCCTTTCATATCATTATCATTTTCAGAGTTCGATTATCATTCCGTCGTACGAGACTTCGAATCCGCCGTCATTCGCCGGCTTCAGGAAATCGTCGTATACCGAGCATTTCCCGTTGTGCGAGAAATGGTTCGCGATGAAGCGCGTCTTTTCGTCCGCGAATCCCTCCGCGAGGAAGCGGCGCCTGACCTCGATATTCTCGGTGAGCGACATATGACCGATATAGTCAAGCGGAGTCAGCGCGTTGCAGCAGTCGAGCGAGACCATGTCGAAGCGCGGTTTCATCTCCGCGAGGAAGTCCCAGACCTCATCCGGGAAGAAATGCGTGTCGTGCGCGTAAAGAATCGTCTTGTCGCCGTCCGAGATTATGTAGATAAGCGGACCGGCTTTCGGGTCGTGAAGCCCGGTGAGCGGGGTTATCGTGTAATTCTGCGTTCTGAACGGCTCGTAAGCCTTCACCTCGGTGAAGGTGACCCTTCCGAGCTTTGTCAGGCGTTCGAGCGTCTGCGGACCTCTTTCGGTCACCGCTCTCTCCCTGACCTCCTTTGAGCCGAAGAAATCGAGCCTCCAGCCCTCCGGCGGGTTTGCGAAGCCCGGAAGGATCATCTCGAGGTCGACGGGATAGAAATGATCAGAGTGCGCGTGTGTGATGACGCAGCTGCGGATATTCGTCGAGTCAATCCCGAAGCGCTGGATATGCGTAAGTGTGTCCGCCCCGAAATCGATCAAAAGTCTGCCGTCGACTATTGCCTGCGGTCTTGACCTGACAGCCCTGCCGCCGATGAGCCGTGCCTTCTTACAGTTGTCGCAGCCGCAGAAATATGCGGGAATGCCCTCCGCCGCGGCTGTTCCGAGGTATCTGAATACCATTTTTGTCTCCTTAATCTCCCGGCAGAAACGCCGGAAGCCGGTACGGCTCATCATTTTTTTGAGGGCCGTACCGGTGATTAATGTTGTGTGTTATTTCGAGGTGTAAGTATCCGAGAGATCCGCGATCTTCTCCTCGACGTGCTTCTTTTCTCTTCCGCGGCATCCGTCAATGCGCTTCTTCAGCTCGCCGTAGAACTCGTCGCCGTCTATCGGGAGATTGACGAAATCATTCTTCCAGGACGAGAGCATCATGGCGTTGCAGATAGACAGACCGTTGATGCCTTCATATCCGGACGCGAGCAGCGGAGCGCCGTTCACGAGGTGATCGGTGAAGTTCTGGAGGATACCCTGGTGCTGAGGTCCGGCGTTCTCGAAGTGATACTCGATCTTCTCGCACTTCGGCTTGTCGAAGCCTCTTGAACAATCGCGGCACCACTCTGCGCCGTCAACCTCGTTCTTCCAGAAGGTGAGCGTCGTTCCCTCCGCGACCATCTTGCCCTTTGTTCCGGTGATCTCGAGGCGGTTGGTACCGGGAGTTTCGCCGGTCGTGGTGATGAACACGCCGGTCGCGCCGTTCGCGTATTCTGCGTAAGCGGTGACGTCGTCCTCGACCTCGATGTCGTGGAACTTGCCCTCATGGCAGAACGCGTGAATGCGGGTTGGCATTCCGAAAATCCACTGCCAGAGATCGAGCTGGTGCGGGCACTGGTTCATGAGGACGCCGCCGCCCTCGCCGTCCCAGGTAGCTCTCCATTCGCCGGAGTCGTAGTAGGACTGGGTGCGGTACCAGTCGGTGATGATCCAGACGCATCTGATGAGGTTTCCGAGCTCACCGTTCTGAACCATCTCGCGCATCTTCTGATACATCGGGTTGGTGCGCTGGTTGAACATCATACCGAACGCCTTGCCGGACTTCTTCGCCGCCTCCATCATCTCCTCGACCTGCTTCGTGTAGACGCCGGCGGGTTTCTCGGAGATGACGTTCATGCCGTAGTTAAAGCAGTCGATGGCGATCGGCGGATGGAAGTAGTGCGGGGTCGCGATCTCGACAGCGTCGACGAGCCCCGACTTCAGCATATCGATGTGGTTGTCAAAAAGAGCCACTCCGGGGTACTTCTCTTTTGCCGCCTCGAGCTTCTTCGGGTTTATATCACAGATGGCGGTGAGCTCGGCGTTCTTCACCTTGCCCCCGGCGAGGGTGGCGCAGTGACCGGAGCCCATATTGCCGAAGCCGATTATGCCGTATCTGACTTTTTCCATAATTCAAAATTCCTTTCTGCGCGGAATTACACCGCGTTCATTCAACACCAATATTATACACCACCCGAGCGTATTTTTCAAGATGTTTTTCAACATTTCTTGTAAAGAAAATATAGTTTTCTGCCCAGCGGCTCCGGCGCGCGTGTTTGTCTATTCTATATATTGACAAAAAGCGAATTTTGTGATATAATGTATTATTGTAAATAAACCCCGGGGCTGTTTTCCGCCGGAAACCGGCTGTCCGGAGAAAGGACTGAAATTCAATTGAAAAAAATAGATTGCCATACCCACATAATCTCAAAGGAAGTCCGCGACGAGTATTTCGCGAAGACTGACAATTACGCCATCGTGATGCAGTTCCCGGACAGCATAATGAAGAACCCGGAGTGCGTGGAGACTGTCCGGAGTGATCCGCGCCTCTTTCTCTGTCCGGCGGTCGACATGAAGGCTCCCGCGGACAGTCAGGTGAAAGCCCTCCGCGCCATGATCGCGGATCCGGAGAACAAGATCGTCGGACTCAAGATATACACGAGCTATCAGCGCGGCGCCGCCGACGACGAGAAGCTCTTCCCGATTTACGATTTCTGCGCCGAAGAGCGCCTCTCGGTGACCTTCCACACCGGGATATGCTCGCTCGTCCTGCCGTCGGATCAAGATCTCGAGGGCTCCGGAGCGAACCATATCGCGAAGGCGGCGGAAAAGTTCCCGACCGTCAACTTCATCGCCGCCCACATGGACGACCCGTACTATGAGAGGTGCACTGAGATAATGGCGACGCACGACAATGTCTGGTCCGACTTCTGCGGAATATATGAGACCGGCGCGAAGGAGTGCGAGGACATCGACGGCACAATCGGGATATTCAGAAAGGCGATAGCCGCGAATCCCGGCTGTATCCGCCGCATGATGTACGGAACAGATTTCTGCCCACCGATAAACCTTTCGCAGATCGAAGAATATGACTACTCGATCGAAAAGCTCTTCGATAAGAAGGATTTCGACGATATCTACTTCGGGAACGCGATGCGCGCTTTCCCGAGGCTTGCGGATTACATAAAACTGTAAAGGATAATCAATGAAAAAAAGTTTTTCAGAGCACGCGCGGAGTTTTCTTCGCTCATTCACCCCATACCAGATAATTTACCTTGTTTCGGTCTTCACCCTGACGGCGGTGTTCGTCATATTCTTCCCTGACCTGATGCTCGACGACACATCGAGTACCTTTGTCGTCGTTTGTTCGGTCGTCGCGGTGCTGGCGAACCCGGTCTGCGAGCTGCTGATATCGAAGCAGTCGAGACTGAACTTTCTCGTCGACATATTCTTCATCGAGGTGCCGGAGTTCGTCATCTGCGTGGCGCTCGGGTGGTACTCGATCGCGATAATCACGCTCGTCTTCTGGATCCCGATAGACATTGTGAGCTACCTCAAATGGAAGCACAACCCGGACGAGGAGCACGAGGAGATGACGGTCGTCAAGCGCCTGAAGCCGTGGCAGGACATTCTTGTCGTCCTCGCTATAGCGGCGTTCACGCTGATTGTCGGTACGCTTATACAGTACATCCCCGGTGCCGCGGATTCCTACCTCGACGCCATCTCAGCGGCGTGCGGCATGGCTAACGGCATACTGCTTCTCTGCCGCTATACCGAGCAGTGGTACGCGTGGTTCGCGACACTTGTCATGTATACGATACTTTACACGGTGTCGGGAAGCTACATAATGCTGATCACCGTCGCGGCGATGTTCGTGAATACCTGCTACGGATTCACGAAGTGGGTCATCTACACGAAGAAGCATCCCGAGGCAATCGTTAAAAACTAAAAAAGACCGCCAGCCTGAAATACGGCTGACGGTTTTTTGTTATCAGAGCGCGGATTTGTCGAGCTGAGCTTCCTTGTGGGTCTTTATGTATTTCGACCACTTAATGAAGCCGTAGGTCGAGTTCGTGAGGTACCCGAGCTTGAGAACGAGGAGGACGTACTGACCGGAGAGAATATTTATGATGCCCTCGAGAATCGCGGAGATGAACCATGCGATCCACTGCTCGCGGTATCTCAGCAGGATGAACACGCCGTTCGCGATGCCGACCGCGGACGCGCAGGCGTCGAGGTAGCAGACGATGTTCTGGAGCGTGTCGTTCCCGCCGAAGAGGTCGGTCGTGATGTCGAGCCCCGAGAGGAACCAGCCGACGACGACAGTCCAGACGATGATGCCGGTGATGACGAGGACGGCGGCGAGACCGGAGAGCTTTCTGACCTTTGTGAGGTCGTCCTCCTGCTGGTCGGGGTGTTTGTGCCAGTTGATGAAGCTGATGATGTCGATCGGGAGCCAGAAGAAGAGAGTCGACGCCATGGTCGCGAAGCGGTAGGCGAGCAGGACGCAGATGAGTATCTCGACGAGCTCCACAAAGATCGAGACGATGAAGTTCCATTTTGACTGCTTCGAGATCAGCAGCTCGCAGAGAATGTTGAGGAAGGTATCGGCGAGGTAGAGCGCCATTATGACGCCGCCCTTGATGCCGTTGACGTCCTCCTCCGGGAAGATGACGGCGCAGATCGAGGCTAAGATGAGGATCGAGAAGAACCAGATTTTCTCATAGAGCGAGAAGTAGTTCCAGAGGTCGCGCGCGCGTTCTGCG
>URCP01000106.1 GCA_900546315.1 uncultured Eubacteriales bacterium
CGCGTCCTTCAGAGAGTCGGTCGCGGAGCAGGTGAAAAGCCAGTACGCCGCGCAGATCATGAGCGGGCTTGCCGGGATGACGCCAGAACAGCTCTCCGCCGCGCTCGACGCTAAGATGAACGAAATGTCCGACGACGAGCTCTCAGAGCTTTACGACGAAGTGCTCACCTTCTCGGACTCGACCTATGACGACAACCTGAAAAAGCTCGGTTATGTCGATATCGACGACCCCGCCGCGATCAACCTCTACGCCTCCGGGTTCGAGGACAAGGACACAATCGAGGACGCCATCGCGAAATACAACGACGGCGTCGACGAAATCGAGAAAATCACCTACACTGATTACGTCGGCATAATGATGTCCTCCGTCACGACGATAATCAACGCCATCACCTACGTCCTCATCGCCTTCGTCGCCGTCTCGCTCATCGTCTCGTCGATCATGATCGGCGTAATCACGCTGATCTCGGTTCAGGAACGCACGAAAGAAATCGGCATCCTCAGGGCAATCGGCGCGTCAAAGCGCAACGTCTCCGGAATGTTCAACGCCGAAACCACCATTATCGGCTTCACCTCCGGCGCGCTCGGCGTGATTATCACCTATCTCCTCTGCATACCGATCAACCTCATTCTCCACCATCTGACCGGGATAAACAATCTCAGCGCGACGCTTCCGGTTCCGGCGGCGATAATTCTCATCGCGATAAGCGTGCTTCTGACGCTGATCGCGGGGATTATCCCGTCGAGGAGCGCGGCAAGAAAAGATCCGGTCGTAGCATTACGCACGGAATAACCAGGGGCCAGCCCCTGGACCCGATAGTCAAGGTTTCGGCTACAGTCGGATTATGTTTCTGCCTCATCAGACATAGTGCGTCGAAAGAGACCACTGTACTCTTGTATGGTGGTCTCTTTTTCGTATTCACTCTTGCATTCTCCGCACGGATGTGGTATAATATTAATATACGCAAAAGAAAGGAAAGATCACAATGAAGATTGTCATACTCGACGGCTTCGCCGTCAACCCCGGCGACCTCGACTGGGGATTCCTCGGGAAATACGGCGATTACGAAGTTTTCGCGAAGACACCCGACGCCGACTGCGCCGCGAAATGCAAAGGCGCTGAGGTCGTCTTCACCAATCGCGCGAAGATCACCGCCGCGCTCCTCGACAAATGCCCGACCATAAAATACGTCTCCGCCCTCGGAACCGGGTTCGATATGATCGACACGGACGCCTGCCGCGAGAGGGGAGTTCAGGTAGTCAACATCCCCGCGTACTCAACCGCCTCGGTCGCGCAGCTCACGATTCAGATGCTCCTCACGCTGTACTCCGACCTCGACGGGATGAGGAACATCGTCCGCGACGGTATGTGGACCGGAATTCCCGGATATCCCTACCAGAACGTGAATTATACCGAACTCGACGGAATGACCCTCGGGCTCATCGGCTGCGGCGGAATCGGAAGCCGCGTCGCCAAAATCGCGTCGGCGCTCGGCATGAACGTCATCGCCGCGACCGCCCATCATCACGAGGACACCGAATATGTGAAATTCCTGACGGTCGACGAGGTGCGGAAGAGGTGCGACGTCCTGTCGCTCCACTGCCCGCTGAATGACTCGACCCGCGGCATGGTCGACGCGGAATTCATCTCCGGCATGAAGCCCGGCGCGAAGCTCATCAACACCTCTCGCGGCGCGGTGCTGAACGAAAAGGATGTCGCCGACGCTCTGAACTCCGGAAGGCTCTCCGGCGCGGCGCTCGACGTTCTCGCCGTCGAACCCGCTCTCCCGGACAACCCTCTTCTCAAGGCGAAAAACTGCCTTGTCCCCCCGCACATCCCGTGGGCGAGCAAAGCCGCGAGAATCCGCCTGATAAAGGTCATCGACGCCAGCCTTGACAGCTACGCCAGAACCGGAAAAGGTCAGAATATAGTCGCGGGCTGCGACGGTTCGGGGAGATGAGCGTTTGACATACGCGCTGTCCGACATCCACGGGGAATCGCGGATGTTCACGAAAATGTTACAGAAAATCCGCCTCGGTGAGACCGACACGCTGTATTTTCTCGGCGACGCCGTCGACCGCGGGGACGACCCGGTCAGAGTGCTCGAAACCATGATGGAGCGTGAAAACATCATCCCGATAATGGGCAATCACGACCTCGTCGCCGCGTCGGTGCTCGAAAAACTCGAGGAATACGACCTCACCGAAAAGTTCGCCACCGGCGCCGCGAACCATTTCCCGGAGCCCGGACTCGGGGCGGTCATAAGATTCTGGCGGGACGACGGCGGGAAAGCCACCCTCGAAGCCTTCGCGAAAATCGGAAAAAGCGACAGGAAACGGCTCATCGGGTTCATGAAGAGCTTCCGGAAGTTCGCGGAGGTCACGGTGAACGGCAGGGATTTCGTCATGGTTCACGGCGGTCTGCCGGGGGTCACGCCGGAAAAGCCGCTCGCGGATTACCAGCTATTGCAGGTCGTCAGCGAGCGCACCGACTACTCGAGGCGGTACTTTCCGGACAGATTCCTCGTCACCGGTCACACGCCGACGATCAGTATCTCGCGGGAGCTTGAAGGGAAAATCTATATTAATGAAGGAAACATCGCGCTCGACTGCGGGGCGTGCTTCGGGCTCTCCCTCGGGTGTCTGCGGCTTGACGACATGACTGAATTCTATGTGAAGAAGGAATAAGATGGAAGAGATTTTTGATATCGTCGACGAAAACGGCGAGCCGACAGGGAAGACTGTCCCGCGCTCAGAGGCTCACCGGAACGGGATACGACACCGCACCGCGCACGTCTGGCTCTGGAGACAAACATCAGACGGCTTTGAGATACTCCTGCAAAAACGGAGCGACGACAAAGACTCGTTCCCGGGATGCTACGACATCTCGAGCGCCGGGCACATTCCCGCCGGGTGCGATTATATGACCTCCGCCCTGCGCGAGCTGAAAGAGGAGCTCGGGCTGACCGTGAAGCCGGAAGAGCTTGTTCCGGTCGGCTCAAAATCGCTCTTCACCGAGGCGGAATTCTACGGCGAGCCGTTCAAGGACAACCAGTTCACGAGGTTCTACCGGCTTGAATACAAACCGGAGATGGGAGATATCGTCCCTCAGCCGGAGGAAATCAGCGCGGTCAGGTGGTTCACGCCGGACGGGATAAGAGCGCTCTATGGGAAGCCCGAGTCCTGCGTCGACCCGGCGGAAATTGAAAAAATCATCGAATCAATAGAAAGGAACAAAATAAAATGAAAGCATACGAAAGACTGATAAAATACGCTTCATATCCGACGGCGTCGGACGAGGACAGCGAAACCTGCCCGTCGACGCCCGAACAGCTCGTGTTCGCGAAGGCTCTCGCGGATGAGCTGCGCTCTCTCGGGATCGCCTGCGTCGATCTCGACAAAAACGGGTATCTCTTCGCCGAGCTCCCGGCGACCGAGGGCTGCGAGAACGCGCCCGCTATCGGGTTCATCGCGCACATGGACGTCTCGCCCGAGGCTCCCTGCCATGACGTCAAGACAAGCGTCCTGAAATATCAGGGCGGCGACATAACGCTGAACGCGGAGAAGGGAATCGTCATGCGCGAAAAGGATTTCCCGGTGCTCTCCGGCTACCACGGGAAGACGCTCGTCGTGACCGACGGAACGACGCTTCTCGGCGCGGACGACAAGGCGGGCGTCGCGGAGATAATCACCGCCGCGGAGAGAATGATAAACGAAAAGACGCCGCACGGTAAGATTATGCTCGGCTTCACGCCGGACGAGGAGATCGGGCGCGGCGCGGACCTCTTCGACGTTGAACGCTTCGGCGCGAAATACGCTTACACGGTCGACGGCGGCAGCTTCGGCGAGGTCGACTTCGAGACCTTCAACGCCGACTCGCTCTCGGTCGAGATCACCGGAAAGGGAATACATCCCGGCGACGCAAAGCACAAGATGATCAACGCATCCGCCGTCGCCATCGAGTACGACAACCTCATCCCCGCGCTCGAGAGACCGCAGTACACCGAGGGCTACGAGGGCTTCTACCACATGACGAAGATGACCGGCGAGGTCGAAAAGGCTCATCTCTCCTACATCCTCCGCGACCACGACCAGGCGAAGCTCGCCGTCAGACGCGACTACGCCGAGCGCGCCGCCCGCGAGCTCAACCGCAAGTACGGCGAGGGAACAGTCAAAGTCACGATAAAGGAAAGCTACCGCAATATGCGCGAGATGATCGAGCCTGAATTCCACCTGATCGAGAACGCCGGAAAGGCAATCCGCGAGGTCTCCGCCGCCCACGGCAAGCCGGTCGTGCCGGTCAGCTCGCCGGTGCGCGGAGGAACCGACGGAAGCCGGCTCTCCTTCATGGGTCTCCCGTGCCCCAACCTCGGCACCGGGTCGCATAACCATCACGGACGGATGGAGTTCGCCTGCGTCGAGGAAATGGACGAGTGCGCCGATCTCATCATCAGAATAGCGGAGATTTACGCCGGGAAGTGACGCGGCGAAGTCTCATCTGACGTCAGGCAATGACCGCGTACGCAATCAGTCATTGCTTGACTTTTTGTCAGGGTCATGATATAATAATACCACAGACAGGTCGGCGCGGGCGGTGATTCCCCGGCGCCGGACCATCCCGAAACGGAAGAAGGTTATCATTATGTTTGACACCAGAAAATTCGGCTCCTTCCTCGCGGATCTCCGCAAATCCGCCGACATGACCCAGTCTGAGCTCGGAGACCGGCTGAACCTCACCCGTCAGGCGATCAGCCGCTACGAGTGCGGCGACAGCTTCCCGGATATCTCTGTCCTCGGCGACATCGCGAGGATCTTCGGCGTTCCGGTGGAGCTGCTCATAAGCTCCGGCGACCCGACGGTCGGGGAAGCCGGGATAATAAACGCCGTAGCCTCCGGGCGCGACATAAACCCACAGGACGTCTCGGACGTCGTAAGCCTCGCGCCGCTGCTGAAGCCGAGCGTCCTCTCAAAGCTCGCCGAGAGCCTGTCGAAGAACGGGCTTGATCTCTCGGGGCTTCTGTCCCTCTCCGAATACATGAACGACACCGACACCGAAAAGCTGATGAAATCAGTCTCCTTCGACTTGGTCTCCGAGATGGACGAAGCGCTCCTCGAGCGCGTCCTGCCGCTCATCCCGTATTCGAACAACACGATCTTCCGGAAGATACTCGACGGAGAGCTCGATGAGCACTATCTCAGCTACCTCGATATCGCGGGCTCTCTTGTCGAAGCCGCGGTCGTCTACGACGCGCTCACACCGGAAGCGCTCGATATCACCCGACGCCGGGGCTACAACGTCGCCCTCTTCCAGAAGCGCGGGATCATTCACCTTTTCTCCTGTCCGGAATGCGGAAAGCCGCTCGACGAATTCTACCCGCGACGCTGCAAATGCGCCTTCAAGCCGCCGATCACCGGAAATATCCTTCGCATGACTATGTCCGGAAAAACGCGCCGGCTGAGCCGGAATTTGACCGACCACAGCCTCATCCCGGCGGACCCGGAGGATCAGACAATCCTCATCCTCGGGGCAAGGCTCGATAGAAACTTCATCGACCGCTACTACGACCTTGATATCCTGAAAAACCGTTTCATCGTCCTTGACAGCGACCCGGAGCGCCTTGGCGAGGTGTCCCGCCGGAACCACTCAAAGCTCTATCCCGGACTGATATTCGTTCAGGACGACATGACCTCTCCGCACATCCTCCCCGGTGTCGTCGACATAATAATCGACAACACCGAGGAATGTCTCGCCGACGGTCTCCGCGATCTTCTGAAGCCCGGCGGCAGGGTAATCCGCGGCTCCGCGATACTCTGAAAAACGCCCGATATCCGGCGATACGCGATAATTTTATCATACCGCCGGATTTTTTTTCAAAAACCCCTTGACAAAACCCTCCGAATATGGTATAATAATATTCGTCAGGTGCGCAGGACCTGAAAGTCGGTTCTGTCCGACAGTCAGATCGGGATGTAGCGCAGTTGGTAGCGCGCCTGCTTTGGGAGCAGGATGTCGCAGGTTCAAATCCTGTCATTCCGACCATTTCCGGAGGCATAGCTCAGCTGGTTAGAGTACTTGCTTGACATGCAAGGGGTCACAAGTTCAAGTCTTGTTGTCTCCACCACCAAAAGGACACGTTTCCCGTGTCCTTTTTGATTTTCTTCTTAACCTGTCAGAAAAACAGGCACAGCCGTCATGCCGTGCCTGTTTCTTTTTTACTCCGCGTTCGCGTATGACTCGAACAGCTTCTCAAGATTTGCCTCGAACGACTTCTTTGTCGACTCAAATGAGCTCATCAGCTTCTTCGACGATCCCATCGCGTAGCCCGACAGATAATCACTTATCCCCTGAAGATCCGAATAGTAAATATCGCAGAAGTCAAACCACGACGAACCCGAAATGATATCCAGCATATCGACCGTCTCCGCGTCACGCGTATACTTACCCTTCAGCGCGATATCATAGTACGCCGGGACAATCTTATTATACCCCTCGCTCGCCATCGCCTCAAGCAGCATCTCAACCTGCTCCGGATCCTTCGCCGTCGTCGGAATAGAAGATATCGTATAACGGCGCAGCACCGACGTGCGGTACTCAGACTTCTCGTCGTACTTCGGGTAGGGAAGAATACCGAAATCCACGTCCATATCGCGGAGCTTCTCGACGCCGCCGAGGTACATTCCCATCATCAGGTACTTTCCGTTCTTGAACTCCACCGCCATCTGGCTCTCGATGTCAAACCCCGTGCCGAGCTTCTGCGTATCAATGAACGCGTCCGAATGCACCAGATCGTACATCTTATCATACACTTCCACCGCCTTCTCGTCCGGGAAAGTTATCGATCTCGAACCGTCCGCCATAGCCTTAGTGAACTCAATCCCCGTCGAATAATTGAACGGATTCACCGAATTATTATAAGCCCCGAACCCGTGCATATCCTCAATATCAATCTTCCCGTCGCCGTTCAGATCCTCCGACACGTCCGAAACGATCGACAGAAACTCGTCAAGCGTCCACTTTCCGTCCATGACCGTCTGATACGGGTACTCTATCCCGTATTTATCCATTATCCCCTTATTGAAGAACAGCGCGTTCGACATTGTAAGCGCAGTCAACGCGAAATCCCCGCACACCGCGTACAGATGCCCGTATATCTTCGCGTTATCCGTATACCCGTCCTTCCAATATGGCTTCTCAAAGTTAATATACTGAGACTCCGCGAGGTCACGATAAATATAATCCACCGAAAGCGGAAGCACAATATTCGCCTGACCAGTAACGATCTGATAAGTATCGTCCCCCGCCATAACCGAATTCCGTATCAGCCCCTGATAAGTATCCTTAGACCCCCACGCGCCCGGCTCAATCACATACCCAACCTTACAATTGAACCGCTCCCCAACGTCCCTGTTCCTATTATAAACCGCGTCATTCACAAGCTCGCCGTCCTGCTCCGTGTCAAACTCAAACCGCGTCTCCTCACGGGCAAGTATAGTAAACGTCCGCCCGCCGAAATCCGCCGCCGCAAGCTCATCATGCGCCCGCGTCTCCCCGGTCTCCTGAATCTCCGAGGCAGAACTCTCCCCGGAAGGCGCAGAACTTTCCTTATCCTCAGTCTGAGCCGCCCCGCCGCAAGCCGAAAGCACCAACGAACAAAGCAAAATAACCGACAAAATTCTCTTCTTCATACCAGTAATCCTTTCCAGTCCACAACATTCAAATCATATCCGGACATCAATCTATCTATATTATACAGCAATTCACCCGCAATGTCAACAGATAATTCAGCAAACCATCTCGAAAATTCAGCACCAGGGGCCAGCCCCTGGACCCGATAGTCAAGGTTTCGGTGTGCGCCGGATGAAGTTCCTGCCTCATCAAACATAGTGCTTCGCGGATACGGGGATGAATTTTATTTTTCGCGGGGGTGTTGACTTTTGCGGGGGGATGTGGTATAATGGGGGTTGATTATTTAATTAAAGGAATGCTCTCATGGCTACACTTTTACTTGTCGTTATTTATATCGCGTTCATCGGACTCGGGATTCCCGACTCTCTGTTCGGGCCCGCCTGGCCGAAAATCTACCGCGAAATGAACCTGCCCGTCTCCCTCGCCGGGTACGTCTCAATGTTCTCCTGCTGCTGCTCCATCTGCTCAAGCCTGATGAGCTCCCGCGTCATAAAACGCTTCGGCATCGGCAAAGTCTCCGCCGTCTCCACCGCTCTCACCGCCATCGGAATGCTCGGCTACGCCCTCTCGCAAAACGCCCTCTGGTTCTTCGCCCTCTGCCTCCCCCTCGGATTCGGCGCGGGAGCTATCGACTCCGGGCTCAACAACTATGTCGCCGTCCACTACAACGCCGCCCAGATGTCCTTCCTCCACTGCTTCTACGGCGTCGGCGTCACGTGCAGCCCCTTCCTCATGTCCCTCGCCCTGAAAAACGGCAGCTGGCGCGGCGGTTACAAAAGCGCCTTCATAATCCAGCTCGCGATCACCCTCATCCTCATCGCCGCCCTCCCGCTCTGGGGAAAAGTCGGCAAACCGTCAAGCCCCGCGCCGATAACACCAGACGCCCCTCCCGCTGCCGGTGAAAAAACCGGAAAACGGCATATAAACGGAATCACGATATCCTGCCTCGTCTTCGTCTTCTCCTGCTCGCTCGAATACCTCTGCGGCGCTTGGGGAAGCACCTTCCTCGTCGACGCCAAAGGCATGGCAGCCTCGACCGCGGCGGGAATCACCACGCTCTACTACTTCGGAATGGCGCTCGGAAGATTCCTCTCCGGCGTGCTCGCGGCAAAACTGAACAGCCGGAAAATAATCACGATCGGCGTCTCGGTTCTCGCGGCGGCTGTTCTTCTCATTATTCTGCCACTGCCGGATTTCTGCGCCGCCGCCGGGCTCTTCCTCGTCGGGCTCGGAAACGGTCCGGTTTATCCGAACATGGTTCACCTGACGCCCGACACCTTCGGCGAGGAAAACTCGCAGTCCGCGATGGGAAAACAGATGGCGAGCGCGTATGTCGGAATCATGGTCATGCCGCTCTTTTTCGGAAACATGACGCAGATTTTCGGCGCGGGAATTTTCAGGATTTTCGCCGGGGTCATCTATGTCCTTCTCGCCGTCCTCGTCGCGCTCTATATGCGGATGGGACGGACAAATCTGAAAGTGAAAATTCAGACAAAACAGCTCTGATAATTTAAGGAAACACTGATTTAAGGTTGTTTTCGCAGAAAAAAGCCCATAAATTCAAGCCTTTTTTCTGCGAAAACCCGAATTATTCAGTGTATCCTTAAGGAAAATTTCAACGTTTTTCCGAAAACCCCTTGCAAGTTCGTGAAAACTGTGGTATAATTTG
>URCP01000107.1 GCA_900546315.1 uncultured Eubacteriales bacterium
ACTGAATGAGAGATGGAAATGATCAGAAAGCAGCGGGAAAGCGACCTCGACGACATCACGCGGATATGGCTGACATCGAATCTCGGCGCTCATGATTTCATACCGGAAGAATACTGGAAAGGCAATCTCGACGCGGTGCGGAGCGCTATCGGCGGTGCCGAGGTGTATGTACACGAGGACGACCGCGGGAGGCTTGACGGGTTCATCGGACTTGACGGTGAATTTATTGAGGGACTGTTCGTCGCGGAGGGCGCGCGCTCACACGGCGTCGGGAAAATGCTCCTTGACCACGCGAAGAGCCGGAAACGCCGCCTTGAGCTGAGCGTTTACCGGAAAAATACCCGCGCGGCGGCGTTCTACAATCGCGAGGGATTTACTGTGACCTCTGAGGGCATTGACGCCGACACCGGCGAGAGGGAACTCACGATGGTCTGGTCCGCTGATACAACTGAATAAAAAACCGCTCCCCGGTGACGTTTTTCCGGGGAGCGGCAATTTATCTGCGGGCCGAGAGTATGACCGTGTTTTCTTCCTTGAATATGCGGCGCACGTCTTTGAATCCCGGTTTACCGAGGAGCGATATTTCATTCTTCTCGGCGAGCGGCGTGTCGAAGTGGAACATTCCGTCGCCGGTCCTCTGCTCGTTTTTCAGCTTTTCGTACTCGTTCCGGAACCACTCCTGCTGCTCGTCGGTCTCGCACATATAGTCGCCGAGGAGGAAGACGCCTCCCGGTTTCAGCGCGGCGAAGAGCTTTTCATACAGCCCGAGCTTTTTCTCCGGCGTGAAGTGGTGCAGGCTCTGGAACGAGACGGCGGCGTCGAAATCCTTCCCGAACGGCTCTTCGAAGTAATCTCCGAGGATGAGCTCAAGCTTCTTTTCCGGGTGCTTTCCGCGCAGCTTTTCAAGCATCGCTGCGGTCATGTCGACGCCCTTCACGTATACGTCAGGGCAGCGGGCGAAGATTTCGTCGAGCTCGAGACCGGTGCCGCAGCCGAGGTCGAGTATCCGCGAGGGGGACATTTTTTCAATTTCCAGCGCCATCACGGCGTAACCGTTCCTGCATCCCCCGACGTCGCGGAGCATATGCTCGTCATACCCCTCGACCCGGGCGGTGAAGAAATCGTCCATCTTTTCAAGTGTCATAACAGAAGCTCCTTTTTTATTTTTAATGAAATTATACATTATCCGGAGCCTCATGTCAAGAGGTAAAACCGATTTTTCCGGAGAACGGCTATTGACAAGACGGTATATTTGTGGTATGATTATAGAAGATATAAATTTATGAGGTAAAAAACAATGAGTTGTCTTGGAAATATACTCTGGTTCATATGCGGCGGTCTGCTGTCCGGGCTCAGCTGGTGCGCGGCGGGGGTGCTCTGGTGCGTCACGATTGTCGGGATACCGGTCGGGCTCCAGTGCTTCAAGTTCGCTTCGCTGTCCTTCTGCCCGTTCGGGAAGGAGATCGTATACCGCGGCGGAGCGGTGTCGACTATCGCGAATATCTTCTGGCTGATACTCTCCGGCATACCGATGGCGATTGAGTTCGCCGCTTTCGGTATTGTCTGCGGGATAACAATCATAGGCATACCCTTCGCGAAACAGTATTTCAAACTCGCAAGGCTCGCCCTGACGCCGTTCGGGGCTGAGATTATATGAAAACAGCTCCCTTTCGGAATGAAAGGGAGCGTTTTGTTATTTGTTGTCTTCCGGAATGAGCCCCTGACGCTCATGTTCGCCGAGGTGTTCCTTTATGGCCTCAAACGATTAGTCACTTATAACGTGCTCCATGCGGCAGGCGTCTTCCGCCGCGGTCTCCTTGTCGACGCCGAGACTCATCAGCATCTTCGATAGGATCGTGTGCCGCTCGTATATCTTCGACGCGACCTCGACGCCCGCGTCGGTCAGGTGCAGGAAGCCGTCCGCGTCCATCGTCAGGAAGCCCCCGTTCTTCAGAAGCCCGACAGCACGGCTCACGCTCGGCTTCGAGTACCCCATGTACTCGCACACGTCGATAGACCGCGCGAACTTCCCGCCCGCGGTCAGTATATATATGGTTTCAAGGTACATCTCGCCGGATTCCTGTAAATGCAACTGTCTGTCCTCCTGATATTTCATCGCTTTGATTTAGTAAAACGCTACCTCTATTATAATATATAAATATGAATTTTTCAAGCAGTCCCGATAATTCATCTTTGCCGTTTTCTGAACTCCGCCGGCGTCCGTCCGGTGAGCTTCGCAAAGACCCCGATGTAATGGCTCGACGACGAAAATCCACAGAGCAAAGCGGTTTCCGCGACAGAGCGGTTCTCATCGAGAAAGATCTTCGAGCGATTGATACGCACAGCCGTGATGTAGTCGCTGACCGACATGCCAAGTGCGGCGCGGAAGTCACGGGTCAGCTTCGTCCTGCTGATGAAGAACTCGCGGCTCAGAGTGTCGATGTTCATCGACGACGAGTAGTTTTCCGAGATGAACGAGCATACCTCCGGTATATATCCGAGGCGGCGCGGCGTCATGTCGCGGTTCGTGTGGTTCGACACTATCGGGGACAATTCACAGAGGAACAGGGACATGAGATATCTGAGTCGCTCCTTCGCGAGCGTCTCTTTCTGTTCCTCCGAGAGGTCGCCTTCCGGAAAGCGCTTTTCCGCCGTGTCCGAGAAAAAGCCGTTCATCAGCCGCGCTATCGCCTCGAGACGTGCGTATTCATCGTGAGTCAGCCCGAACGCGAGGAATTCATGCGGGAACTTCACCGACTCGCCTTCGAGATAGCTTTTCGAAAGTGAGATGCAGTACCTCGAGTAGGGCGCGGGATAATCATTTATCTGCTCGTGCAGGGTCTCCTCCGGTATGAATATGAAATACGGCGCCGTCAGACGGACGACTTTGCCCTCGGCGAGTATGACCGACGAGCCCTCGCCAGCGAGCATTATTTCACCCGCGTTGTGGACGTGCGGCTTACAGCCGAGGCGAGGAATTCCGGTGTCGTGCGCGGCGTAATCCATCGAGAACCCGACGCAGTCGAGCCGCATGAGACCGTTTACGCAGACCTCTACTTTCATCATTTCGGATCACCTCCTCAGTCATTATACCACTTTTTGATTGATCTGTCAATAATGTACCCGAATCTGATATCGGATTTTCCGAATATGGATTGAATAATGTCGTAAAATAGGATATAATGTGTTCATAAAGAATAACCCATCAAATAAAAACAAGGCTGGTGTTCGGAAATGAAAAGAAAGATCGTATCGGCGCTTCTGCTCACAGCTCTTCTTGCGGGCTGTGTATCCTGCGGGAACGACACGGGCGGAACGACAGATTCGACGAATGAAAAGATACCCGGAAATGATATGTCAGATACAACAGAGGCGGAAGAGACGACAGAGGAAGCATATGTGCTTCCCGAACTCGACTGCGGCGGAAAGACGCTGACGATACTGAACCCAACAACGACATGGGGCTTCTATACTGACATCGACAAGGAGGAGCAGACCGGCGACGCGCTCGGGGACGCCATATACGAGCGTAATCGCAGACTTGAGGAGAAATACAACTTCACACTCGATGTCGTCGAAGAGAATATGTACTCTATCGAAGCAAAGGTCAGAAATTCTGTCATGGCAGACGACTCGGCATTTGACATTGTGCTCGGCAGTTCAAAGCTGAACGTCTCCATGATATCCGACGGGCTCGTCTGTGATCTCTGCGATATTCCGGAGCTGAACCTCGACAGACCGTGGTGGGATCAGTCGGTCGTGAATGAGGCGACGATAAACGGTTCGCTTTATTTTGCTCTCTGCGATATCACGATGTTCTCATTCGAGTGCACATGGGCGACTTATTTCAATAAGGATATTCTCGAAAAAAATCAGCTCGACACGCCGTATGAGCTCGTCCGGAGCGGCGCGTGGACATTCGATAAGATCAGTGAGTACACGAAGGCCTGCGCGAGCCTCAACGGCGACGAGAGCTTCACGTGGAGCGCGGATGGCTCGAGCGTCTACGGACTCGCATCCTACTATGAGTTCGGTCACACAGGTATCATCGCCTGCGGGGAGAGGTATATAACGAATGATGCGGATGGTACGCCGCGCTTCTCGCTCGAGGGAGACCGCTTTTACAATGTAGTGTCGAAGCTCGCGTCTCTCTTCGGCCGTTCCGGCGAATATCTGTCGATCAACAATGATTCGCCGAATAATTATTTCTCTGCGTTCTCCTCGTCCCGTGCTGCGTTCATGGCGGGAGAGATAAAGGAGATACAGAATCTCCGCTCGGTCGATATGGACTTCGGCATCGTTCCGCTACCGAAATATGATGAGGAGCAGAAGGATTATTGCTCTCCGGTCACATCTGTCGTGCCGGTCTGCATGATACCTGTAACTAATACTGACACGGCGATCACCGGTACTGTGCTCGACGCGCTCGCATATGAGAGCTGCATGAACGTCCTTCCGGTGTTCTACGAGATCAACTTGTCGCAGAAGGGTCTCCGCGATGATGATTCGATAGAACTGCTCGGGCTTATCCGCGACGACCGTATATTTGACGTCGGCGACGCCTACGGTTGGACGACGGAAGTCCGCGAGGGTATCCGCAAGGTCATAGACTCCGGAGACGCGAACGTCGCGTCGATAATCGCGTCACTGAAACCGTCTGTTGAAGAGAAGATAGAAGATTTCCTGCAATACACAAAATAAACAGGAAACCGGAGCTTTTCCGGCTCTCAGGATGACAGTCCGGACTCAAAAGAAGATCCCGCCGCGCAAAGCGGCGGGAATTTTTTTCTTAAAAACGAAAAATCTATTGCAATTCGCGGAAAAATCTGATACAATATATAGAAGCAATGATAAACGGGGAACCAACAAAGGAATAACAAAGAAAATGGAACTGCTAAGAAGACTCTACGCTCCCGACTATATGCTGAAGAAAAAGCAGAAGCGTCAGGAGAAATACTCAACATCTGAGATATACAGATCATTCATAAAGGTCGCGTGGCCCGCCACCGCCGAATCCGTCCTTCTCGGGCTTGTCAACTTCATCGACTCGATAATGGTCAGCGGAGAGGGGCACCGCGCGGTCGCCGCCGTCGGGCTTACAAGTCAGCCGCGCTTCATATTCTACGCGGTCTTCTTCGCGATGAACGTCGGGGTCACCGCTATCGTCAGCCGCAGAAAAGGCGAGGAGCGGCGGGAGGACGCGAACCGCTCGCTGTCACAGGCGCTGTCGATCTGCCTTATGCTGGGCGTCCTGCTTGTCGGGCTTGCTTACGCTTTCTCTGAGCCGCTGCTCATGTTCTCGGGCGCGAAGGAGGACACGATAGGCGACGCTATGAGCTATTTCCGCATAACGATGATCGGCCTGTTCTTCACGTCGATCAGCATGGTGATCAACGCCGCGCAGCGCGGAGCGGGCAACACCCGGATCTCGATGACCACCAACATGACGGCGAATATCGTCAACTGCATATTCAACGCACTGCTGATAAACGGTCTCTTCTTCTTCCCGCGCCTCGGCGTCACCGGCGCGGCGGTCGCGACGCTTCTCGGCAATATCACGTCCTGCGTGATGTCGATCTGGTCGGTCGCGGCGATAAACCCGAAGAATCATGACAGGTTCCTCTGTCAGGGTCTGCGCGGGCTCTTTAAGTTCGACAGGGAGAACGTCACGCTCATATGCCGCATCTCGAGCTCGGCGGCGGTCGAGCAGGTCTTCATGCGGCTCGGGTTCTTCATGGTCTCGAAGATGGTCGCTGAGCTGTCAACTGTCGATTTCGCGACGCACACGATCTGTATGAACATAACGAACCTCTCCTTCTGCTTCGGCGACGGTCTCGGCGTGGCGGCGTCCGCCCTCGTCGGGCAGAACCTCGGAAAGAAGCGCAGCGACCTCTCGATAATCTACGGAAAGACCGCGCAGAGGATAGGTTTCCTCGTCGCGTCGGTGCTGTTCTGCATATTCATGTTCGCCGGAAAATTCATGATCGGTCTCTTCATGACCGAGGAAGCGGAGGCGGAGCAGATAATCGTCATCGGCGTCAGGATTCTGCGTATCCTCGCGGTTATCTCACCGGCGCAGATCTCGCAGGTCATATTCAGCGGCTGCGTGCGCGGCGCGGGCGACACGAAATATGCGGCTGCGGTCAGCCTTGTCACGATAGCGGTCGAGCGTCCGCTGCTCACATATCTTCTGTGCTACACATTCGGTCTCGGCGTCATCGGCGCGTGGATCGCGATGCTGATCGACCAGTACCTGAGACTGACGCTGATGGCAGCGAGATTCTCCGGAGGAAAATGGGAGAAGATCAAGGTCTGACGCCACGCGGCTTCACACGATTGGAGATGATTGACATGAAAAGAATAATCACACTGTTTCTCGCTCTGATGGCGCTCGCGCTTACACTCACCGCGTGCGGAAAGGTCGAACAATACGACACGAGCGCGACGGACGACACCCCGATCGTCTACAAGACGGCGGATGGGGAAGAGCTGACCATCGACGTCCTGCTCCCGACGAACCGGAAAAGAATGCGGAACCCGACCGTCATAGTACTTCACGGTGGCGGCTGGATATCGGGCAGCACCGAGGACTTCTGCCGCGAGTTCGCGGTTCTCATAGACGAGCTGCGCGCGGAAGGAATCTGCGTCGTCCCGGTTAACTACCGGCTCGCTGTGAACGGGCGGACATGGTCCGACTGCCTCGAGGACTGCGGCGACGCGCTCGACTATCTGATAGCGCACGCCGAAGAATACGACATTGACACCGAACGACTCGGCGTCATCGGATACTCCGCCGGCGCTCAGCTCGGACTCCTGACCGCGATCGGTCGGGACGACATAAAATACTGCGCGTCGCTCTCCGCGCCGGTCACCTTCTCGGACAATCCCGAAAGCCCCTACTATTCCGAAGTCCTAGACTACTACACGTCGCAGGCGTTCGGAGCGAGCATAGACAGCGTCAGATACGACGCGAGCCCGGTCGTGAGACTGACGAGAAGATGCGGCACCTCCTTCCTGATGGTAAACGGTCTCGACGACGACATAGTCTCCCCGCAGCACGCCGAACTCTTCTGCCGCGAAGCCGACAGCCTCGGAGTTGACGTCGAACTGATAGAACAGCCCGGACTCACGCACTTCTACTCCGCATATCCGGACAACGCGAAACTGATGGAAAAAGTAGCCGACCGCGTCATCCGCGGATTGTTCTGAGAGCCCGGAATCCCCATGAAAAGCCCGTCTTTGGCGTTTTTCGGAAAAGATGAAAAAAATTTTTGGGAAAATTTCGAAAACCCCTTGACAAATGAGTTTGAATGTGGTATAATATTATCCGTTGATTGAGCTTGTGCCCGTAGCTCAGTTGGATAGAGCAACTGCCTTCTAAGCAGTAGGTCGAGGGTTCGAATCCCCCCGGGCACGCCAATTCCCCGGGAGCCATCCCGAGGATCGGTTAATACAGGTTGCGGATCCATACCGAAAGTACGGATCAGCAGTCATGGTGGATGTAGCTCAGTTGGTTAGAGCGCCAGGTTGTGGCCCTGGAGGTCGAGGGTTCGACCCCCTTCATTCACCCCATAATCAACAAAGAAAAAAGATCCGGTCCCCGGGTCTTTTTTCGTAGTAAGAATCAGCGTGAAACTCCCCCGCGGCGGCGATGGGGAAGCATGACGCTGATAATTTCACCGCTTTTGTGATATTTCGGGCGGGCGCTTACGCGCGGCGTTCGTCCGGGATCTGTAGGCACTGGGCGTCATCCCGAACTTCTCCGAGAAGCGGCGCACAAAATAACTGATGTTGTCGATTCCGACGCTCATGGCGACCGATGTCACCGTATCCTCGGTGGAGGTCAGCAGATCCTTGGCGCGCGACAGCCTGTAATCATTAAGGTATCTCACCGGTGTCACGCCTATCGACTCGTTGAAGCATCTCAGCGCCTCGCTCTTTGATATTCCCGCTGACGCCGCTATCATCGACAGGTCGGTTTTCTCGCTGTAATTCTCCGAGATATATCCGAGCATTGTGCGCATACGGGAGGACGTCAGCATATCATGCCCGGAAACGCGCCTTGTCAGCTTTCCATCGCCGGCTGTTCCGAGAAATGTCAGGAACTCCCTCCACAGTATCCCGCAGGAAAGAAACAGGTCGAGCTTGCCGCCGCCGCTCCGGACAAGCCGGTATACCCCGCGAAGAGCGTCAAGCACCCCTCCCGCCGCCGCGTCATCTCTCCGCATCACCGCAGAGGTTATCCCCGAATCGAGAACCGGAAGCATCGACTCCGTGTAGATGTCCGTCCCCTCCTGAAAAAGGAAGGACGGAGGAAACAGCACGTTCGGCATAATAGCCGGAGCCGCCGACTCAAACCCGTGGATGACCCTGCTGCCGATGAATATCCCGTCTCCTTCGTGAAGTCTTATCCGATCCGAGTCTATCAGGCAGTCAACCTCACCGCGCTCCGCGACACACCACTCAAACTCGATGTGCCAGTGCCACTCCCCGCGGCGTCCCGCGTAGCGGTCGAGGTCGTCGAGATAGTATACAAACGGGAATCCCGGCGTTCCGTGCTCGTCCAGCTCCCGGAGGGTCTCGTCTGTCCTGATTGTCAGCATACTGTCGTCCGATGTCATTTCTTCCGCGATATCGTTTTCCGCCATGATATTCTCCCTCCTTTTTTTCGATTCTCCGGAACCGAAGAACCGGATAAATTCATTTCTGGAGATATTATAACATAAAATGGCGATATTTGTCAAGACATTACGAAAAACAGGTGATATAATGATATGGACTTCATTTTTTGAAAGGAACCCGTATCAATGAAAGAAAATTGCAGGACGACGATGCTCGCGTGTTTTATCGGATATATCGTGCAG
Organism: uncultured Eubacteriales bacterium; assembly: GCA_900546315.1. Classification (GTDB taxonomy): domain Bacteria; phylum Bacillota; class Clostridia; order Oscillospirales; family CAG-272; genus Flemingiibacterium. The sequence goes on from URCP01000107.1 coordinate 8,865, forward strand.
GCTGTCGTCAACAACTTCACGCCTTTGCTGTTCGTCAATTTCCAGACGGTCTACGGCATACCGCTCGCGAAGATAACACTTCTTATCACAATTAACTTCCTGATTCAGCTCTGTGTCGACCTCGTGTCGGCGTGGCTGCTCGACAGGATAGGGTACCGGGCGGGGGTGGTCTTCGCGCACGTCGCGTCGGCGACGGGGCTCATCATGCTGACTATCCTTCCGGAGCTTACCGGGGACCCGTATATCGGCATACTCATCTCGGTCGCCTTCTACGCGATCGGCGGCGGTCTGCTCGAGGTGCTTATCAGCCCTATGATCGAGGCGTGCCCGACCGA
>URCP01000108.1 GCA_900546315.1 uncultured Eubacteriales bacterium
GCGCATTATGACGTTGAAGTAGAATATGCCGGAGTTGAATACGAGTACAAAATCGACGCCTACACAGGCGCGATAATTGAAAAGAAAACGGAAGACCGGAATGGCAGCGTACACGAACCTATCGTTGTCCCGCCGACTCCGGAAAAGGCAACCGAAATCGGGCTTGAATCAGCGAAAGCGATAGCATTGAAGCACGCTGGAGTTTCGGCTGAGAAAGCCGTCTTCACGAAGTCTGAAATAGACCATGACGACGGAGTCATCGAGTACGAGTTCGAGTTCATCGTCGGAAACATCGAGTACGAGTGCAAGGTGAACGCTTCCGGCACGGTCATCAAGTTCGAGACTGAGACAATAGATCGTGGTGATGATCATCACAAAGAGACCGTCACTACAACCGACATCGGAGTGGAAGCGGCAAAATCCACCGTGTTCAAGCACGCCGGAGTTGACGCCGCGAAGGTCTATGAACTCGAGGTTGAACGTGACATCGACGACGGTCGGCTCGAATACGAGATCGAGTTCAAGTGCGGCAACATGGAGTACGAGTACAAGATCGACGGCGCGACCGGCGCGATACTCGAGCATGAAGCCGATTACGACGACTGACCGACAATAAAACACACCGCCGCCGGGCCGATAAAAGTCCGGTGGCGGATTTATATATTCATATACTCACAGCTTTTCACAGACAGCCTTGCAGCGTTTCCGGTTGAACGCGATGCCGTAGGCGATTATGTTATCTCTGCCTTCATTTCGGAACTTTTCGCCATATTTTCGCGTCTTGACCTGCTCGAGAGCCTTCTTGCAGGCGTCGTCAAACCTGGCGAATGTCTGGGCGTATTTGACTATTATTGTCCTCAAAAATCAATCCCCAACTTTACAATTCATCGTGAACGTGGTATAATAATATAACAAAAGGAGCAAAAGAACCATGACACGAAAGACATACACAGCGGAATACAAGACGAAGCTTGTCCTCGAGGTAATCCGCGAGGAATCGCGGCTCGAGTGATGTTACTTTCGCTTGTATTATATATAGAGCGATCTTGCCGCATAATGTAAATTCAGCAAGGAAAACAAGACCCTGTCAACCTGATATGTTTACACAATCAGGTTGACAGGGTCGAAAAAAGCCAATAAATTCAAGACTTTTTTCTGCGAAACCCGATTTGTTCAGTGTACCCCAAAGAAGCCTGCAAGGTTTTCTGCCGTCCGATTTATTCTTTCCCGGCTTTTATCCGATACCTGAGTATCTTCGAGCTCCGCTTCTCCGGCATATTCACGTGCAGCTTCCCATCGGTGACGACGAAGTTCTCACCGGAGTCGATGTCAGTGAATATGTACTCACCGGTCATCCCGAGGTTGTACCCGGCGTCGGTGCAGTTTGATTCTTCTCTTCTGAAGATCATGACGATTCCGTCGCCGTTCTCCGGACGGTCGTACCTCGAGGCGCACCATGCCGCGTGTGTGGCGCCGGGGTTCTCGACCGGGTAGAAGTCGCAGGAAAAGTACTCTCTCAGCGACAGGTATTCGTCCGAAATCTTTTTTGCCCATTCAATGTCGGCGTTGTCGGCATCCATGAAGCCGTAGCACCAGTACGCCCCGACCCACGCCGCGGCATAGGTGCTCCGCGCCGCGTAGGTGTCGGAAATCCTCTTCGTGACGCCGCCGGAATACGGCACGAACCGCCCGACACCGAAGCTCTGCGCCTGAATGATGTCCGGGTCGGCGCGGAGGTTGCAGTAGTAGTCGGTGCGCCAGATCGGGACGCTCCGGCGGAGCATCTCGATGTCGATTCTCCGTCCTCCGCCCGCGCAGTCGTCGAAGATGAGCGAGGGGAATCTCTCGTGGAGCCTGTCCCAGAGCCTGTACAGATTCGCTATGTATCTGATCTCGGTGATCCCGCGCCGCCCGGGCTCGTCGTTGAACCTCCAGAGCGGGAGCGGGTCGATGTTGAAATCCTGACGGTAGCAGGATACGCCGAGCTCCTCTATCATCCCGGAGAGCACCTCATAAATTCCGTCGAGCGCCTCCTCCTTCGACAAATCGAGCAGCACCGACCAGCTGTCCGGGTCGTCGATGAACCAGTCCGGATGCTCCCTGAAGAGCTTTGTGTTCCTGAGCGCCCTCTCCGGCTCGAACCAGACGAGCATTTTCATGCCGTTCTCTCCGGCGAGTCGTCTCACGTCCTGAAGTCCCTCCGGATGCACGTTTCGGTTGACGTACCAGTCTCCTGTGTAGCTGCCCCAGTCGCCTGTGAAGGGGTCGGCGCAGTTTTTCTCGGACGAGCCGTACCATCCGGCGTCAATCCAGAGGTGGTCGAACCTGACGCCGTGCTCACTGAGAGCGTTCAGCCGTTTTTTCATGGTTTCGGTCGGCATTCCGCCGAAGCACTCGAAGGACATCGGCGGAAGCGGCGGGACTTCGCCTTTCCCGAACGGCGCGAGCTCGTTCTTCACGAGTCTGCGGAAACTGTTATAGGCGTTGTTCCTGCCGTTTTCGTATTCCAGCATCAGCGTCGACGCCGTGCGGATTCTCTCCCCGGGTTTCAGGTAAAATTCCGCGTCCTCGACGCCGGTTTCGACTTTAATGAAGTCCTCCCCGCGCGTGAAGACAGCTTTCCACTGCCCGGTCCAGCCGACGGCTATCAGAACCCCGGTCTGTCCGTGGTTTATCTCGAAGAACGGAAATGTCCCGGTGGCGGAGCGTCCGCCCTGAGGAGCGCGCGTGAGCTTCTGCCCGTTCATCAGCGGGTAGTCGAGGAACCTGAACTCGTTCTCGGCGTTCTGCGTGTGGTCATAGCTGACCATTCCGGTCGCCGAGGAGACGAGGGCGTAATCCTCTGTCGGATAGGATCCCGGATGCCGCGGCGGGTCTGGCGAGACCGGAACATCTACCGCGCAGTCGCGTATTTCCGACAGTGTCAGGCTGTCCCTGTCCCCGTCGTTCCCGTAATAAACGACCCATGAGACGGCGTTGTAAGCGGGAAAATACTCGGCGTGAAGCTCGGCGTAAAGTCTGTCCGGCAGCTCGTACCGCGTGACATTCCCGTCCTGCTTCACGACCGGGGAGTATTCCCTGAACGGCTTTCCGCCGTATCTAAAATCAAAGCGTGGAGTTATCATAAAAATCACCTCAGATAAAAAGAATCACAAGTCCGCAGAGCGACGCGATGAGGGCGAGCTTCTGCCGCCCGTCCGGTCTTTCACGGAAAACGAAAGCTGCGATCAGCACCGACAGCAGCGTCGAGCCGCCGTTCTGCGCCGGGAAGAGCAGCGCGGACGGAAGAGCACCCGCGAGGTAAAGGTTCGCGAGATTCGCGAAGGCGAGCGTCCCTCCGGCAGTGAGGATACAGGCGATACCGCTCATTGTCGGAGAGGGGCGCTCTTCAGGGTCCTTCTTTGTGATGGCGCAGACGGCGAGACATATCACGAACGCGGTGACGAAGGCGGTCAGCAGGAAGAGCTTCGGCGACCCGGAACATGAGGAGCTTCTCTGAACCTTCTGCAAGACTCCGACGAGCCCCATGAAGAGGAATGCCGCGAAGCAATAGGTGAGCCAGCCCTTTTCGCGCCTTTTCCCGTTTCTCTTCGCGGAGAAGCAGGAGGAGACGATTATGACGGCGGCGCCGGCGACCTTGAAGACCGACAGCGGTTCCCGCCAGAATACCGCCCCCGCGAAGGCGGGAATGACCATCGACGCGCTGACGAACACGACGGTGAACGACATTTCACCGGTGGCGAGCGCCATGAGCTTGAAGACGCCGCTCATCGCCGTGACAGCTCCGAAGAGAATCCCGAGAATAAGGCACTGCGCGGAGTACGTCTCCCAGGAAAAAATTGCAGCCGCGCCGACGACGACACCGATGACCGCGTAAATCGCCGCGTTGACCCGCATTGTTCCCCGGAGCGAGCCGTCGGACTTCCGCCCGAGGAGCTTCATCACCGCGTTGTAGAGCCCGTTTGAGAGTATGGAGAGGGATAGGAGGATGTAGTCGGACACGTTAACTTAATTTCTCCATGACTTCGGCGAGCTTCTTGTCGACCTTTTCCTTGAGGGAGACCGAGAAGGACTCGATGTCGGTCTTCTTTGACTGTATGCGGGCGTTGTACTTGTTCCGGACGTCCTCAAAGAACGGGACGTCTCCGAGATCCATGACGCGGTTCTCGCGGATCAGTTCCATCATTTCGATAGATTCCTCGTCCCTGAGCGTCTTCTGCGTCAGGAGCTTGTTGTAGTATTCCGGGAAGACAGATTTCGCGGTCTCGCTCGCGAGGGCTTCCATTATCGCGCTGGTGAACTCCGGATCGGCGGAGACGGACGGAACGACGTGGAGCCAGCCGTCTATGACGCGGGTGAGGTATTTCTCCTGTACCTCGTCATACTTCGGGAACGGCACGACGCCGTAATCATCCTTCATATCCCTGAGAAATCCGAGCCTTCCAAGCGTCGTGCACGCCATGTACGCCATGTTGTTCGCGAAGGTCAGCGGAACGTCCGAGCGTACCGCGTGATCAACGATGTTCACGCTTCCGTTTTCGGACATCAGGCTGACACAGTAGGTCAGCGTGTCGACGAATTTCTCGTTGCCCGGCGCGTTGAAGATGAGGTTGCCGTCGTTATTCAGCACCGACAGCTCGCCCACGCTTATCCAGAAATTCGGAAACCAGAAGTCGATGTTTGTCGCGACGCCGAAGCGATCCTCGTCTCTCTTGTACTCGCCGTCTCCGTTCAGGTCGGAGACCCCGGCGCGGATGTATTCGCCGAATCTGTCATAGGTCCACTTCCCGTCTCTGACAAGCTCATACGGAGAGGTCAGCCCGAAATCGTCCGTCATGCGCTTGTTGAAGGTCAGAATGAGCGCAGACTCGAACATCTGGAAGCACTCGTCGCTGTAAGCGAAGAGCTGCTTTCCGTTGATACAGAGCTGCTCGTTTATATCCTTAGAATAATAAGGCTTTGACAGATCGAGATAAGTGAGCGATTCCAAGGGCATGAGATACCCGTCAAGTCCGGCTGAGAAGGCGTCGCGGTTGATGCACTGAATGAGATCATACGACGCGTCGCCTGCCATGACAAGGCTTTTTAGGAGAGTGGTGTTCTCGTAAATCGACGCCTCGTCACACACGAACTTCATGTTGAATCTGTCCTCTATGAGGCGGTTGCGGTTGTAGAGCGCGTCGAACACGATGTCGCCGGTCTGCTCCTCAACGTCGAAGATAGTGAGATATGAACCTGTCTCATAAGTGACGCTCCGCACATGAAGCTCTTTTCCGCCGAAATCAAGCTCCGGCAGATCGTCGTCGAGCGGATTTCTGGTTTCTGCCGCGGTAGTCGTGGCGTCGGATTCACCGGCGGAGGTTTCGGGCGTCCGGGTTCCGTTCTCTCCGCAGGATACGATGGCGGAGAGCTGAATTGTCGCTAAAATGGCGGCGATGTATCTTGCTGCCTTTTTCATGGTAACAGATCCTTTCGAAAATAATATTCTTGATGAAATCATAATGTGCAACCGGTTGCACAATCATTATAACATAACATACCGACTTTGTCAACCCCTTTTGCACCGTGATGACCACCAAATTAATCGTATTATTTTTGTGTATGATTCACAATTTCAAAATTATTACTTGATTTTCCCGAGAATAAGTGTTAGAATAATAATACCACTTCACAGGAAAGGACCGGTCGCGAGAGCATCAATGGCCGAAAAAATAACCATCTATACGATAGCCGAGGAGACCGGTCTGACCCCGACGGCGGTCAGCCGCGCCTTCAATCCTTCCTCCCGCCTCGATCCGGAGAAGCGCCGCCTTGTCCTCGAGACCGCGGCGAAATACGGCTTCACGCCGAACCGCATGGCGTCCCGCCTCTCGATGCGGGAGATAAAGATCGGGATCATAATCTACGCCGGATATATGCCGTTCTGCGAGCAGATCATCGCCGGGATAGAGTCCGCGAAGCGCCGTATGACCGACTACAAGATAAACTGCGACCTGCGTCTGCTCCCGCGCGAAAATGTGACGCGCGAGGAGTGCGTGAAGGTTCTGCGCGAGCTGGTCGACGGCGGCTGCGAGGGGATAATCACGAGCGGAATGTACGACTGGTCGTACCCGGAACTGAAAAAAGCGGCGGACATGGGATGCCGCGTTGTCTTCATAAACTACCCGCCGGAGCCGGGGGTGAGCCTGTTCTCGTCAATGCAGAACGCGCCGCTCGCCGGGCGTATCGCGGCGGATTTCATGCGAGCCGCCGGAAAAAAATCGACTCTGCTGCTGACTGGTTATCAGACTATGACGCTGCACAGGCAGGTGATGCGCGGGTTTCTCGACCTCGCAGCGGAGTATGGAATGAGCGTGCCGGAGATATACGACATAAACTCGCTTCCTCACGCTGATCGTGAGGAAGCGCTGACTGACCTTCTCACACGGCTGCGCGGAGAGATCGACTCGGTATATATAACTTCCGGAGAATCGGCAGAACTCTGCCGCGTGATCGAACGGCTTTTCGCGCCCGGGGAGCTGACTGTGCTGACGTCTGACATCTACCCGGAGCTTTGCCGGTATATAGAGAGCGGGCTTGTCTCCGCGACGATTTTCCAGAATCAGGCAAAACAGGCGGAGCGCGCTTACGAGCTGCTTGCCGGGTATCTGATGAAGACGATCCCGGAGCCGGAGAATGTTGAGATAACTCCGGTGCTTGTGACGAGGAGCCTTCTGCCGTGTTATTCGGGATTCAGAACATAGCTGTAAGGCGGTACGAAAGGTATGGTTACAAGGAGGAACATCTGTGACGAACGCCATTGTCAGAATTGAAAGCATAGAAGTGAAAAACTTCAAGAATGTAGGATACGGTTATCTTGATTTTGAAAACACAAAAAAGGAGTACAAATCGAGCATTCTCGGCCTGTACGGGCAGAACGGCTCCGGCAAGACCGCGCTTATTGACGCGCTGGAGCTGCTGCGGCTCGCGCTTTCCGGCAGGTCCGTTCCGGAATATTTCGCGGATTACATCAATGTGGAGAGCGATCACGCGACCGTAAAATATGGTCTTAGCGTCAGAAATCCGGATGAAAACAGCATCTTCACGGTGTTTTATGAGGTTTCCATCCGGCGCGATACCGACGACCTCGGAGAGAACACCGGACGCTCTGACGGCGGAACCATCAGAAAGACTATGCTGTTTGGAGAGGTGCTTTCCTACGCCTGTGACGGTACGGAAAATAAGGTCCGGCTTTCCGTTCTGTTTGACACGAGACCCGCCGACACCGCTTTTATTCCCAAGGCGAAATACAATGAGATTATCGGAAAGAGCAGGGAAACTGCGACAAATCTTCTTGTGGCAAAACGGCTTGCCGGCACAACCTCACGTTCGTTTATCTTCTCCAAGGAGTTTATGAACGAGCTGCGCGGAAACTGCAAGGAGCGGCGATATCTTTGCCTGATGGAAGGTCTCGTGAATTTCGGAAACTATGAGCTGTTCGTTATCACCACGAGAAACGCCGGGCTCATAAATATGGACGCGCTTCCGATCGCCTTTGGCTGCTCGGAGGAGAAGAAAGTCTCAGCCGGAAGCGTTTTGGTAAAGCTGGATGAACCCTCGGTGATTCCGGAGGAAGCGCTGTCCGCCGTCCATAAGGTTGTCGACAACATGAACGTGGTTCTGAGACAGCTCGTTCCGGGGCTCACGATAGGTGTGAAGGATCTCGGGACACAGCTGCTGTCGGATGCCAGACCCGGCTCGCGCATTCAGCTTGTCTCGAACAAGAACAGCCGGGAAATACCCTTGAAATATGAGTCAGACGGAATAAAGAAGCTGATTTCGGTGTTGCAGCTGCTTATCGTGATCTACAATAAGCCTTCCATTACTGTCGCGGTGGACGAACTTGACGCGGGTATATTTGAGTATCTTCTCGGCGAGATCCTCCGCATCATTTCCGAAAAGGGAAGGGGACAGCTCATCTTCACCTCACACAATCTGCGTCCGCTTGAGACGCTTGACAAGGGTTTTATTGCGTTCACGACGACGAACCCGATGAACCGCTATATCCGTCTGAACAATGTGAAGACGACGAACAATCTCCGCGATTTCTACTACCGCGACATCGTGCTCGGCGAGCAGAGCGAGTCTGTATACGAGCCGACGAATAACAGCGAGATATCACTTGCGTTCAGAGAGGCGGGGATGCGGGATGGCAGGTAGGAAGATCGTCTTTGTCATTGTCGAGGGTCCGTCAGACGAAGACGCGATCGGCACTCTGCTGAACCGCGTTTACAGTGACAATACCGTATACGTCTATGTTGTGCATGGGGATATCACGTCGAAGCTGAGCGTGAATCCGGGGAATGTCGTGAGGGAGGTCGGAAAGCTCATAAGAAAATATGCCGGAAACACTTTCCGGTCATCGGATTTTGAGTGTATAATCCATATCACTGATACTGACGGCGTCTTCATTCCGGATGACAGAGTGATTGAGGACACGTCGGCAAAGGAGCCGTTGTATTCTACGACCGGGATCCGCACGAGAAACAAACACGGGAAAGAAAGCCGCAACAGCAGGAAGCGTGAAAATCTCATGCAGCTCGCGGAAACTCCGGAAATCTGGAGGGTCCCGTATCAGATCTATTATATGTCCTGCAATCTCGACCACGCGCTCTACGGAAAGCTCAACAGTACGGACGCGGAAAAGGAATACGATTCGATAAAATTTGCGGAAAGGTACAGAAGCGACGTTCCGGCGTTCATAAGGTTCATTTCGGAGTCGGATTTTTCGGTGATGGGCAGCTATCCTGAGTCATGGAGCTTTATCCGTGAGGAGCTTCATTCGCTGGAGAGGCATACGAATCTCGGGATTTGCTTTGCTGGGGACAAGGAAACAGAATAGGAAATTTATGAAGGGGCTGTCGCAAAAATGACAGCCCCTTTCATTATTTCTTTTTGTAGAATATAACGCGGCAGCTTCCCGGCTCGCCAAGAGTCACGCTGAGTCTGCCGTGAGACATTTCTCCGAT
>URCP01000109.1 GCA_900546315.1 uncultured Eubacteriales bacterium
ATCTTATGTAGACATCGACGACGTTGGTCCCGCGCTCGTTCTCGTCCTTCCAGATTGTCTTCAGCAGCTCCGAGCGGCTGATCGTTATGTACGGTCGCGCGAAGAAATAAGAGAACAGCTCAAACTCGCGGTGTGTCAGCTGCGATATATTGTCGCCGTACCCGACTGAGAGCTCGTCCGGATAAAGCACGATCGTGTTCTCCTCGCTCCCCGGCACGTCCTCGAGCCCGGAAACAAACTCGCGGAACTCGGTCAGCGCGAACGGCCTGTCCAGCACCTTGACCGTTATCTTTTCCGGAAGTCTCGCGGCAAGCAGTCCGCAGTCGATCAGCACCGCAGCCGAAAGCCCCCTCGAGCGCGGAAGCTCCGTCTGTCCCTCCGCGACGCAGAGACTGAAATCCGCAGACCCTTCCCGAGCCTCGGTGAGCCCGAGACGGTCGAGCTCAAGCTTCAGCATCCGCGCGTAAACTTCGTCCGCCGCGACGACTCTGTATTTCATGGCAGAATTTTCCTTTCAGATCATATTTCGGTGATACACCGGACATTTGTGCAATCAGATATTGCCCGCGAGGTGTCTCATCAGTTATCGTCGTCAATAAGCTCGCCCGCGAGGTCCCTCGCGAGGAACGTCTCTATGTCCGCGCCCCTGAAACCGAGAGAATACGCGATCGACAGCTTCATGTACGCGCACTCGCTCGTCAGCGCCCAGACCGGCTAGGATCGTGAATTGCAAAGATCGGCGGTTGTGGAATACGAGCCCTTGTACGGGTCGAACCCGGCGGGCATACCTCCGAGCCAGAAGTCTATATCCTTGGCGCGGCATTTATCGAGCAGAGTCAGCGCCGAGTATTTCGTGTAAGGCTCGTCCGGCTCGCTCCTCTCGACGCAGGCGGTCGCGGAGTGATAGCTTCCGTGCAGTACGGCGCGAATCCCGTCGTCCGGCTCAATCATAGAGTAATCGAGACCGACATAAGGTTCGACCTTCATTACACAGCACTCGAGCTTTTCAAGCGCCGACAGCGGCGGGTAATCGACGAAAGTCTCATACGGAACCGCGCGGTCATAAGGCGTCATTCCCCTCGAGAAGAAGTCCGACGTGTAGTTGCGGCACTGTTCAAGTCTCGCGCCGCGGTGCAGGTAAGTGATCCCGTCCGAGTTGCGGTACGGAACATAGACGCCCTTTCCGAAGCCTTTCTTTATAAGCTCAGCCGCCGCCGTGAAGTTGGCAAGCCCGTTAGCCTCCGGTCTGTCAAGCGTGTAGTTGCTCGAGACGATCATAACCGGAAGTGAGAAACCGGTGAGCAGCAGAGCGAGCAGGCTTGACGAATAAGCGAGCGTATCGGTCCCGTGCGCGACGATAACACCGTCATACGGCAGTGTCTCCTCCGATATCAGTCCGCGGAAGACATCGAGAAGCTTACCGAGCTTTGTGAAAGTCATGTTCTCGGTCAGGACATTGAGCGCCTGATCGACCTCGAACTCGGTCTCATAGTCGGCGGTGCGCTCGCGGTATTTCTCGACGAGCATAGGCGCGGCGGTCTCGGTGTCGGGCGATATTGTGTCGCCTATCATGCGGGAGCTTATCGTTCCGCCTGTCATTATAAGCAGTATCTTCATTTTTGTTCAGAACCTTTCCTCAGTGTATGTAATCTCACTTCCCGCGGACAAGGTCGTATTTCTCCTTCAGCGCCTTCATATCGGTGAGCATATCCTCTTTCTTCCTCGGGTCCCTGAGCAGCGCGGACGGGTGATACAGCGCGCACATCTCATATCCGCCGCGCTCGAACCACACTCCGTGCTCCTTTGTTATTCTGAAGTCCGGCTTGATGAGCCGCATCGCGGAGATCCGCCCGAGACATACGATCATCTTCGGGCGGACGATCCTCACCTGCTCGCGGAGCCAGTCGATGCAGGCGTCCTCCTCGGTGGGCTGAGGGTCGCGGTTTTTCGGAGGACGGCATTTCAGGATGTTCGCGATATAAACCTCCTCGCGCTTTATGTCGACCGCTTCCAGGTATTTGTTGAACAGTTTCCCCGCCGCCCCGACGAACGGCTCACCCGACAGATCCTCTTTCTCTCCCGGCGCCTCACCGACAAACATGAGGTCCGCGTCCTCGTTCCCGACGCCGAAAACGAGATTGGTTCGGGTTGCGCCGAGCCCGCATTTCTGACAGTTTTCACACTCATGGCGGAGTTCTTCGAGATTCATTTTTTTCGACCGTGTCCGCTGATGGCGGAACCCTTTCAAGTGATATACAGCGACTGAGCCAGACGCCATTCTTTACCTTATATTATACCACATTTTCCCGCAACATTCAACCCCTAATTAACGACAATTTTCATATTGCCCGGGAAACAAAATACATCGGTTATAACATATCCGAAAGAATCCTGACAGCGCTCGTCTCACATACGCACGAACAGTGCTCGCATATATACGCTTCCGCGTGCAGACTGTCGGTGTTCCGCCCGAACTCGCCGATGACCGCCTCGATTCTGCGCGATGATACGCCGTCGAGATATTCCCGACAGCTTATCGTACCGGAAAGGACAAGAAAATACCGCCTGCCGTCCGAGAACGCCGAACTGTCCGACATTATCCGCCCGCCGTGCTCCGCGCCGAGACCGGAAAGCGCCCGGCAGCAGCCGATGAGGTCAGAGAGCTCATCGAAGACACCGGTTTTCGTGATTTTCATGACATCGCCGTCTTTCCTGAAACCGACCGCCGCGCAGGGTTCCTTTGTCAGTCTCGTTATGTAAACCTCCGCCCCGCCGTCCCTTGACGGGTAGAGCTGAACGAACAGTCTTCCCTGTCCGCCGTCGAAGCCGGGTATGCGCTCCGCGTCGTCGAGCAGCTTGCGCAGCGCCGTTCTCTGCTCTGAGGTTCCCTCCGGATAATTGTTCCCGTTTCCGACGACGTCCGACAGCTCATAACGCTCGATGTCCTCGCGAGAGAGCATCAGCTTGAGCTTGCCTGAGTTTATCAGTATGTGTTCCATCAATTCTTCTGCCTTTCTGATTTCTTGCCCATATTATATTATAATCCATATCAGCGGAAAATGAAACACAAAATTTCTGTAAAATCCGGAAATGCCTGTAAGCGCCGGAAAAGGAGCCGTACGCGAACGCGTCGTGCTCCTTTTTTCAGTATATTATTCGTCAGATGAGGAAGTCTCTTCCGGAACATCCGCGGTTTCCGGCGTTTCACCGTCAGCCTCGGTTTCGTTCTTTTCGTCTACATATATCATATTCGGATAAACGAAATCAAGATACTTGTCGTCGAAGTGCTTGTCGAGCCACATTTCGTACCCGCCGTTCGCCGGTATGCCCTTCATCCGCTGTCCGCGGCGTATCACCGCCGTGCCGGAGACAAACATATCCGCGATCATGAAGACGCAGAGTATGACGGTCAGCGGCGAGCCGATCTTTTTCGGTATCTTCTCGATCAGCTTCGAAATGCGCGGATAGAAGTCCTTGACCCAGAGCAGACCGAGCACGCCCCAGATCAGCGCGTACATGAGGTTCGTGCGCCCGCCGATATTAGCGGTGGTTCCGCTGTATTCCCACGAGACGGTGCCGAACGCCAATTCCTGGAACAAACTGCAAAAATACTCGAACGCCGCTCCGACGACCGCCGCCGCCGCGAAGGTAACGAGATCACGCTTCTTGTAGAACCTGTAGAGCAGCAGCGTCATAATTACCGCTCCGAACCCGTAGACCGGTATGAACGGTCCCCAGACAAGCCCGACGCGCAGCTCAACCCGCCGCTGTATGAAGAACGCCCAAAAGGTCTCCATCAGGAACCCCGCGACGTTTCCGATCATGAAGAGCCAGAACAGCTTAGTGAAGCACAGCCCGCAGCCGAACGGCTTCTCCGCGCCCTCGGGAATTTTCTCCTCGTACTGTTCTTCGACACGCTTCTGTCTCTCGGCGGCGCGCTCCTCGCTCTTTTCGGAGATGAGCCTCAGCTGTTCGCGGAGCCTTCCGAGCGAGCTGTCGACACGCTTTTCACGCAGGGACGGAAAAGCTTTCATGAGTCGTCTCTCGCCGCGCTTCTCACCAAGGTTCTTCACGAAAGCCGTGTACTTCTCTTCGACAGACTTCGCCAGCTCTTCGCGTCTCTCCGCGTTCGCTTCGCGCTTTTCGGCGACAGACTTCGCGAGGGCGTCCTTCTTCTCGGCGAATTCGGCTTTCTTCTCTCCGGCGGTCTTCGCTATCTCCTCGTATTTGTCCTTGACGATGAGGGTTTCCTTCGAGATGAAGCCACCCATGTCCTCGGTGCCCGCTTTCAGCTTCGCGACGGTCGAATCTATGAGCCGTATCTTCTTCTTGATTCCCATGATAGTGATGACGGTAGCCGACAGGTCAATCAGCATCAGAGCGACAATCACCCCGGTGACGATCAGCCCGACAAAATGCGGCACAACCCGTATCACCGCGTCGACAGCCGGCAGAACGAGCTTGACGACAGCCGTACAAGCGACACCCCAGAGAAGCGAGAACTTGAGGCAGATATACCCGCCGAGATTAAACTTTTCGTCCGAATAGTCCCACCACTTCTGGTCAAACACCTTCTCGAGTATATATCCCGTGAAATACTCGAGCACAGACGTCAGAAGCACCGAGCCGATGAAAAGCACAAGCAGACTTTTCGACAGAGGTTTCAGGCATATCGCCACGATAACGACGCCAAAGCCGTATATAGGACACCAAGGACCGTTCAGAAATCCGCGGTTGACGAACTTTCCGAGCACGATAGCCGCGAAGATGACCTCACATATATACCCGGCAATCGTGAAAAGCACGAAATAGATAACGATGTCATAAAAAGACAGCCCCGAAACAAGCGGCGCAAACATCACATCAACTCCATACAAAAAATTAACGTAATTATTATATCATATCCGGGAAATTATTTCATCATACATTTTATTAATTTTTGTGAACTAAACGACCATAAAGCGGCTTTTCCGCGAAAATAAGCGGAGACCCCGTCATCCGGAGCCTCCGCGTTATTATATTTATTTCACCGACTCAGGGTTCATAAGAATCTGCCCAAGCCTCGAGTCGCGGTCGATTATGACCGTCTTGTCGTTTCCGGTGAGAGACGCCTTCAGCGCGTCGAGAGCGCGCGTGAACTCGTAGAAATCCTTCTTGTCAGCCGTGTTGTACGCCTCGGCGAGAAGCCGCATATACTCCTGCTCGCCCTCAGCCTCAAGGCGCGCCGCCTCAGCCTCCGCGTTTGAGACGATGATGTTGACCTGCTTGTCGACGTCGTTGCGGATTATCGACGCCTCGTAGTTGCCGTCCGCCGTGTACTTCTCCGCGATCTGGCTGCGGTCGGAGATCATCCTCTCATATACCGCCTGCTCGTTGTTGCCAGGGAGGTCGAAGCGCTTGATGCGCACGTCAAGGACGTTTATCCCGTAGGTCGAGCATATCTCCGCGACCTCGGTCGTGATTCCGGCGTAGATATCGTTTCTCTCAGACGCGTCGTCCATGTTTATGATGTCGTTCTGCTCGAGCTTGCCCATCAGGTTCTTCAGAGAGTTGTAGGTCACAGCGTTGAGTCTCGCCTCAGCCTCATTTGTAGTGCCGAGTGTACGGTAGAACGTCTTCGGGTCGGAGATCTCCCAGATAATGTAGCTGTCAACCGTCATGTTCTTCTTGTCGGAGGTCAGCACCTCGGACGGAGGTATGTCATATATCAGCGTAGTATCCGGGAACCGCCGCACCTCGTCGATGAACGGCAGCTTGAAATGCAGCCCCGCCTCGTTCGTGACGTTGACGATCTCCGAGAAGCGCAGAGTGTACGCGTACTCATTCTCCGCGACCGTGTAGAACGCGCCGGAGAGAGTTATCAGCAGAACGACGATTATCGCCGCAGTAATGATTATCTTCTTCATTTTGTTCCTTTCTGAATAATCAAAGTTACTTATTCCCGCTGAAATCCTCGAGCGGGAGTAACTTCTCGGTTGAGCCGTCCGACACGTCGATATAGAGCTTCACGCCCGGCAGGGTCTGCTCTATCATCTCATAGTACATACGTATCTTCGTGATATCCGGGTTCTTCGAGTACTCGTCGTACATAGCCTCAAAGAGCGCGATCTGCTTCACCGCGTCGTTTATCCGGTTCCGCTTCAGGTACTCCGCGTTCTGGATCAGCTTATCCGCCTTTGCCTGCGCGTTCGGGAGCTCGCTGTTCGAATACGCCTTCGCCTGGTTTATCGCGGTCTCCGCTCCCTGCTTCGCCGTCTCGACCGCCTTGAACGCCTCGATGACCGATTCTGTCGGAGGCTCGGAATCCTGAATCTTCACGTCGGTCAGGGTAAGCCCGATGTCATAATCCTCAAGTATCCCGGTCACAAGCTCCTTGACCCTCTGCTGTATGTCCGTCTTCCCGTCGGTCAGCACCGCGTCGACCGACGCCGAACCGACCACCGCGCGTATCTGCGACTGAATCAGGTTCTTGAGTATCGTCTCCGGCTGCCGCGAATTATAGAGATACTTCACCGGGTCGGATATCTTGAACTCAATAAAGAAATCGACATTGACGATATTGTAATCCCCGGTTATCATCTTCGATTCCTTCTCGATCACGTCATATCCCTCGGTACACCTCTCGTCGCTGCGGTATCCGAGCTCGATCTTCTCGTAGACGATGACGTCGACCTTATCGACACTCTGAATTCCGAACGGCAGCTTGAAGTGAAATCCGGCGCCGGTTATATCCGTCACCTTCCCAAAGGTCGTGACAACCGCCTGCTGCTTCTCGTCGACCGTATACCACGAGGTCGCGCCGATCGAAAGCGCGATAATCACGACCACCGCGGCGATTATCACCGTCCGCAGCTTCTTCGTGTCGAATTTCCGCGGAGGCTTCTGATAGAAAGTGTTTCCGCTCTGTGTGAAATTTCCGTTCATTTTGTTCCTTTCTCCCCGCTGAATGGGAATCAGCGCGATGGTCACGATGTAATTACAGTCACCGCAAATCATTTAACATTCATCTGACCGTATATATTATATCAGATATGCGTTAACAGCGCATGAACATATTATTCACGGTGTGTAAATTCGCAAAAAAAGCACCGGACGCATTCCTAATCGGAGCACATCCGGCACTGCGGTATTTATGCTGTTCAGTCGTTCATTCCGGTGAAGCCGTTCTCCTTCAGGAGCTTAACAGCCTCATCCTCGTTCTCGATGCGCATGACGACATACGCCTCGTTCTCGCTCTTCGCGATGAACGCGTACATATACTCGATCTGGATATCGTGAGCGGCAAAGAGCTTCAGAACCGCGGCAAGTCCGCCCGGTCTGTCGTTTATCGCGGCGGTGATGACGCTCGTTATCGAGACGGTCAGCCCTGCCTCCTTGAGCACCCTCTGCACCATCTCCGGATCGTCGACGATTATTCTGAGGATACCGAAGTGAGTCGTGTCCGCCACCGAAAGCGCGCGGATGTTGATGTCGTTCTTCGCGATGATCTCGGTGATCTCCGCGAGTCTTCCCGGCTTGTTCTCAACGAAAATGGATATCTGCTTGATTATCATGGTATATCCTCCTTAGTATTATATTCAGTGAAGATTGCGCTTATCTATGACGTGCTTTGACTTGCCTTCGCTGCGGGCGAGGGTGTTCGGCTCGACGAAGGTGATCTTCGCGGCGATTCCGAGAACCGACTGCATTGCCGCCGATATCTTTGCCGCCATCGCCTCAAAGCCCCTGACCTGGTCGGTGAAGTTTTCCGCCGACACCTCGACCTGTATCTCCATCGTGTCGAGGTTGTTGACGCGGTCGACAATGATCATATAGTGCGGATCGACGTTTCCGCAGGAGAGCAGCACGCTCTCGATCTGGGACGGGAAGACGTTCACGCCGCGGATGATGAGCATATCGTCGCTTCTGCCGCACGGCTTCGACATTCTGACGAAGGTCCTTCCGCACCCGCACTTCTCGTGCGTGATGCTCGCAATATCATGTGTGCGGTAGCGGATGAGCGGGAGAGCTTCCTTCGTGATGCAGGTGAAGACGATCTCGCCCTGCTCTCCGTCCGGCTTCGACTCGCCCGTGATCGGATCGATTATCTCGATAATGAAGTTATCCTCGTTGACATGGAGCCCGTTCTGGCACTCACAGTCGAACGCTACGCCGGGTCCGGAGATCTCAGAGAGACCGTAGATATCATACGCCTTGATGTGCAGGCGGCTCTCGATCTCGCGGCGCATCTCCTCTGTCCACGGCTCGGCGCCGAAGATGCCCGCCTTGAGGTTCAGCGACTCCGGGTCGATTCCGTGCTGCTTCATCGCGTCGGCGAGATAGAGCGCGTAGGACGGCGTGCAGCAGAGTATCGACGAATGGAAGTCCTGCATTATCGTGAGCTGTCTCGCGGTATTTCCGGTCGACGCGGGAATGACCGTCGCGCCCATCATCTCGGCGCCGTTGTGTATGCCGAGACCGCCGGTGAACAGTCCGTAGCCGTAGGAGACGTGAACGAAATCGTCCTTTGTCGCTCCCGCCGCCACAAGAGCCCGCGCGGCGCATTCCGACCATATCTCTATGTCATGATGCGTGTACCCGACGACCGTCTGCTTTCCGGTGGTGCCGGAGGACGCGTGTATGCGCTGGAGCTCGGACGGCGGTACGGCGAACATACCATACGGGTAGTTGTCGCGGAGATCCTGCTTATATGTGAACGGGAGCTTCTTCAGGTCGTTCACCGAGAGAATGTCCTCCGGCTTCACACCTGCCTCGTCCATGCGCTTTCTGTACATCGGGACGTTCTTGTACGCGTGATACACTGTGCGTGAAAGGTTATACGACTGGAGATGGAACAGCTGCTGGCGCGGCGCGGTCTCCATTGCCTCATTGAAATATCTTGTCATGTGTTTCCCCTGTTCTCAGGCTCTGGCTCTGTCGCCGAGCTCGAAGGCTTTCAGATTCAGCTCAAG
>URCP01000110.1 GCA_900546315.1 uncultured Eubacteriales bacterium
CGGTAGGTCTGGGTTCTTGTGCGCAGGGTTTATCGCGCGGACGACGAAGAATTTGATGTCGGTCGCCTCCTCGAACAGCATACGGCAGATAAGCGACGCGCCGTCCCGCTTGATGCTCCAATGCTCATACGACTTATTCTCGCCGAGATAATCCCGCGCGTACTGAAGCACCTTATTCACCGTGATGACGCCCTCGGTCACAAGATCCACGCCCTCAAGCTCCGCTGTGGGAGGAATCTCCGGGTCGTCAAAATTCAGGCTCGCGCGAACCGGCTTCCCGAGGTACTTCGCTGCGATCGACGAAGTAGTTCCGCCGCCTACGATATGCTTTCCCGCCTTCGAGAAGAACAGCGACATCATCCGGTCGCAGTCATCCCGGTTCGACGGCGGTCCGAAAAGGATATTCATCGGCTCACGCTTCCGGATACGGATAACACAGGACGTCGCGTCGTCCCCCGGCTCGTTGTTGTAAAGCCGGTCACACTCGTCAACAAGAATTGTCGACAGCGTCTTCGCCGTATACCCGACGTCCGCGAAGGTCTCCATGAACGAGATTATATCCTCCCGCTTCCAGCCGAAATCGTACACATTCCCGATCCCGGCGTGCGGGCATCCGTCGCTCATCAGAATGAAGATATCCTTCTCCGTGAGCTTTATCTCGGACTTATATATCTTCTTCCCGCCGATATTCATCTCGGTGCGCGGATAATCGTAATTCTTCCCGTCCCGGAGCAGTATCGTCTGCGGGTTGTCGTACTCGATGAGCTCCGCCTCAGTGTTGTTCACGAGGTGCAGGATAGTGAACGTCGAATACGCGACGCCGCGCACCGAGCATATCGGAAGCGTCGCCGCGATCGTCTCGACGCAGTCCTCAAGGGACAGCCCCTCGCTCATCATCGTTGAGATTATCTTCGAGGTCAGCGTCGAGAGTATGCTCGCCTTGACGCCGCTGCCAAGACCGTCCGCGAGGACGATGACGGTCGAGTTCTCGCCCTGCTCTACGATATCCACATGGTCGCCGCAGAGCTGCTCGCCGTAATGATTCACGCTTTTGTAGCCGATATCGGCGCAGAGATCATTCATCGTTTATCGACTCCTTGAGTTTTGTCAGGGCGATCTTGGTCTCCGCCGCGGTCTCGCCGAGGAGCGACGCTATCTCCTGGACAATCCGCATCTGCTTGTCGACCACCTTGTCGGCGATCTCGACAGTCTGGCGGCTGATCGATTCCTTCTTCTCGCGCTCGTTCTCCTCGTCGGTGATGTCGCGCATTATGCAGACAAGCAGGTTGTAGGTGCCGTCATAGATAACCGATTCCTCGATGTACTTCTTGTACTCCGCGAGATAAACGCGCTGGTCGCGCACGCTTCGCTTCGTGTTCAGCACCTGTACGAACAGCTGGGGGTCGATGATACGCACGACCTGATCGCCGAGAATGTCAGAGGCGCTGCGGATATTCATGATTCTTCTCGCCGCGTCGTTTATCTGCTGAACCTCGAGATTTTCGTTGAGCACGATAAGCCCGTTCGGCGTGTTCGAGACGATGCAGTCGGAGAAGCTCTCCGCCTTCTCCTTGAGGTAGGGAAGACACATCGATATCTCCGCCTTGCCCTGATAGATCGCGACCGCCTTCTCACGGCAGGTATTGTATCCGCAGGAGCCGCAGTTCAGCTCGTCCTCGGGGCGCAGCTTGCCCATCTTCTTGAGTATCTCCGCGATCTCGATATCCGTCGGGATCGGCAGCTTGTGCTCTATCGGGATAAAATGCTTGCGCACAGTCACCGGATCCGGCTGTGCGACGTCGAAATCGCGATTTCCGGCGTAATTCGACACCGCCATGTAGTCCTTGACCGGCGAGCGGTGATATTTCTCCATCACCGGGCCGCCGACGCAGCTTCCGGAACAGGCGGACATCTCGATGAAACAGCGGTGGATCTTTCCGCTCTCGATGTCTCTCAGTGCCTCGATGCAGTTCTCGACGCCGTCTATCGCGAGGTAAGTGTATCCGGGTATGTCCTTCGTCATCGTCTTGAGGATTCCGCCGGTCGTCGGGAAGAAGCGCGCGCGGCTCTCCGGAGTCACGTCGATGTTCTTCTCGAGAGTGATTCCCTCTTCCTCGAGCCACTTTGTCAGCTCCTCAAAGGTGAGCACGGCGTCGACGACGCCCTCGTAATACTCCGCCTCGTCCTTCTTCGAGACGCAGGGACCTATGAACACGCACTTCGCGCCCGGATTTCTCTTTTTTATATCCTGACAGTGCGCGAGCATCGGGGACATCACGTCCGCGAGGTAGGGCAGCTCGGCGGGGAAGTACTTCTGGATGAGGAGATTGACCGAGTGGCAGCAGGACGAGATCAGCACGTCGCAGTTGTCCTCCGAGAGCATCCTCTCATACTCGTTCTTTACGATTGTCGCTCCGACCGCGGTCTCCTCGACACCGGCGAAGCCGAGCTTTTCGAGCGCCGCGCGCATCGGCGCGATTCCGACGCCGTCGTAGTTCGCGATGAAGGACGGCGCGAGGCTGACCCAGACGGGGGCTCCGGAAGCGAGGAGAACCTTCGCCTTTTCGGTCTCGTTGACGATCTCCTTCGCGTCCTGCGGACATACGACGAAGCACTGTCCGCAGAGTATGCACTCGTTCCCGATGATGTGTGCCTGGTTCGCGGAGAACCTTATCGACTTCACCGGACAGTGGCGGATACATTTATAGCAGTTCTTGCAGTTTGATTTCTTCAGTGTCAGACAGTTTGCCATTTTCTATACCATGCCTTTCGGATTTGGTCTTATTTGACTTATTTCGATTTTCTGCCGCGCGAAAAAGCCGTGCGGTAAAGGGTTGCGGTTATAAGGTAAAATGGTTATTGCCGGTGATTATTCGTCGGCTTTCATCGCCGGGACGATCTTGTCGTTCCAGAAGGCGTCGAAGCCCTCCGGCGTCACTCCCGTGTAAACGTCGTCGCCGACCGTGACGGTCACACCGTCACGGTTGCATCTCCCGGCGCAGAGCGTGCCGGTAAGCGCTATCCTGTCCTCGCAGGAGTTGTCCTTTATGTATTTCTGAAGCAGTCTTACGATCTCGGGGGCACCTTTGAGATGGCAGGAGCTGCCGATGCAAATCTGAATCGTGATCATAATTCCATGACGTCCTTTCCGCGGCGCGTGTCACTTAAGCGCGGGAAGCACTATGGTGTCGAAGAATTCGTCGACCTTATCCGAGTCGACCGAGTGGAACTCCCCGTCAACCGTGACGCAGACGCCGTCCTTACATCTGCCCATGCAGAAGGTTCCGCCGAGCTCGACGCGGTCTGCGAGACCCTTTTCGGCGATGAGTTCCTGAAGGCGCTCGACGACCTGACGCGAGCCCTTGATATGACATGAACTTCCGATACATACGATGATCTTCATTTGAGTTACCTTTACAGAACGCGTTGTCAGCGTCTGCCCTTAAAATTAATATTCCGGCGTCTGTGACGCCGTTATTTCGAAAACCTGTAATTCCGCGCGATCTCATGACAGAAGGCGCGCTCCGACATATAGCCGTCCATCGCCTCCGCGGCGGCGATTATCGGTATCCATTCGTGGACGGCGTCCGCAGACTTTCCGGTCATACCGCTCCACACCCTGACATAATCGTCGGCGCCCGCCGGGTCGCCGTTTATCATGAACCTCAGCCACGTCTTCGCGGCGTCCGCCTCCGGGTTTCCCTGCGACGCGCGGGACCAGTCGAGAATCCAGATCTCCCCGTCCTCGCCGAGGATCAGGTTCTCCGGCTCGAAGTCTCCGTGGCACAGCCTCTCGGTCTGCGGCATCGCCTCGAGACGTGAGATGAGATCATATCTCAGCGTCGCCTCGAGGTCGGTCAGCGGCAGCTTCCGGCGTATCCGGTCGCGCAGCTTCACGAGCGGCGGGCAGGTCTTCTCCTGCACCGAGAGCTGAGTCTTCACGAAGAGCTCCATATAGCGCGCTCTCTGTCCGGGATCCTCACGCATCAGCCTGTCGAGCGTTTTTCCCGGGATATAATCGGTGATGATCGTGAAGCAGCCGTCGATCGGTCTGACCTCACGCAGCTCCGGAACCCTCACGCCGATCTCCGCGACCCTCGCGAGGTTCAGCGCCTCGCTTAGGACGCCAGCGCGCGAGTAGGTGCGGTCGAAGACCTTGAGACACATGTCTCCGTCGCGCCAGACCGTTTTGTTCGTTCTGACGGCGATCATCCTGTCGAGCTTCATCTGCCGCTTTCCTCCTTAAGAATAAAATGTTATGACGCGGCAACACAGTTGTTAAAAGTATAACACAAAAATGCCGCTTTGTAAAGACCGGTTTTGACATAGCCGCATATCATAAACCGCATAACTGGTTATTTCCTGTTTTCGTCGAACACCTCCCGCTTCACCCGGCAGAGCTCGGAGATAAAAAGCTTGTCCGGCTCGGCGAGGCGGTAATCGGTCTCGTGGATCATGACGTCCTTGAAGAGGCGCCGGTCGTCCTCGCATTCGCGCGTCTCGAGCCCGTATTTCCCGAGCGTTTCCCGCGGAACCGGGGAGACCCACATATAGGTCGTCGGGTCCTTCTCGAGGATCGAGAACTGGCTCGCGCGCTCATATACCACGATGCTCCGCGACGGCTCGCCGTCGCTCTCGTCCTTTTTCTGGTCCGGGAGAGAGAAGGGCTGCGCCGGGTCCGCGTGAGTTATCATGGTGAGCTCGCGGAGGTCGGAGGTGTAAATCCGCTCTTTTCCCGCCAGCGGGCTGTTCTTTGAGAAGATGAGAAGGTATCTGAACTCACAGATGAGCTCGTAGTCGAGCCGCTTGTCCTCGAGCAGAGATTTATAGTACCTGTCATGCGCCGCCGGATAGCGGATTATACCGAGTCTGAAATCATCCTGCATAACGCGTCTGACGGCGTCGGTCTCACCGCACTCGCGGTAGCGTATCCTCGCCTCCCCGTCCTGCTTCATAAGCCCGACGAAAGACGCGAACGCCTCGCCGATATAGCTTGCCGCCGGAGCCGCGAGCGAGAAGCGCAGAGCGGACCGCCCGCTCTTGAACAGTCCCTCGACCGCGTCGACCTGCTTCAGGATTGATTTCGCGTAGCCGAGGAATATCTCGCCGTCCGGGGTGATCTCCATTCCCTTAGACGATCTTCCGAAGATGGTGACTCCGAGCGAGGACTCGAGCTCCTTTATGGCGCGGCTCAGATTCGGCTGGCCGATATATAATTTTTCGGCGGCCTTGTTTATCGAGCCGCAGGCGGCGACCTCGACCGCGTATTTGAGATAGAGCAGGTTCATTCCTGATGACCATACCTTTCGCGAGAGTACTGATTTGGCGCTATGCGTAACGAGGCATATCCACACACAATATATTATATAACATTTCCCGTGAATTTTCAATACGTAAATTAAAAATAATGCGAAAAAACCGCGAAAATTTTCACACGCGTATATTTTTGAGGGCAAAATTCAGAAAACACTTGACAAACCGGCGGGAATACGGTATAATTGTATCAGGGCGGATGTCTCCTGACCTGTTCGCGGAGCGGAGGGAAAGGTGATATTCCGGAAATCGCCTGATAGCTATATCATATCCGACATAAGGTAAGGAAACGATCCGAGTGAAAGGAGAGAGGCAGAATATACTTTTACCGAGGATTTATAGTCCCCGGCGTGTGTTTGTATCTTTGACCGCTTTTCCGTTCACCGGAGGGCGGTCTTTTCGCGTCTGACGGGCGCCCGAATAAACGAAAAAGAAGGAGATATATGGAAACAAGAGTCGCCGTGATGGGCATAATCGTCGAGAACACCGACTCGGTCGGGGCTCTGAACGAGCTTCTGCACGAGTCGGGAAAGTACATAATCGGTCGGATGGGGATACCGTACCACCAGAGGGGGATAAACATCGTCTCAATCGCGATAGACGCGCCGCAGGACGTGATCTCCGCCCTCGCCGGGAAAATCGGGAACCTGCCCGGCATCAGCGTCAAGACCGCGTACTCGAATCTCACGGGTGAAAAGAAATGACAGAGCGCGCCATGCTGTCCATCCTGTGCCTTGACGCCGGGGAGAAGCTGACGGGGGAGGAATACCGGCGCCTGATCGAAGACGCCGACGACGACACAAGAGAGCTTGCCGCGAAGCTCGCCGTGAAGAAGCGCGAGGCGATATACGGTCACGACGTCTATGTCAGAGGGCTCATCGAGATCGGGAACGTCTGCCGCAACGACTGTCTCTACTGCGGCATCAGACGCTCAAACCGGAAATGCGACAGATATATTCTGACAAAGGAGCAGATACTCGACTGCTGTACGACCGGTTATGAGCTCGGCTTCCGGACGTTCGTCATGCAGGGCGGGGAGGGCGTGATTCCGGTTGACACGGTCTGCGCGATTGTTTCGGAGATACGGGAGAAGTTCCCGGACTGCGCGATAACCCTCTCGCTTGGCGAGTACACGCGCGAGGACTACGCGAGAAAGCGCGGGGCGGGCGCGGACAGGTATCTTCTGCGCCACGAGACCGCGGACAGGGCGCATTATGAGAAGCTTCATCCGGAAGGGATGTCGTTCGACAACAGAATGCGGTGCCTGAGAGACCTTAAGGAGCTCGGTTTCCAGGTCGGGTGTGGGTTCATGGTCGGCTCGCCGTTCCAGACTCCGGAGTGTCTCGCGGAGGATCTTGAATTCATCGCGGATTTCTCACCGGATATGTGCGGCATCGGTCCGTTCATTCCGCATAAGGACACGCCGTTCCGGGACTGTCCCGCCGGGACGCTTGAAATGACGACGTTTCTGCTGTCGCTGATCCGGCTCATCAAGCCGAACATTCTTCTCCCGTCGACGACGGCGCTCGGGACTATAGACCCGCTCGGGCGCGAAAAGGGAATTCTCGCCGGCGCGAACGTCGTCATGCCGAACCTCAGCCCGGTCGCGGTGAGAAAGAAATACGAGCTTTACAACAACAAAATCTGCACCGGCGAGGAATCCGCAGAGTGCAGGAACTGTCTCTCGGCGCGGATGAAGTCGATCGGATACGAGATCGTGACCGCGCGCGGGGATATAAAAAAGTAAATATTATCTGACGGGAAAGTTGATTCTGACCCGCAAGAAAGGACAAAACAAAAATGGCAGTCTACAATCCGAAATCTCTCCACGCGGAGGAATTCATCAATCACGAGGAAATCCTCGAAACCCTCGAATATGCCGACAAAAACAGGCACAACGAAGCCCTCATCCGTGAGATACTCGAGAAGGCGCGTCCGAGAAAGAGCGGAAACGAGACGAGGTGCGCCGGGCTCTCACACCGCGAGGCGTCGGTGCTTTTAGCGTGCGATATACCTGAGCTGAATCAGGAGATGTACCGTCTCGCGGAGGAGATAAAGCTCGCGTTCTACGGCAACCGCATAGTTATGTTCGCGCCGCTCTATCTCTCGAATTACTGTGTCAACGGGTGTCTCTACTGCCCGTACCACTACAAGAACAAGCACATAAAGCGCATAAAGCTGACGCAGGAGCAGGTCGCGCGCGAGGTCGTCGCGCTTCAGGACATGGGGCACAAGCGCCTTGCCATCGAAGCCGGAGAGGATCCGGTCAACAACCCGATCGAGTACATACTCGAGTGCATAAACTCGATTTACTCGATAAAGCACAAGAACGGCGCGATCCGCCGCGTCAACGTGAATATTGCCGCGACGACGGTCGAGGAGTACAGGATGCTGAAGGACGCCGGTATCGGCACGTACATTCTGTTTCAGGAGACCTACCATAAGGAGAGCTACCTCGAGCTGCACCCGACAGGACCAAAGCACAATTATGATTACCATACGGAGGCTATGGACAGGGCTATGGACGGCGGGATTGACGACGTCGGGCTGGGCGTGCTGTTCGGGCTTGATAAGTTCCGTTATGAGTTCGCGGGGCTTCTGATGCACGCGGAGCATCTTGAGGCTGTTCACGGCGTCGGACCGCATACCATCAGCGTTCCGAGAGTGAAGAAGGCGGACGACATCGACCCGACGGCGTTTGACAACAGTCTGACCGACGAGTTGTTCTGCAAGATCGCGGCGTGCATACGCATTGCCGTGCCTTATACGGGCATGATCATCTCTACGCGCGAGAATCAGGCGGTCAGGGAGAAGATGCTGGGGCTCGGCGTTTCGCAGATAAGCGGCGCTTCGAGGACGTCTGTCGGCGGATATTGTGAGGAGGAGAGACCGCATGACTCGGAGCAGTTTGACGTTTCGGACCAGAGGACGCTCGACGAGGTCGTGAACTGGCTGATGCGTCTCGGCTACATACCGTCGTTCTGCACGGCGTGCTATCGCGAGGGGCGGACGGGAGACCGGTTCATGAGCCTGTGCAAGAGCGGGCAGATACAAAACTGCTGCCACCCGAACGCGCTGATGACGCTCGCCGAGTACCTGACCGACTACGCGACAGAGGATACGAAAAAGATCGGCTTTGAGCTGATCGACCGCGAGCTCGGGAATATCCCGAAGGAAAAGGTCCGTGAGATAGCGAGAGCGAACATTAACGCCATTGAGACGTCAAATCGCCGCGATTTCAGATTTTAAGAATTGTATAAAGCTTTTGAAAAGGAGGGGGGCGGGGGGGGGAGAAAAATTTTTGGGAAAATTTTTTGGAACCCCCCGCACCAAACAATAATGGGGGGGTAAAGATGGGTTGGG
>URCP01000111.1 GCA_900546315.1 uncultured Eubacteriales bacterium
AAAGTGGTACGCGAGCTGGGTTCAGAACGTCGTGAGACAGTTCGGTCCCTATCTGTCGTGGGCGTAGGATATTTGAGAGGAGCTGACCCTAGTACGAGAGGACCAGGTCGGACGCACCTCCGGTGCACCAGTTGTACTGCCAAGTGCATAGCTGGATAGCCGCGTGCGGATGTGATAAACGCTGAAAGCATCTAAGCGTGAAGCACACCTCAAGATTAGATATCCCTTAGCGTCAAGCTAGTAAGGTCACTCGTAGACTACGAGTTTGATAGGTCGAAGGTGTAAGCACAGTAATGTGTTCAGCTGATCGATACTAATAGACCGAGCGCTTGAACTTCAAACTTGTTCAAGTTTGAGTTTCGTTAGTTCGTTTCCCCTTCCTTTCTTCCTTTGTTCGGTTTTCAATGGGCGTTTGATTAAAGAGCTTGTAAATCAAGCTCTTTTATTTTTTCCGAAAAGATTCTGATTTTTTCCCAACCTTTTCAGATTCCCGTGTCTATATATACGAAAGCTTTCAGTGAGGTACAAACAAGTGAAAAGACAAGAAGCCGAGATTATTATAGGCGGGAATCTTAAGAAGATTTTCGGGTTCGCGCTCAAGCGCTGCCGGACTCTTCAGGACGCGGAGGACCTCTCTCAGGAGATCGCCGCCAGATCCTTTGCCGCGCTGTTGAAGAGAGACGATATCTCAGATCCCGACAGCTTCATCCGCGCCGTCGCGCACAACGCGCTCAGCAATTACTATCGAGACAGCGCAAACTTCATGGTCGGGGTTCCGCTCGACGAGGTAGCCGAACTTGTTGAGGACCCGGACGCGGAGATAAACATTGAGGATGACACCGGAATATTGAAGAAACTTCGCCGCGAGATCGCCTATCTGTCAAAAACTCAGCGTCAGATCGTCATCGCGTACTACTTCGAGAACCGCAGGCAGGCGGACATCGCGAAAGCCCTCGGTATCCCGCTCGGAACTGTCAAATGGCACTTGTTTGAGGCAAAAAAAGAACTTAAACGAGGTATCGGAAAGATGAGAAACACAAGCGAACTCGGGTTCAACCCGATCAGATTCAGCGCCTACGGAATAAATGGCTCCACCGGAACGAAGAACACCGAAGACATGTTCAGATCCGTACTCACTCAGAATATCTGCTACTGCGTCAGGAACACCGCGCGGTCGGTTAATGAAATCGCAGACGCCCTCGGGGTTTCGCCGGTCTATATCGAGAGCGAGGCGGCGCTGCTTGAGGAAAACGGGTATCTGCGCGAGAGGAACGGAAAATACGAGACTACTTTCATTATCTCGGAGCCTTCAACAGAGCTGTTGAAAATTCAGAACGATATGTACAGGCACGCTGCGGGAATATTCGCGAACGAGCTTTTTGATGAGCTGACGAAATCCGGCATACTTGATGCCCCGGACATTGTCTGCCGGCAGACTGACGAGCCGATCTCTCTTGAAACTTCGCCGTCGGCGGACAGGAATTTCCTTCTCTGGACGCTCATCCCGTATATAGCCGCCTGTTCCGGCGAGAACGAGAGAAAGAGTGCGAGCATATCCTTTGACGAGGTGGCGACTATCCGCCCGGACGGCGGAAAAAACATATTCAAGGCAGACGTCATATCCACGGATACCGTCTATCCGGACAATTTCGTCTACATGAATAACTGGTGCGGCCCGATGTGGAACAGCAGCGGAAGAAACATACTCTGGCAGATCAACAGCGAGTGGACCGATCACGCCATAACCGTCGGCTCGCGTTATGCCGAGGATTCCATGCGCGTCCTGTCACTCTATGAACGCGAGGAGGACGGACCTCTGTCGAAGGACGAGTACGCGTGGCTCGCGGAAAGAGGGTTTATCAAGACTAATGGTGATTATGACGGGAATTTCAAGTCCTCATGGCAAGTTGTACTCCTCACGACAAAGGAGATCAACGAACGACTCGTCGCTTTCGGCGACCAGATAAAGGCAAGACACCGGGACGAGTTCGACCTGATGAAAAAGCAGTACTCCGATGCGGTTCTCGCCGGGGTTCCTGAGAGACTGAGGAAGATTGCGGAGTATGAGCTTCAGTATGTGTTCAACTGTGACGGGTGGTTCCTTCTCCACTGTATCACCGCTCTTCTTGAGAACGGCAAGCTGAAACCGCCGACCGAGGGACAGAAAAAATCCCTCATGACACTGATCATATCCGAAAAGTAAACGCAAGGAGGCGCCGCGGCGTCTCCTGTTTTTTTCTCTACAAAAAGACTCGCTGATTCACAGAAAATTCATATATACATTCTAAACGAACACATAACATGACCGAAAGCTCGTTAGTTTCTGGTATTGAAAAAACTGTCGGAACGTGATATAATATAGTTACGGAAAGCGGTATGGAAACATCATACTTTATTCTCGGCAAAATAACATTTATATTTATAATGCGAGGTAAGATAAACAATGTTTGATCCATCGGCAGTACTTGTCATAAGTAACGGAAATAATCCGGCGGTCTTCGGTATGGTTACCGAAGTCATGAAGTTCTCTCCCGACGTCATAAGCTGTGATGACGGGAAGATCGCGGAAAGGCTCGCGGCGGGAAATATCGCTTGCATCATATGCTTCGCGCGGGAGTGCACCGACAGTATGCAGCAGCTCATTTACCGGTATGTCTGCGGTAAGAGTGACGCCGTGTGCGTCTGCTTCACCGAGAGTGATAACGACGAGAAGATGTTTACGACTTCTGTTTTCGGAGAGGAATGCAAGCTCGTTATCGGTACAAAGCTGATGCTGATACCTATCGATACCGATGTGGCGACACTGCGGGATATGATGCTCCTCGTTCTTGGTGAATATGCCGAAAAAACTGATAATAAAGCGATGACAGAGGCTTATTGGAGGGTGATCCGCACGCTCGCCGCCGGGGTGGTCCGGAAATATGACTGCTGCGGCAGGAAGAAGTACGGCTGTGTCTATCTGACCATCGCCCTGATGATAGTGTCTGATGATCCGGACAGACTTGACCTTGTCACAAAAACGCTGTATCCTGATATCGCTGAAAAGACGAAAACGAGCGCGGCTAATGTTGATCGCTCGATGAGACACGCTCTTTATGGCGGATGGAAGCGGTCTGGCGGCAGATTTTCAGTCAGGTACCGAGACATTTGCTCGGTGGATTTCGATTTGCAGCCGCGGAACCGTGAATTTATCGGCGAGGTCTCAATGTATCTTGCTGTCCGCTATCGTTATATATACGACGCGGGAAAGCGTCTCGCGGCGCAGGCGGTGGAGGTTCCGGCTTGAGCTTATGTAAAATGCTGATTTTTTATACCCTGATGCAGGTATTTGGGATTGACATTCGGGGATTATTGTATTATAATCATTATTAAGAGGCATACCAGCCTGTCATGGCAGGCAAAGGTATGCGTGAAAGGAATGTTATGATATGATAATGAAAAACGCTTTTCCGCAGCCGGATATGCGCCGCTCCGAGTGGCTGAACCTCAACGGCGAGTGGGATTTCTCGCTTGACTCCCCTGTTTATGACAAGAAGATCAACGTCCCCTATCCGTGGGGCTCTCCGCTTTCGGGGATCGAGGACGACAAGGACGGTACCGGCTATTACTGCCGGGTCGTAAGATGGTCTCCGAAGGGCGGGCATGTCTTCCTCATCTTCGGCGCGGTTGATTATGACTGCGTCGTCAGGGTGAACGGGAAGGAGCTCGGCTCTCACCGCGGCGGCTACGCGCGCTTCGAGTTCGACGTGACCGACGTCTGGGACCGCTCCGGCGACAACACGATCGAGGTCGAGGCGACCGATATCTCCGCGAGATCGCAGACCTACGGCAAGCAGGGATACGGCAACGCGCGCGGCATCTGGCAGACTGTATGGCTCGAGGCGAGACCCGAGGCTTGGATCGACTCCTTCTTCATTAAAACGAGTCTTGACGGTGAAATCACGATCTCGGCGGAGCTTGCCGGGAAATGTGACGGATGCGTCGTCGACTCCAACTTCGGCGGGGTGACTGCCTCGGCTGAGGTGAAGGACGGCAGTGCGGAGCTTGTTTTCAGAATAGACGAGCCCGCGCTCTGGTCGCCCGAGGAGCCGAACCTCTATGAAGGAATTATCGCTCTCAGGGTCGGCGACACGGCTGACGTTGTCTCCACCTATTTCGGCATCCGCGAGATCGGGACCGGCGTATTCGGTGAGCACGGACATCGCTATATCACTCTCAACGGCAAGCCGTATTTCATTAACGGCGTGCTCGACCAGTCGTTCAACCCGAAGGGATTTTTCACTCTCCCGTCCGACGACGACTGCCGCGAGGAGATACTTCGCCTGAAGCGCATCGGAATCAACATGGCGCGCATACATATCAAGGCTGAGGAGCCGCTGAAGCTCTATTATGCCGATAAGCTCGGACTTCTCATCATGGAGGACATTCCGTGCTTCTGGGGTGAGCCGACGCCCGAGGCGCGTGTTCAGTTCGAGCGCGAGATGGAGTGGCAGATCAAGCGCGACCGTAGTCATCCGTCGATATTCTATTGGGTTGTCTTCAACGAGACATGGGGGCTCTTCTCCAATCTTAAGAACGAGGACGGGACCGAGAAGCGCGAGTACACCGCCGAGACCGCGGAGTGGGTTGTCGACTGCTTCCACAAGGCGAAGGCGCTCGACCCGACGAGACTCATCGAGGACAACTCCGTCTGCAATCAGGACCACACCGTGACGGACGTCAACACATGGCATTTCTACTCGAACGGTTATGAGAACGTCAAGAACGTTGTCCATAGCTTCTGCGAGGGCGCTCATGTCGGCTCCGAAAAGAACTACAAGAGCGGCTACACGATGGCGGACGTCCCCTGCATGAACAGCGAGTGCGGAAACGTCTGGGGCGTCGACGGAAACGCGGGAGACAGCGATATCTCGTGGCAGTATCGTTACATGATAAACGAGTTCAGACTCCACGATAAGCTCTGCGGCTTCGTCTTCACCGAGTTCCATGACGTCGTCAATGAGTTCAACGGATATTACAAGATAGACAACAGCGATAAGGATTTCGGCTACGACGAGTATGGAACGAGCCTTCGCGACCTGCATTCCCAGGATTACCTCGGCGCGGATTTCGCTCCGATGACTACTGTCAGACCCGGGGATCTGATCTCGGTTCCGATGTTCGGCTCGAGCTTCACCGACCTCAGACACGGTAAGGCGCTCGATATCTCGTGGCAGCTCAGGCTCTGCGACCCGGTCGACGGAGACTCGATCGCTGACGCCGGCGAATATTCGATCATATGGAAGGGCTACGGCGAGTTCGACGCTGGCGTCATCCGCACAGTCATGCCGGATCACGACGGAGTGGCGGTTCTCATGTGGACGCTCTTCGACGGCAGCGAGGCTGTCATGTCGAACGCTGTGCTGTTCGATGTCGACGGCGAGCGCGAGGACGTTTACACGGCTGAGCCCTCGGCGCTGACCGGAAGCGGCTTCGGAAGAATCATTCCGGCAATTCAGGGCGCGAAGGTAAGCGGTCTCGGCTCCGGTGAGTTCACTCTTGACGTCAATACCGACGAGATACCGGGCTTTGACGGCGCGGACGATCTCGAGCTCATCTTCGAGGCGTCGACGCGCACGATGATGTCGCACGACTACCCGGATAAGTTTGCCGCGAACCGCGTCGATCTCAACTATATGCTCGGCTACCGCTGTGACCCCGGCGCTAACCGCAACTCCTTCCAGCAGACCGACGAGAACAAGGCCCCCGGAAAGCTCGCGATCTCCTGCGACGGAGAAAAGTTCGCTGAGATCGTACTTCCTGACTGCCCGGCGGATTCGCGCGGCTCGCTGTCGCATCACTATCAGCCGGCAGTGAGACAGCTCGACGAGGCGGGAAGCTACGGAACGCTCGTCTCTGTGAAGATCCCGTCGAGGATTCTCCTGAAGATAGCGGACAAGCCGTCGTTCACACTCACCTTCCGCATGGAGGACGACGCCGGACTCTCGGTATTCGGACGCAGGAGCGGACGCTACGGCATCGGCATCATTCTGAAAGCTGAATAAACCTGGTAGAAATCAAGACCTCCGCGCCCCGGCGCGGAGGTCTTTTCACGCTTTACGGAATAATTTCCCGTGTAAATAAAAAATTTAACGTAAATTTATTATGAGGCTATGGACATTCGCGCGAAAAGGTGCTATAATAAGATACTATGGAATATTATTGCGTGTCGTCGGGAAAGGCGGTGATGATCATGAACGGCAATGGGAATACTGAAAACACAGAGAGAGATGGTGAGGGCGGAAATAAGACTTTCCGCCTGCCGACGGTCATTGTCTTCATGGTCATCGGACTTGCCGCGGGCATCATTTCGGCGCTTGATCCGATAGGAGCCGGAGGCGCTCCGTTTTCGGTGATCGGGGCGGCAATGATCTGTTCTCTCGCGCTTGCCTCCGGGGAAAAGCGCGAGAGGGCGGCGCTCGTCTTCTCGTGCGGAGCGGCGGCGTTTCTTGTGTCGCTTATAGTCCTCGCGGCGGGCGGCAGGGAGTTCGTGTCCGCTATGGCATCGGCGCTTTTCGCTCTTCTTCCGACCGCCTTGGCGCTCCCGATATATCTGACGGTCAGAGGAAAGAGCGGCCGCGCGGTGTCGATCGGCGCCGCCGCCGTTGCCTCGACGCTTCTGCTCATAGTTGTCTTTTCTCTGAGGATATACGCTCTGCGCGGCGCTTTTGATATTCAGACGATAAAAAACGTCATCGACGAGTGCTTTGAGCCGTTAAGAAAAACGCTGTCGGAACTCAGCTTCACGACGGTCGGCGGCGGACAGGCGATATTCTCTGAGAGCGATATCGAAAAGATGATATACAGTGTGGAGGTGCTCCTTCCAGGTACTCTCGCGGCGATGATGATCGTCATGTCGTATCTCACGACGGTCGGTATGCGCCTTATCGCGAAAACGTTCGATGTCGATCTTGGTCTGCCGGTCACGCACTGCCTTGTCGTGCGGCGTCTGCCGGTCATGTCCGGGGAAAAGACGGGGAATGCTCCTCAGAATGAGCGTCCGGAAGACGCGGATGACGACAGAAACGAAAAAAAGTCCGGGATTCCCGAGATCGGGGTCAGGACCGAGATATCCTACCGCACCGTCAGATGGCGGATAGAGCTCGACAGCGTGTCTGCTGTGATTTTCATTGTCGCGTATTTCTTCGCGGTGCTGTTCGGGTCTTCAGACGGGGAGACGACGCTTCCGCTCACGGCGGCGGCTCAGAATCTCATTGTCATTCTGACTCCGGGATTTGTCTACGCCGGGATACGCGAGGTGTTCAGACCTTCATCGCTCGGCGCTAAAGGGTGTTTGTTCGGGGCGCTTGCGCTTGTGCTCACCTTTGTGAATCCGATGTCGGTCGCGCTGCTGTTCTCAGTGGTCGGCGTGACGACGGTGCTCCGCGAGAACCACACGAGAAAAATGATCAGGAATAACAACAGAAAGGACTGAGTCCGGATTGAACAACAAGCATGGCAAGAAAGTCTATAAGATATCCTGGCGGCTCGTGACCGCCGTGGCGGTCGCGGTGTTCTTCTTTATACTCTACGCGGTTATAACATCTGTCTCGTCTCTCGATCCTTTTGTGACCGGGGCGGTCATGACGGCGTGCCTTGTTCTCGCTGAGTTCTTCGCGTCGAGGCTTTACGGATTCTTCAGCTTCCGCGTGGCGGGACCGGACGACGAGAAGCTCTCGCCGGTGCTCGGGAGCATCACTCTCGATTTCATACTGAAGCTGTATATGCCTGTCGTCATCTGCGACGAGTCCGGACGGATAATATGGTACAACAGCGCGTTTACTAAGATAGCGAATCCGCGCGAGGTGCTGTACGCGAAATATATCGACAGCGTCTGCGACGTGACGATCGATAAGATACTCGCCGACACGATGTCGATCCCCGAGAGCCTCGGCGATCAGGACGCGTCCGATAACGAGGACGGCGTGACGGCTCTGGCTTATGACCGCATCTTCCGTATAAAGGGCTACAATATAACCTCGCAGGGCAAGAAGTATATAATCACCGTCTGGAACGAGCGCACAGAACTCCAGAGGCTCGCGGCGCGTCTCGCGGATGAGGAGACGATCATCGCTTATGTGATGATAGACAACCTCGACGAGCTGATGCAGTTCGTGCAGGAAAAGTACCGCGCGGCGTCTGCGGAGGTTGAGGCGATACTCAAGCAGTGGGCGGATTCTGTCGGCGGAATACTCAAGGAATACGAGAGGGATAAGTTCATTTTCCTTTTTGAAGCGAGGTATCTCGATGAATTCATCGAGAGAAAGTTCGATATTCTCGACCGCATCCGCGAGGTGCGTATCGGCGAGGGAAGTATGCCGGTGACAGTGTCTATCGGCATATCGCGGGTCCGCGGAACTCTCGCGGACAAGGATCATGACGCGCACGCGTCGCTCGATCTCGCTCTTCAGCGCGGCGGCGATCAGGTTGTTGTCAAGAACGCGCATAACACAGAGTTCTATGGCGGTCGTACAAAAACCGTTCAGAAGCGCACGAAGGTCAGGGCGAGGGTTATCGCAAGCGAGCTGACTCTGCATATGGCGAAGGCGCGCAATGTGCTCATTATGGGGCATCGGAACCCGGATTACGATTCGATAGGAGCCTGTGTCGGCGTCG
>URCP01000112.1 GCA_900546315.1 uncultured Eubacteriales bacterium
CGGCGGTTCAGAAGGTGGTTCGCGATCTGCGGGACGTTGTCGAAACGCTCCGGCTTCACTACTTTGAGCTCAAGCGAGCTGCCGCTCACCTGCATTCCGGCGTCCTGCGGCTGGGTCTGACCGTAATTCTGGTCAACCGGACCGTAGTTCTGCTGGGTGTTCTGGTTATACATCTGGCTGTCGCCGAAATCGTTCTGGATCTGCTGGGTGTAAGCGTCCTGCTCGTCGTAGTCCTGATTGCTCTCGGGGTCGATACCCTGCTTCAGTTTGTCAAAGATTCCCATGTTACTAATCCTCCAAATTTTATTGGCTTTTTCCCTTTATAGTTATCCGCCGTGCGGATATCACGCCCATAGGGCGACACGCTCCCTTTATAGAAATCAAGGAGCGGATTTGCAAATTCAAGTCTGATCCGCTTTGTCCGGGGGATCATTCACCGGCGCCATAGGCGGTCTCGAACCGAACAAGGTCGAGCCGAGTCTTATCTCGGTGGAACCGCAGGCAATCGCCTCCTCGAAGCTGCCGCTCATGCCCATCGACAATGTGTCAATGGCGGAAAGGTCTATATGACCACTATCCGTCCCCGTTTCTCCGGGCACAGAATCCCCCATACATATATTATGCGGCATTTTCCGTGAAATGTCAAGAAAAATCGAACATATTTCGGAAAAATATTTCAGATAGTCTTCTTTTTTGTCACATTTGGGCGCCACGGTCATCAGTCCGCGCAGCCGCAGCGACGAAAGAGACGACATATCGCATATAAGCTTCCCGACGTTCTCCGGCATGACTCCGCCCTTCTGCGGCTCGCGCCCGATGTTCACCTCGATGAGAATGTCCATCGTCAGACCATGCTTCTTCGCCTGACGGTCGATCTCCGCGGCGAGGGACAGCGAATCCACCGACTCGATCATGTCGACCTTATCGATTATGTACTTCACCTTGTTCTTCTGTAAGGTGCCGATAAGATGCACCGACAATTTCTCACCCGAGGGCGGGGAAGCGAGCGAATCATACTTCGAGAGCAGCTCCTGCACCCGGTTTTCGCCGATCGTCGTCACGCCGAGATTCTCTATCGCGAAATTTATCGTCTCAACCGGAACCGTCTTCGTGACGGCGACGAGCTTCGGTTCGGGTCTCCCCGCCGCTCTGCTCGCCGCGGTAATACGCGCACGCGCGTCCGCGAAACGCTCACGCACCTTTTCGGGGGCGAATCTGTCTTCATCATGTACTAAGTGATCATCCATTTATAAATTCCTCTTATGATATGAGTTTCCCGTCGTACAGGTTCTTTCCGCTGACGACTATCTGGTCGTAAAGACCGAGCTTCGACGCGTAATCCGGGTCGTTCACCGGGTCCTGTTCGGCTACTATATAATAGCCGTCCATCTCTAGCAGGATGTCTATCTCACGGAACTCAATCGTGTTTCCGATCATGATATACACGCCCTGCTTCCCGTCGACAAGTCTCGCCGCCGAGATCGGCACGCGGTAGCCCGTGTAGGACGACCTGACAAGCTCGACCGGCTGCATACGCCGGAAGCTGAAATCCTCCGGTATCCGTTCGGTCTCGAGGACCAGCAGGACACGGTCGGAACCAACCTCGCTCACGATGTTCGAAAGGGTCATCTTTATTGAAATATCGTCGTTGTACGGGAAATTCACGTAGTACGAATACCCCTTCGTGAAATACCTCAGACTGTCGCGCGTCGTCTCGCAGACTATATACCAGTTGAAATCCGACACCATCTTCCCGACAGTGCGGTCGCTGTAACGTGTCGGCTGTGACGACAGCATCTTGTCGAACTCCGCGAGAGTCAGGCTCTCCACCTTCGACGCGGAGAACGTCGACTCATACCCGTCGGTCGTCGAGTAGAAATACCCGGCGTAGGGCGCCTCGACCGACTCCGCGATCGTGTCCTGACCGGCGCTCAGCATCGCGCGCTCGGCGGTCAGGCTCTCGATTCTGTCCGAATAGCCTGTCGTCACGCCGGTCAGGATCCTCCGCTTGTTTATCAGTGTCAGAAGCTCGTCCCGGCGCTTTGTCAGGTTCGAGTAATTCCCGAGCAGCGTCGACTGATGTATCAGGTAATAATAATTCTGTATCTTCGAGTCAATGACATATGTGTCAGACGACGTCATGCCGTCGGTCAGGTTCGAGGACTCAAGCAGGTCTATCCGCCGGTCGAGGTCGACTATCGCCTCGTCCGAGGAACCGTCGCCGGTGTAAATATTCGCGACGACCTGCCCGCCGTGAACCTTCGTCCCGTCAGAGAAGACATAGCCGACGCTGTGTCCGGACGTCGCGGACGCGGCGAAAATCACCGACTCGGAGCGCATTATATAAGCGTCGAGCGGGACGACGTCGCTGTCGGTCACGAGCGTCGCGTACTCAGTCTCGATATCGGCGGAGAAGCCCTCGAAAAAGTGATACCCGAGATAAGCCAGCGCCGCCGCCGCGACCGCTATCGTCGCGATATGGACGACAAGGTCCGCGAGACGCGACCTGCCGCTTCTTGTCTTATTTTCCATTTACGCAATATATATTCTACAGCTATAATGGAGCTGTGCCGTTCATCGACTTCCGTTCATTCTTTAATTATATCACAAAACGCGTCAAACGTTAAGAGTTTCAGCGCATTATTTACAATAACTTCAAATTTAGCGGAATCATCCGCGCTCTCCGGCAGGTCGGCGGGGCGCATATCGACCGGGAAAAGATGATCCTTCCTCGAGAACCAAGTCAGCTGGCGCTTCGCGTAGCGGCGGGAAGCGAGCTTTATCGCGTCCGAGGCGGACTCCGGCGGGAGACCGGCGTCGAGCGCGTCGAGAACCTCCTTGTAGCCGATTGCCTGGGAAGCCGTCGTGCCGCGCACGAGCTTTCCCCCGGCGAGCAGACGCTTTATCTCGTCGCCGAGACCGTCGGCGAACATCATGTCGACACGCAGGTCTATACGGCTGTAAAGCTCGTCACGCGGGCGGGAGGGCATCAGGAGGGCATATGAGAAGCGCGGCTTCGTCCGCTCTCTTGATATCCGGTCATTCTCGGTTTTCGTTCTGCCGGTCGAGAGGTAGATCTCGAGGGCGCGCGCGACCCTTTTTATGTTGTTCGGGTGAATCGCGGCGGCGGACTCCGGGTCAACAGCCGACAGGCGCTTCCAGAGGTCTTCAGCGCCGTATCGCTCCGCGTCCGCGAGAAGGGAAGCGCGCAGGGTTTCATCCGGCTTCGTGTCGGCGGCGCTCTCATCGGTGTAGCTCCCGCCGTTCAGCACCGCGTCGAGATAGAGACCCGTCCCGCCGCAGAATATCGGCAGCTTCCCGCGCGAAAGTATGTCGTAGACGATCGGCAGCGCCATCGACGCGTAATCCGCCGCCGAGAAATCCTTCTCCGGGTCGGCGACGTCTATCATATGGTGTCTCGCGGCGGCGAGCTCTTCTTTTGTCGGCTTCGCGGTGCCGATGTCCATCCCGCGGTAAATCTGCATCGAGTCGCAGGATATGATCTCGCCCCTGAGGCGTTTCGCGAGCGCTATCGCGAGGGCGGTCTTTCCGGAGGCGGTCGGTCCGACCACAGCTATCACCGGCGGGAGATTTCTTTCAGGAGTGAAGCTCATCTGAACTCTATCCTCGCCGCGTTGACGCCGTTTTCCGGATAATAGACGCTCAGCATATACTCGCCGCTTTCGTCCCGGACGAACTCCGGAGCGTGGGCGTCGAGCGTCGCTATCGGCGCGGTGCCGGACAGACCGTCGAGCGCTTCTGCGGCGAATATAAGCGTCCGTTCGTCATAGCATCCGTTCCTGCCGTCGCACAGGCATACGAACAGGTAATAATACCCCTCGCGGTACATGAGGAACGGCGACTCATAAGACGTTCTCTCAAAGACCTGCGGAAGGATCAGCTCCTCGTCGCTCCATTTCACAAGATCCTCGCTCCGGCGCAGCATTATCCCGCGGTCTCCGCACCAGACACAGGTGAACACGCCGTTCTCACACAAGATATAAGGGTCGCGCGCCGCCGGCTCATCGCAGGTGAACAGCACATTTCCGGTTTCGAACGTCCTGAAGTCCGAAGTCGACGCGAGACGCATGACGCGCGGACTGTAGACTATTCCGAAGCTCTCGCCGGTCTTCATTAAATGCGGCGCCCATATCTCCGGCTCCTCTCCGGGGCGGTCGGCGGGGTAGAGTATCTTTTCGCGGTCGGTGAAGCTGTCTTTCCGCATAAGCTCCGAAAAGCTCTTCGCCGTTGCCGTCGCGTGGAACAGCTGATACTCCGCCTCATGCACCGTCTCCGGGTCAAAATCGAACGCGGACTCAAAGAACGGCGGGTACGGATGCGTTATTCCGACGATATGCCACTCATCGCCGTCGCGGAGAACCGAAAAATCGTTCGCCACCCAGTCGTACGTCTCTCCGTGCCTGAAATGCGCGGTGTCGACTCCGTCGTATACCGAACGGGAAGGGGTATATATACGCTTGAACTCCGACACCCTGCGCGGGGCGGGGATATGTTTTGTTATTATCTGCATTGTTATTGTCACCTTTCTTTTTCTCGCATCGGCTGGCGCGGCAAAACCGCGATTCTGAGGCCGCGATAGATCCGCAAATAGCTTGTTTCAAAAAACTTGTCAGCTGATGAACATCGCGTCCCCGAACGAGAAGAACTTATACCTCTCCTTGACAGCTTCCTCATACGCCCTCAGCATTATCTCCCTCGACGAGAACGCGGAGACGAGCATCAGCAGCGTGCTCTCCGGCAGGTGGAAGTTCGTCACCAGCGCGTCGACCGCCTTGAAGCGGTAGCCGGGGTAGATGAATATCCCCGTGTCCGCCTGCATCGGGTGGACGATTCCATTGTCGTCCGACGCGCTCTCGAGCGTTCGGCAGGACGTCGTTCCGACCGCGACTATGCGACCTCCGGCGGCGCGGCGCTCGTTTATCACTCTCGCCGACTCCTCCGTCACCGAGAAGAACTCCGAGTGCATCAGATGGTCGCCTATCGCGTCCTCCTTCACCGGTCTGAATGTGCCGAGCCCCACGTGCAGCATCACCGGCGCTATCGCGACGCCCTTCTCACGTATCCTGTCAAGCAGCTCCGGCGTGAAATGCAGACCCGCCGTCGGCGCCGCCGCCGAACCCTCCTCGCGGGCGTAAACCGTCTGGTAGCGGCTCTTGTCCTCGAGCTTCTCCGTGATGTACGGCGGAAGCGGCATATTGCCTATCTTATCGAGTATGTCATATATCGTATACTTCGAGTGGTCATAGGAAAACTCAAGCATACGGTTGCCGCCCTCGAGAATCTCGGTTATCTCCGCCGTCAGAAGCGGCTCACCGTTTTCGCTCTCGCCGAATACAATGGAAGTGCCGGGCTTCAGGCGTCTGCCGGGGTTCACGAGCGCCTCCCAATGGTCGAGCGAACGCTGGCGCAGAAGGACCACCTCGACGTGCGCGTGCCCCTCGCTCACCTTCGTGCCGTAAAGCCGCGCGGGAATCACCTTCGAGTCATTTATGACCATAACGTCGCCAGGGTTCAGCATATCAACTATATCATGGAAGATATGGTGCCCGATCCCGCCCGTTTTCCGGTCGACCGTCATCAGCCGCGCCATGTCCCTCACCTCGCTCGGGTGCTGTGCTATCAGCTCCTCGGGCAGGTCGTACCAGAAATCCTTCGTCTTAAGATCCGTCTTTATTCTCTCGTTTGTTATCATTGCACAGAATTATGCTCCTTGTTTTTTGAAAGTTTTTGAGGAACGGGGTTGACAAGCGCGGAAAAATGTGCTATCATATAAATAAGGCAAAGAGCGATTCGCTTTCTTGTCCTGATAGAGGCGCATTTACCGAAAAGTAAGAACGAACAGGTCCCCGCGGACCGCCGACGCGTTCCGAAAGGCGGTTCATGCCGAAGACCGGAATGAGCGGGTCATGTCGGTCTGGGTGCACGCGTTAACAGCCGTGCAACTGTCATCGTGGTATCACGCCGCGATGGAGAGCTATCTTGTCTACTGAAATATCATGAGCGGACGAACATTCATCGCATCCCGGTAACATCAGTCGTCACACCACAGCGGCCGGTGTGGTTCCTCATATATATTATAGTACACGGATAGCTGGTTTTCAACCAGTTTTTTTGTTTTTCGCCGCCGGACGGCAAACTTTGTCGGGATACACAATTTCCCGCGCCGTACCGGCACAAACCTTTACTATTATTTTCGGAGGAATCACCCATGAGCACACAAAAAACCACCATCTTCACCGGAGCCGCCGTCGCCATCGTCACGCCGTTCAAAAACAATAGGGTCGACTACGAATCCCTCGCCGCACTGATAGAGCGGCAAATCGAAAACTCCACCGACGCCATCGTCATCTGCGGCACCACCGGCGAATCCTCAACCCTCACCGACGAGGAGCACAAAGAATGCATCCGCCTCTGCGTAGAAAAAACCGCCGGCAGAGTCCCCGTAATCGCCGGAACCGGCTCCAACGACACCGACTACGCCATCGCCCTCTCCAAATACGCCTGCGAGGTCGGCGCCGACGCCCTCCTCCTCGTCACCCCCTACTACAACAAAGCCACCCCGAAGGGACTCATCAAGCACTTCACCGCAATCGCCGACGCCACAAACAAACCCATCATCCTCTACAACGTCCCCTCAAGAACCGGCGTAAACATCTCCCTCCCCGTCTACAAAGAACTCGCAAAGCACGACCGCATCGTCGCCGCCAAAGAAGCCAGCGGCAACATAAGCGCCGTAGCCGCCCTCGCCGAAGCCTGCGGCAACTCCCTCGACATCTACTCCGGCAACGACGACCAGATCGTCCCCATCCTCTCCCTCGGCGGTAAAGGCGTAATCAGCGTCCTCTCAAACGTAATACCGAAGGACACCCACGACATCGTCGCCCTCTGGAACGAAGGAAAAACAAAAGAATCCCTCGCCCTCCAACTGAAATACCTCGACCTCATAAACGCCCTCTTCTGCGAAGTCAACCCCATACCGGTAAAAACCGCCATGGGATTAATGGGTCTCTGCGCAGACGAAATGAGACTCCCGCTCTGCGAAATGGAAGAGAATAACAAAGAACGGCTCGCCACAGCACTGAGAAACCACGGAATTATAGATTAAGGGGAACGGTCGCTTTTTGAAAAAAGCTCCGCAAAAACTTCAAACATAAAGGATATACCACAAAATGAACGAACAGACAAATATCTTAGTCTCAGGCGCGAACGGACGGCTCGGGACAGCAATCAGGCAAGCGGCAAAGGAAAACGACAACGCAACAATAACCGCAGGAGTAGACATAAACCCGCAGGCAAGCGAAACCCCGATCTACGCGAACTTCGACGAAATCCCCGAAGACGCAAAAATCGACGTAATCATCGACTGCTCCCACCACTCCGCCGTCCGCCCGCTCTTAGCCTTCGCGAAAAAGAGAAACCTCCCGGTAGTCATCTGCACCACCGGTCACACCGACGATGAAGCCGACCTGATCAAAGAA
The DNA here is from genome assembly GCA_900546315.1 of uncultured Eubacteriales bacterium. Classification (GTDB taxonomy): domain Bacteria; phylum Bacillota; class Clostridia; order Oscillospirales; family CAG-272; genus Flemingiibacterium. The sequence continues at coordinate 7,500 of URCP01000112.1, forward strand.
ACCGCGAAAACCCTCCCGGTCTTCTGGTCAAGGAATATGTCACTCGGCATCAACCTCCTCATCAGCCTCGCCAAACGCGCCGCCGAAGTCCTCGGCGACGGCTACGACATCGAAATCATAGAAAAACACCACAACAAAAAGCTCGACGCCCCCAGCGGCACCGCCCTCATGATCGCCGACGCCGTCAAAGACATCGTCACCGAAACCAGAGGCAAAGAAGCCGAATACACCTTCGAGCGCGCGTCAAAAAGAGAACAGCGGAAAACGCAGGAAATCGGCATCAGCTCTATCCGCGGCGGCACCATCGTCGGCGAGCACGAGATAATGTTCGCCGGAAAGGACGAAATCCTCTCGATCTCCCACAGCGCCGCCTCCCGCGAAGTCTTCGCCGTCGGAGCCATCCGCGCCGCCCTCTTCATGAAGGACAGACCCGCCGGCTTCTACGACATGGGAAGCATGATCGGCTGACAAAAACAAACAGTGACAAAACGTCCGGAACCGGCACAAAACGCCCGCGTTCCGGGCGCTTTTCACCTTCGCGGAAATTTTTTTTGAAAATACTATTTCCCATACAAAATTCGACAATTTCCTTGCCCACGACGTGGTATAATATTTCCAAGGTCACGAAAAGAACGACCTTCACAAAATTTCTGAAAAAGGAAAGGGAACATCATGAATAAAAAAATATGCGCCATAACCGGCTCCACCCCCAACGAATACAGCTTCGGCTACGACGAGGAAAACATGAACTGCGCGCTCGAAAAACGGCTCATTGTACAAACCGTCTTCGCGCTCGTATCAGTCGGCGTCACCGGCTTCCTCTCAACGATGAACGAGGGCGCCGAGCTCTGGGGCGCCGAAGCCGTCGCGCACATCATCACGACCTTCAACCGCGACATCACCCTCGGCTGCGTCCCGACCTCCGAAGAACAAGCCTCAAGGTGGCACCCCGACACGAGAGACAAATACTTCGATCTCCTCGAAAACTACCTCGAGACCGACGCCATCCCGAAACGCCACGACCCCGACGGAGACATGTACGGCGCCGACCGCGAACTCTTCGGTGAGGACATGTACGATTACGACGCCGACAAATACATAGCAGATACCGCTGATATGCTCCTCGTCTGCGGGGACAAGCCCGGGGAACACGC
>URCP01000113.1 GCA_900546315.1 uncultured Eubacteriales bacterium
CGATAGGCTTTTTTGTCCATATCCTCAAGATACAAGGTGACGCCGAGCTTGTTGTCCGCAGATCCGCCGTAGATATCTCTGCATAAATTGTCAAGTGCTTTAAACTCGTCAAAAAATTCATAATTCAAACAGTCCATAGGTACCTCTCTCCATGTTTTCAAAAGCAAAAGCCGCAAGAAACTCCTTGCGGCTTTTGTCGCGGCTTAGCCGCGTTCTGGCGGAGAGGGGGGGATTCGAACCCCCGTGTCCGTTAAGACAAACTGATTTCGAGTCAGCCCCGTTATGACCGCTTCGATACCTCTCCATATTCAATTCCGTAAGCGTCATTCGCGCTTACTTGAATATTATATCACATCCACCCCGTTTTGTCAAGACATTTCTCAAATTTATTTTCGAATTCACAAAAAATTAATATGGAATTTTTTGAAAAACCCCTTGACAAAATCGCGTGAATGGTGTATAATTAATGTGTACCAAAGAGGTATAGATTGAGGTGTGATAATGAAGATCACAAGCGAGGCGGATTACGCGCTCAGGATAGTCAGCCATCTCGCGCGCGAAGAGCGGCTCGCGGACTCCGGTGCTGTCTCAGACGCCGTTAAGGTGTCGGAGCGGTTCACGGTCAAGATACTCAGAAAGCTCATGCTCGGCGGGCTTGTCCGGTCGCAGAAGGGCGCTTCGGGCGGCTACGAGCTTGCCCGCGATCCCGGACTCATTTCGATGAGGGACGTGATCGAGCTTATTGACGGGCCGCTCACAATGAATAAGTGCCTTGACGACACTTATGAGTGCTCGAGAAACAGCTATGACAAGGGTTGCTGTAAATTCCATCTCATCTTCGAAAAGCTGAATCTTCAGCTTTCAAAAAAACTCGGACTCATCACAATCGATATGATCGCCGACAACAGCGTCGGGGCGGATGAGATCCTGCAAGTCATCTGAAAAACAATTTATAAATTATATGGAGGAAACAAAAATGGCAAAGTACATCTGCACTATCTGTGGTTACGTTCATGAGGGTGACGAGGCTCCCGCTAAGTGTCCTCAGTGCGGCGCTCCCGCGTCCAAGTTCAAGCTCGTCGAGGAAAACGACATGGTCTGGGCGGCAGAGCATACCGTCGGCGTCGCTAAGGGCGCTTCCGATGAGATCCTCGAGGGTCTCCGCGCCAACTTCACCGGCGAGTGCACCGAGGTAGGTATGTATCTCGCAATGGCAAGAGTCGCTTACAGAGAGGGCTACCCGGAAGTAGGCGCTTACTGGGAAAAGGCCGCTCACGAAGAGGCAGAGCACGCGGCTAAGTTCGCGGAGCTCCTCGGCGAGGTAGTCACCGACTCCACCAAGAAGAACCTCGAAATGCGTGTAGAGGCTGAGAACGGCGCTACCGCCGGCAAGACCGCTCTCGCAAAGCTCGCGAAAGAAGCCGGACTCGACGCTATCCATGACACCGTTCATGAGATGGCTCGCGACGAGGCTCGGCACGGCAAGGCGTTCAAGGGGCTTCTCGACAGATACTTCGGCTGATAATCGCAAATGGCGTGAGACCGCCGCGCCAAGGCGCGGCGGTCTCGTCCGATATATTGCTCAGGAGGAAAATCATTATGAAATACGGTGAAAACGAAATCATCTGCAAATGCAAAAAGGTCTCGCTCGCGGATATTGAGCGCGTTCTCCATGACGAAACACGTTTTGAGGATGTCGAGGCTGAGTTCGACAAGGTTCAGAAAGTGACCCACTGCTCTACCGGATGCGGAAGATGCCATAATAAGATCATGGGCGTCATATCCGAGATCATGAATGGTTGAAAAAGCATTGATACATTAATTAAAAAGGTGGTAATTAAAATGAAAAAGTATGTATGTCCCTGCGGATACGAATATGACCCTGAGAAGGGCGACCCGGAGAACGGAATAGCTCCCGGAACGGCGTGGGAGGATGTTCCGGAGGATTTTGTCTGCCCGGTATGCGGGCTTGGCAAGGACGCTTTCGAGGAAGTCGACGAATAAATCGCCGCTGTTCAGCCGATCCGCGCACGAAGGTCTGTCTGAATGCGCGGTGAAGATGCTTTCCCGGAAATAAAGCGCCGCAAAACAGAGACGTGATGATCAGGAGGTATGTTATGGCTGAACTTTCAAAAAAAGAGATCCATGCGATCACAAACCGTTTTTACTCCTGCTTTTGCGGGACAGATATATCTGAAGCGGAAAGCGGCGTAACATTCGTCTCTTCCGAATCACGCAATGAAGAGCTCAGGGGACTCGGACGCAGATATACGATTTATATGCTTGTGAAGGACGATGTGTGCGTTGTTTCCTATGCGCCGGAATACACGGATTTTTTCAGAAAGCGGCAGGGAATGAACGCCGCCGGTCTTTTGACAGAAACAGAGGCTTCTTTCAGAGTCAGGAAAACGCAGCTGATGGAATTCGTTCGGGAGCGCGTGCGGGAATACGGTGACGTGCGAGTGCTGAAAAAATCCGATTACCCTCTGTATGAGGAATTCTTCCGCGAGACGTCTCCCGCGGCGAACCCGGACGGATGGCTGCGGGAATATTTTGAGGAGAAGGCGGCGAAGGAATACTTCACCGGATATTTTCTGAACGACAGACTGGTATCCGTCTGCGACGCGCCGGATATGCCTTATATGGAAGATGTGATCCAGCATACAGGAATCGTGACACTCAGAAGCGAGCGCCGGAAGGGCTACGCCAGACGCACCGCCGCTCTGGCGGCACATCATCTGATCCGGAACGGAATCTGCCCTCAATGGGAGTGCCGCGCGGACAACACCGCGTCAATCGCGCTGGCGGAAGCCGTCGGATATGAAAAATACGGTGTAGCATATATCCTTGAAGAATAGCTTTGAGCGCGAAACCGCAAGTATAAAAGCGCGGATGATTTTTCTGCCCGTTCAAAACTTTTTTCGGGAAAACACTTGACAAATGATTCCGGATGTGGTATAATAATAAGGTCATCGGGAGTTCCCGTGATGACACGCGCTTGTAGCTCAGTGGATAGAGTGCCCGGCTACGAACCGGTAGGTCGCAGGTTCGAATCCCGCCAGGCGCGCCAGATAACCCGTACCATGTACGGGTTATTTTTTTGCTTGAATATAAGGTTCCGCCGTTATATCACACGGCGGAACCTTTTTTACTTTCCCATAATTCTCCGCAGGCGCTCCGAGAATTCCGGAAGAGCTTCGGCGAAATGCGGCGAGAAAATCCCGGCGTACCTGACGCCTCCGTCCTTCGTCAGCGCCGCGACGCAGCTTCTTCCGCAGGTTATCGCCTCAACGCCGGTCCATTCCGAGACATCGGAACGTCCGCGGTCGAAACCGGACGGACACTTTCCCGCGCCGTACATTCTTCCCTGCCCGTCCACACCATAAACAAAGCCGGAATCCGCCGCGATGGACCTGATCCCGTTCCATTCGCGTGACTTCAGTCTCGTGTCTCCGTCCCTGACACCGTCGATGATGACTTTCCCGTTTCTGTCAAGAAACACCGCGCAGTCTCCCGCGGCAATATCCACAATTCCGTCAAGCCTTCTCTTTCCGAACACGGCGCGGCAGTCGGTACTTGTAAGTGTCTCCGCGGTTCCGTCTCCGTAAAGCATAAGGATAAAACCATCGCCCGGAGCCGCCTTTCTCACGTCGGAACGGTCGGTCTTCAGACCCGGAAACGTGAGTCCGGTCACGCGCGGCTTTCCTTTTTTGTCGATAAAAACGCTGCATCTTTCACCGGCGGCGGCATAACGCATTGACGGGAGCTTTGACGTCCGGTACTGACCGTAAACGCCGCGCCCGAACGCCATGCCCCTGCCGTCCGCGCCAAGGGCAAGAATGTGCTCGCCGCCGATACTTATCCCGGATATGCCGTCGGTCTCATTGAAGCCGCACACGCTGTCCCAGAACAACAGCCTGCCGGACTTTCCGACAACACCGACGGCGTCCGCTGATATGGCGAACCTGCCAAAGAAACCGTCTCCTGTGAGATATGTCTCCCGCGCCGCCGCGAGCCTGACTCTGTAGTCGTCAAGGCTCTTCCTGTCGGCGAACCGATCGGCAAAGGCGAGGGCAAATCCGCACACCCCGCAGCATACGCTCTCCGGATCGACGCGCCTGCTTCCGCATACCGGACATTTTTCTGTCTTCATATTCGCACTTTGCTCCCGAGTAATACGAAAGCTCCCTTTCTCTGAAAAAAATCATCCACGCTTTCAGTCCTCCGTGAAATTCCGCCAGAAATACTCAATCGGGCTGAAAAAGTCAATCCCTTCCCACTCAGAGCAAATCGACCCCGAGAATACGCCTATAACCCTGCCGTCGCTCTCTGATATGACTGGGCTGCCGGAGTTTCCGGACTTTCCTGACGTGTCTGTGAAGACGCGGAGAACCGGATCGCCTGTCGGATTCATAAACCGCTCTGTTATGTCGTCGCGCGCCATACCCCGACCGGTCCGCTGTATGCTGACAATATTTCCGGAAATCTTTGAGAGAATCAGTTCCCGCCTGTCCCCGGTTATGCTGTCGCCGAACGGGTACCCGGCGATGATTATTTTCTCGTCCTGCCCGATTCCCTCTCCGGGACCTCTGAGCGGCAGTGTCGGAAAAGCTCCCGGCATAATGGAATAGTCGTCTATCCTGAGCAGACCCATGTCGCACCATCCGACTGACGGCGCCGCGATCCGCGCGTCGTACGTGATCGCTTTTTCTCCGCGTCTCAGCATTATCTTGTACGAGTCTCCGGTCAGCACGTGCGCGGATGTCAGGACGTGCCCCTCCGGACTCACGACCGTTCCCGTCGCGGTCATGATCCGCCCTCCATGCCGAAAGACCTCGATAAACGCGACCGCCGCGAGATTCTCCCTCGCAAAACCGCCCGAGATAAGCGTCTCGTCGGAATCAGTGCGTATCATATCCCGCCGTATCTTCGCAAAGCGCTCGCTCTCATGGACAAGACGCTCGTATTCAGGCGGTATATCCTCCGATGTCATCCGGCACAGCTCCGGCATCGTGAGCCCGGCCGCCGCCCCGTCACGTCTGAGTTTCATCGTCAGACAGCCGTCGATATACTCGAGCACCGCTCCCGCGCCGACCGACGAGCGCCCGGCGCAAAGCGCCGCCATCACATGTCCGGTCATCCCGCGCAGCTTCGCGTCAGGCACAAGACAGTGAGGCGTCCTGAGCGCGTTATACGCGTAAGCTCTCGCGCACATGACGTCGAACAGCGCGGTCAGATCCTCCGCCGTGTAGTCGGTAAAGCGTACGCGTCCCATCGGAGGGACTATCTCGGAAAGCGCCGCGCCCGGACCAAGCAGTCTTTCGCCGCGCTCCCCGGTGTCCGAGAAAACGATACATACACGCCGCGCTTCCTCGTTCCGCTGATACCAGCGCAACAGAGCTCTTAGCGGGGCGCCGCCGTTCTTCGAGAGCTCACCGGCGTTCCCGATATAGAGCATGCCTCTTCCCGCCGCGGTGAATGCCGCCTGCATGGATTCTCCGGCGACAAGCTCGGCGAGCTCCGGATAAGCCGAGTAAAGCTCCGAAAGCCCTTCCCTGTCGTCAAGCAGAACCACGGAGATGTCACGCCTGTGAGCCGACATCATGCTGATAAGCTCTGACAGCGCCTCGCGTCCGAAGTCGGTTCCTCTGCCGTCAGACAGCATCGACGACGGGTTTCTCACAGCGAGCATGCCGCCGAGCGAATTCATAACTATCCTCCGCACGTTAGGCGCGGTCTGTCCCTGATATTCTCCCTTGAAAGAACTGTCTGACACATATGTTATCCTTCCGCCGGACAGCAGACCAATCCTTACGTACGCTGCGGCGACCGCCATCATCGCTGTCTTCCGACCGTATCCGGGTCTCGCGCTGAGCGTGAAATGCAGCGTGCCGGCAGCGGCGTATCCGGTCTGATCGAGCGACGCGATGTAATCCGCGACCTGCTTCTTTCCAACAAGGGTCTTTTCAGGGCTCACGGCGCATATCGCGTCGTAATCGCTCCCGACCGGAGGCGCGAAGCCGCGCATTATGTCCGGCAGGTCGTATTCGGTCAGGGTCACACGCTCCTCCGCTGAAACTATCCGCGTGTCATCGTCAGAGGACAGCCGCTCTTTCAGCCGTCTTGTCAGCGCCGAGCGCGAACCCGGAAGATACGTGTTCCGTATGAAGCGTCCGTTTCCGAAATCAGGAGGTGTTGTCGTGAGATATCTCGCCAGCGCCGCTTCGGAGCGCCGCAGGTACTTTTCGTCTGTCCGGAGACCCTTTTCGGACGCCATGCGCTCAAGTATAGCCGTGAGTTCAGACGCCGTGAAGCCGTCGAAACGGATCCTCGTGCTCTCCGGAAACCTCGATGACAGACCGATATTCTTCTCGAGCAGTCTCGCGATGTCCGCCTCATACCCGGCGAGCACAAAAACAGTATCCTCGCGCAGAGCCGGATCGTCAGTCAGTGGCACAAGCTCCTCAATGACGCTCCTCCCTCCCGGTGTTTCAAGCAGCTGATACGCCTCGTCAATGAATATTACGCCGCGTCTGCCGCGCCTGACCGTATCCGTAAGCGCTGAGCCCTCCCCGCGGACTTTCCCGGTGAGTCTGGCGGCGTCGGTGCGCTCTACGTGTTCCCTTCCTATGACGCCGAGCATGCAGAGCATCTTCGCGAGCCGGTCGGCGATCATGCTCTTTCCGGTGCCGGGAGGACCGACAAAGCAGAAATTTCTCGGACAGTTTGCCGTGCCGGATATTGACACGTCGTCGGCGAGCCGCGTTAGAAAGCGTTTGACTCCGCCAAGACCGATTATACCGTCGATCATCGCGTGGACGCCGTCGATATCACGCAGTCTCTTCCCGATAAGGTTCCGGAATTTCTCCGGAATGTCCGCGAGAGTCAGCTCCGGCGGCTCGCCTGTCCTTCTGACGCGTTCCGCGGCGCGCGCCTTCATACGGTCGATCAGTTCGGTCACGGTCCTGCCGTTCCCGAAATCAGACCCGCGTGACGCGTACATCGTCGCGAAAAGATCCTCCTCGGCGTTTTTCAGATCCTCTCCGACTATGAATCCGCCGCCCCTCTCCCGCATACCAAGATCAAACACCTGCCGCAGCTCGTCCGCCGTGAAGTCCTCCGTCCGCACGACGTTCGGGAATCTTGACGCGAGCCCCTCGTTCACGGCGAATAGCCTGTCCATCTGATCCTCGTATCCGGCGATGACGACGGCAAACTGTCCCTTGTATACCTCGAGATCGTTCACAAGCTGCCCAACCGCCTCTTCGCCATGACCAGACATCGCGAGCGTGTACGCCTCGTCGATGAAGAGGGTTCCACCGAGAGAATCGAGTATCAGGTGGTTTGTCTTTTCAGCGGTTCCGCCGACATATTCGGATATGAGATCCCGCCCCGTGACGGCGCATAACCGCGTCGACGGCAGAAGCCCGCACTCATAGCACAGTCTGCCGTAAAGCCTCGCGGCGGTCGTCTTTCCGGTTCCCTTCGGACCGACCAGGCACATATTCATCGCGAAATCCGGAATATTCGCCGGTCTTCTGGCGTTAATGAGCCGACAGGAATCCATACCGCCGATATAAGCTGAACTCCCCGGCGCGCTCCTTCCGAGAGCGGTCATTCCGTCCCTCGCGCGGTGGAAGAATTCCTTGAAATTTTCAAGACCGACAAGCCCGTCAAGCTCATCGAACACACTCCGCCCGCAGGAAAAGAGTGTCTTTACCGCGTCACAGGTCAGCTTTACGCCGTTTCCGCCGCGCTCAAGCACACGTCTGATATCACGCAGTCCCATGCGCCGCCCGCCGCATATTCCGGAAATCAGCGCGGAAATACTGTCAAGCGACGAGTAATCGAAGCTTACAGGCTCCGGGCGGTGAGACAGATACATGAGTAGGTTGCGGATCTCCGCCGCGTTCGGCGCTCCGATCGTCACGACCCCGGATTCACCGCGTGCCTCCGAGTCCGAGACTATCCCGGCGAGAGTTCCGTTCATGAAAGAGTACCACGCCGCCGAGCCGCGATCTCCGAGATCAAGCAGTTTTCCGCGGTCGCTGTCCCTGAAGATATAGACCGCTATCGAGCGTTCCTCCGGAGAGCGGCTGTCAAGCTCCTGCAGCGCCTGAAGCGCACTGTCGGGAAAGCTGTTCTGGAGCGCGTTTATGTTCGAGAAGACGAAAGCGCAGCGCACCCCGCGCTTTTTCATGATCCGGATAAGCCGCTCCCACATCTCCCCGACACCGCCGCGCGCCGAGAATTGCGGACGCAGGCTCTTCATCTCCACGAGCCGCAGACGCTCAGATGTCTCATTGTCCGGTATCGCGATGTCACGGATGAGGCACGCCGACCGCCAGTCATATGCGGACAGCCCGCGCAGCCTGTCGAAAAAGACGACCGCGTCAAAGCCTTCATCCCGCAGACGCCCCGCGAGCATCGG